>DATBKQ010000173.1:0-45671 GCA_036555825.1 Acetobacteraceae bacterium | reverse complement strand
GGGTCTTTTTCTTCAGACCCTCGGGCACGTCGCCGTTGGCGATCCGGAGCGCCAGACCCTCAACGATCGCGGTCTTGCCGACGCAGGGCTCGCCGATCAGCACGGGGTTGTTCTTGGTGCGTCGGGATAGCACCTGGATGGTGCGGCGAATCTCTTCGTCGCGGCCGATGACCGGATCGAGCTTGCCGTCGCGCGCCAGCGCCGTTATGTCGCGCGCGTATTTCTTCAGCGCGTCGAAAGTGGATTCGGCATTCGGGCTGGTGACCTTGCGGCCCTTGCGAAGGTCGCTGACCGCCTTCTCCAGCGCCTGCGGGTTCGCCCCCGCGCTGCGCAACGCCCGCGCCGCCGGCGAATCGGATGCGGCAAGCGCCACCAGCAGCCGGTCTTGCGCGACGTAGTCGTCGCCGGCCTTGGTCGCGGCCTGTTGCGCGCCATCCAGCACGCGGACCAGATCGGGGGTGATCTGCGGTTGACCGGCGCCGGAACCTTGCACCTTGGGCTGGCGGGCCAGCTCCGCCTCGATGCCGGCAAGCGCCGCCTTCGGATCGCCGCCCGCGGTGCGGATCAGCCCGGCGGCGGCGCCTTCCTCATCGTCCAGCAGCGCCTTCAGCAGGTGCTGCGGCGTGATCTGCTGGTGGAATTCGCGAATGGCGATGGTCTGGGCGGCCTGCAGAAATCCGCGCGCCCGCTCGGTGAATTTCTCAATGTCCATGTCTGTCCCTTTTGCGTAGGCGACGGTCGCTATCCCCATCCCTCATCAGGCAACGGAAACATGACCCTTTGGCATTCCAGTTGGGTCCAGGCAGACTGCCGGACAAGGGGGATCGCTGATGCGAATCGAATACCTGTATCGCTACCCGGTAAAGGGGCTGACGGCCGAGGCGCTGGACCTGGCGCAGGTGGAGGCGGGCGGCTGCATCCCGTGGGATCGCGCGTTCGCCCTGGCGCAGGGCGACTCCGGCTTCGACCCGGACCAGCCGCAATGGCGGCAGAAGGCCAACTTCATGTGCCAGATGAAGAACGCCCGCATCGCCGGGCTGTTCTCGTTCTTCGAGCCGCGCAGCGGCATGCTGGCGATCCGCGCGCCGGATGGGGCGGCGGTGGTGGAGAACGCGCTGACCGAGGCCGGGCGCGAGCGGATCGGCGCGTTCCTGAGCGCGTTTCTGGGCGAGGAGGCGCGCGGGCAGCCGCGATTCCACCACGTGCCGGGCCACAGCTTCTGCGACCAGCGGCGCAAGGTGGTCAGCCTGATCAACCTGGGCAGCCTGCGCGACTATGAGGCGAAGGTCGGGTCACGGCGGCATCGCCGGCGGTTCCGCGCCAATATCTGGTTCAGCGGTGCGCCGGCCTGGAGCGAGCGCGCCTGGGTCGGGCAGCAGTTGCAGGTGGGCGGCGCGGTGCTGCGGGTCCTCAAGCCGATCACCCGGTGTCCGGCAACCGAGGTGAACCCGGAAACGGCGGAGAGGGATGTCAGGCCGCTGGACGAGCTTCGAGAGTTGTACGGCCACACCGATCTTGGCGTGCATGCCGAGGTGGTCGAGGGCGGCCGCTTCGCGGTGGGCGATTCGATCGAGGTGTTGCCGGAGTAGCCGAGGCGGGGTCGCCGTCTATCTTGTCGGGACATGAAGCCAAGGCTGGCCAGTCTCCGCGCACGCCTGCTCACCCTTTGGGCCCTGTCGCTGCTCGCCTGCGCCGCCATCGCCATGCTGCTCGTGCAGTTCTATCAGGAGTCGACCGAGGCGCAGGTGGCGCGCGCGGCGTCGGAGATCGCGCGCGCCTGCGATCTGATCCGCGACGGCTACAACGACGCACTGGGGTTGCACGAGAAGGGCGACGACCTGGTGGCGGTCGTCGGCCTTGCCCTGGCGCGCCAGGAAGGCGTCGAGGGCGGGATCTGGCAGGCCGATGCGGGCCCGCTGGCCTACGCCTTCCCGACCTATCGGGGATCCGGACCGAAGACGGACCTGCCGCCCGCGGAGCGGGAGCAGATCCAGACGGTCAACCGCGAAGCGGCGCGCGACCAGCGCCCGGTCGATCATCGCACGGTATCCGGCGACCAGACCCTGCTGTTGTCAGCGTGCCCGCTGCCGGGAGCGCCCGCGGGCTTGACCGGATGGACGATGACCCGCGTCAACGCGGTGCCTGGCTACACCCGGCTGGTGCTTGGGCTTGGGGTGCTGTTCGCGCTGATGCTGCTGATGTCCGCTTGGCTTGGCCGCACGCTGATCGTATGGGCACGCCACGTCGGGGGCATCGAGCGCGCGCTGGCCGCCACGGGCGGCGATCCCATGCCGGCGATCGCCCGCACCGGCGAGCGCGAACTCGATCGCGTCATCGATGCGCTGAACGACGCCGGCCGGCGACTGGCCGAGACGCGGCGCGCGTCGGAAGCGCTGTCGGCGCGCGTTGCACGCGCCGAACGGCTGGCCAGCCTTGGACGTGTCGCCGCCGGGGTGGCGCACGAAATCCGCAACCCGATCGCGGCTGCCCGTCTGCAGGGCGAGAATGCGCTGGCTGGCGACGACAGGCGCCGCATGCAGGCGATCAGCGACATGTTGGCCCAGCTCGAACGGCTCGACGCTCTGGTCGGTGAATTGCTGGCGATGACGCAGCGCGTGGAACCGAAGCCGGTGGCGGTGGACCTGCCGGGCTTCCTCGCCGAACAGGCCGGGCGCCATGCGGCCGTTGCCGCCGACAAGGGGGTGCGGATCGACACGCGAAGCGATGGCGGGACGGTCATGCTCGATCCGGCGGTCGTCGGGCGTATCCTGGACAATCTGCTCGCCAATGCGATCCGCCACGCGCCGGAGGGCGGGCGCGTGATTGTCGCCGCCCATCGACAGCAGGAAGAACTGGTCATCACGGTAGAGGACACCGGTTCGGGTGTTCCCGGGGACATGGCGGATCGCCTGTTCGAACCGTTCGCAACGGGCCGGGCGGATGGCACCGGCCTGGGCCTGGCGATCGCACGCGAACTTGCCGATGCGCACGGCGGACGGCTGGAACTGCTGCGCGCCGTTGGCCGAACGGCCGGCGAGGGCGCAATGTTCGCTCTTATTCTGCCATCGAGACCCGCGTGCCAACCGTCCTGATCGTCGACGACGATGCCGCGCTGCGCGGCGCCCTGGCGACCACGCTGGCCGATCTCGGGCACGTTCCGGTAGAGGCCGCCGATGGCGAGGCGGCATTGGCGTGGCTCGCACGCAACCGGGCGGATGCGATGCTGCTCGATCTGCGCATGCCGGGGATCGACGGCTTGGAAGTGCTGCGCCGTCTCCGCGGCCTGAGCGATCCGCCGGCGGTCGCGGTGCTGACCGCGGTTCCCACCAGCGACAACACCATCGAAGCGATGCGGCTGGGCGCGGCGGACCACATCGCCAAGCCCATCGGCCGCGACGCGTTGCGCGGTCTGCTCGCGCGTATCCTGCCGCCGGCGGCGACCGCGCCCGCCGGCGAGCGATCGTATGTCGCGGGCGACCTGATCGGATCCAGCGCGGCCTTCCGCGACGTGCAGAAGGCGATCGGGCTGCTGGCCGACAGCAATGCGACGGTATTGCTGTCGGGCGAAACCGGCACCGGCAAGGAAGTCGTCGCGCGCGCCATTCATCGCCACGGCAAGCGTTCGGCTGCGCCTTTTGTCGCGGTGAACTGCGCGGCGATCCCGGGCGAGCTGCTGGAGAGCCTGCTGTTCGGACATGTGCGGGGCGCGTTCACCGGCGCTGTATCCGACCGCCTGGGCTCCTTTCGTGAAGCCCATGGGGGCACGCTGTTCCTGGACGAGATCGGCGACATGGACCCAGGCATGCAGGCCAAGCTGCTGCGCGTGCTGCAGGAAGGCGTGGTGACGCCGCTGGGCGGGCGGCCTGTCGCAACCGATGTGCGGGTCATCGCGGCGACGCACCGCGATTTGCGGGAGGCGGTCGGCCAGGGCCGGTTCCGCGAAGACCTGTATTATCGGCTGGGCGTGGTGCCGGTCTCGATCCCGCCATTACGAGAGCGCAAGACCGACATACTGCCGCTTGCGGAGCATTTCCTTGCCGAGGCCGCCGGTGCGGCGAGACAGCTTTCGACCGACGCGGTCTCGCGACTGCTGGCACATGCGTGGCCCGGCAACGTGCGCGAACTGCGCAACGCCATGCAACGCGTCGTGGCCCTGGTGCGGCGGCCGATGGTCGTGGCCGCCGATCTCGACTTTCTCGACGAGGCAGGCAGGCAGCAAGCGGATTTCGATTGGCTCGCCGGAACGCTGCCCGAAGCGGTCGAGCGGCTGGAGGCCGCGATGATCCGCCGCGCGCTGGCGGAGGCGCAGGGCAACCGCACGCAGGCCGCCGAGAAGCTCGGCATCCGCCGCCAGCTACTGTACCAGAAGCTTGTGCGCTACGGCCTCGATGCGTCCGTTGACGGGACACCGATTGTCTCTTCTCGGGACAGCTAGCGGCCGATCACCTAAAGGCGACGGGCGAAACCAATTACCTGACGTTGGCACAGCGGTTGCCCCGCGACTGGCAGGCCTCTTGCCCCGCAGTCGAAGGACAACATCTTGCGCGCCCACAACCCATGAACGCCCTGGCCGCGACCTGGGGGATAGCCGGCCTGGCGACCGTGGGCGTGATCCTGCGTCCCTGGCGCCTGCCGGAAGCGATCTGGGCGGTTACCGGAGCGATCCTGCTGGTCATCGGCGGTTTGCTGCCACCAGCCGCCGCGCTGCACGCGGCGGCGGACGGCGCGGACGTCTATCTGTTCCTGGCCGGCATGATGCTGCTCGCCGAACTGGCACGCCGGGAGGGCCTGTTCGAATGGCTGGCCGCGCATGCCGCCCGCAGCGCGCGCGGCTCCAGCGCACGCCTGTTCGCCACGGTCTATCTGGTGGGAACCCTCGTCACGATCTTCCTCTCCAACGACGCAACCGCCGTGGTCCTGACCCCGGCGGTTGCCGCCGTCGCGCGCGCCGCGCGCGCGAAGCGGCCGCTGCCGTATCTGCTGGCCTGCGCCTTCATCGCCAATGCCGCATCGTTCGTGCTGCCGATTTCCAACCCGGCAAACCTCGTCATCTATGGCAGCGATATGCCACCACTCTTGCAGTGGCTGTCCCGCTACTCGCTGCCATCGGCAATATCGATCCTGGCGACTTGGCTGCTGCTGTGGCTGACCCAGCGCGCGGCACTGCGACAGCGCATCGAGAGCGACGTGCCGGTGGCGCAACTCCCTGGCACCGGTTGCCTCGCGGGTTGCGGGATCGTGCTCACCGCCATGGTGCTGATGGCGGCCTCGGCGTTGGGCTGCCGGCTCGGGCTGCCGACCTGTCTGGCCGGCATCGCGACGGCAGCCGCGGTGCTGCTGCGAAGACGGCAGGCGCCGTGGCACGTGATACGCGGCGTCTCCTGGGGTGTGCTGCCACTCGTCGCTGGC
Source organism: Acetobacteraceae bacterium (assembly GCA_036555825.1). Taxonomy (GTDB): domain Bacteria; phylum Pseudomonadota; class Alphaproteobacteria; order Acetobacterales; family Acetobacteraceae; genus JAMXLO01. Next base: position 40,262 of record DATBKQ010000173.1, on the reverse strand, counting down.
CTGTTCGTGCTGGTCGCGGGACTGGATCGCACAGGTGTGCTCGGGCTGGTCACGAACATGTTGCGTGCGGCCGCCGCGCATAGCGTTGTCGGCACAGCCTGGGCGGCGGGCAGTCTCACCGCGGTACTGTGCAACCTGGTCAATAACCTGCCCGCCGGACTGATCGCACGGACCGCTATACAGACTGCGCACGCACCGCCCCTGGTCGCCGGCGCCACACTGATCGGCGTGGATCTTGGGCCCAATCTGTCGGTGACCGGTTCGCTCGCGACCATCCTCTGGTTGACCGCGCTGCGGCGCGAGGGGTTGGAGATCGGCGCTGCCCGCTTCTTGCGGATCGGTACGGTGGTGATGCTGCCGGCACTGCTGCTGACGCTGGCGGTACTGCTGCTCGGCGAGATTCCCTGACAGGCGCCGGCCAATGCGGTTTCAACCCGCCTCGCTCGACGCGCTGAATTTTCTGCTCGCGGACGTGCGCGGGGCGCTCGGGCCGTACCTGAACGTGTTCCTCGTGACGCAGCAGCATTGGAGCCAGTCCAGCGTCGGTGTTCTGACCACGCTTGGCGGCCTGATTGCTCTGACGGTGCAGACCCCGATCGGCGCGGCGATCGATGCCACCCATGCCAAGCGCCTCCTGATCATTCTCCCCCTGGCCGTTCTCGCTCTCGGTGCGGTCGCGATCTACACGCTGCCGGTGTTCTGGCCGGTGATGATCGCCAACGCGGTGGTGGCGGTCGTCGGCGATGTGTTCGGACCGGCGGTGGCCGCCTTGACATTGGGGCTCTATGCGCGGCGCGAACTGGCCCACCGCATGGGCCGCAATGCGGCGTTCGATCATGCCGGCAATGTGGCGATCGCCGCTGCGGCCGGCGTCGTGGGCTGGATCTTCTCGCAACGCGCCGTCTTCCTGCTGGCGCCGGTCTTCGCCACGCTGGCGGCGGTGTCCGTGCTGACCATTCCGGCCGGAGCGATCGACCATGAGCGCGCCCGCGGTGCCGACGATGTGGCCGCGAAGCAGCAACCGCGCGCCGGTTCGCCGGTTTGGCAGGTGCTATGCGGTTGCCGACCGCTGCTGATCTACGGTATCTGCACGGCGCTGTTCCATCTGGCCAATGCGCCCCTGCTGCCGCTGGTCGGGCAGAAGCTGGCGGAGTCGCACCACGATCTGGCGACCGCCATGATGTCGGCCTGCATCATCGCCGCCCAGCTCATCATGCTGCCGATAGCAGTCGCGGTCGGGCGCAGCGCGGACCGCATCGGCCGAAAGCGCATCCTGTTGATCGGCTTCGGCGTGCTGCCGCTTCGCGCCGTGCTCTACACGCTGTCCGACCAGGCCTGGTGGCTGATCGGCGTGCAGTTGCTGGATGGCATCGGCGCCGGAATATTCGGGGCGATCACGCCGCTGGTGATCGCCGACTTCATGCGTGGTACCGGCCGCTACAATCTGGCGCAGGGCGGGATCGCCACGCTGCAGGGGATTGGCGCGTCCAGCAGCGGGCTGTTGGCTGGCGAGATCGTCGATCGCCTGGGTTATTCGCCGGCGTTCCTGGCGTCTGGCGCGATTGCGGCCGCGGCGTTCCTGCTGCTTGCGCTCGCGCTGCCGGAGAGTGCCGCGGGCACGCCGGCAAGGCTGCCGCGAATGCTTCGGGGGGTCGCCAGCAGCAGGGTGACTTCAGGCCGCGCGATACCGACAGGTGTCATTGCGAGGAGCGCAGCGACAAAGCAATCTCGGGCACGTCCGGCGTGCAACAACGACCGAGATTGCTTCCCCCGGCCTTCGCCGGCGTCGCAATGACACGGGGGCTACAGCAGATCGCCCGATAAGTGGTGCTAGCGGTGCTTGGGGCGGAACGTCGGAAGCGTGGATCGCGCGCTCAACCAACAAGTCCGCGATACTAGGCCGGCGACCCCGTGGGGAACACCGGGCGCCGCTTTGCCTTGTGCGAGGCCAAACCCTCCTTCGCCTCCGGCCCGGTGAAGCCCATGAACTCCAGTGCCAGCGACGCATCGAACGATGGCCCCGCCATGCGCAGCCAGTTGTTCAGTGCGTATTTCGTCCATCGTATGGCACTCTGCGCGCCCTCGGCCAGGCGCGTCGCGATCTCCAGCGCCTTGCCATCCAGCTCCGCGCCCTCGACCGCGAGCGAGATCAGCCCGATCCGCTCAGCCTCGGCACCGGAGACGGCATCGCACAGCAGCAGATAGTATTTGGCCTTCGCCAGGCCGCACAGCAGCGGCCATACGATCACCGAATGATCGCCAGCCGCCACGCCCAGCCTAGTGTGGCCATCGATGATCCGCGCATCCTTGCTGGCGATCGAGACGTCGGCCAGCAGCCCGCACACCAGGCCGGCGCCGACCGCCGGTCCGCGCATGGCACTCACCACCGGCTTGCCGCAGTTGATGATGTTGTAGACGAGGTCGCGCGCCTCCTTCCAAACCCGGGCGCGCGCCTCGAAGTCGGCCATGATCTGTTCGATCATCGCGAAGTCGCCGCCGGCGGAAAACGCACGGCCGGCGCCGGTGATGATGGCGGCGTTCACGTCCGGGTCGGCGTCGATGTCGCGCCAGATGTCGCCCAGTTCGCGGTGCATCGCCGCATCGACCGGATTGGGACGCTCCTGTCCTTCGCCCATCGTGACGCGCAAGACGCGAGGGTGCGGCCGGTCGAAGCTCAGGCGCGTGTAGCGGGCATAGCGATCTGACATCGTCGGCTCCTTACGCCGGTCGTAATCGTTCCATCGCCGCCTCCATCCGCCGGCGCAGCGAACCGATCCGCGCGACCCCGGCGAGGCGGCGATCGAGAAAAGCCAGCGTGGCCGCGCCATCCTCGCCGACGTCGCGCAGCCAGTACAGCAGCGTCGCGCCCCAGATCGCGGCGAGGATCGCCCGCTTGCTGTACCAACTGATGTCGGCCGAGCGATCGCCCGCGGCGTGCCAGATTGCGTCGACGGTGCGGGCGGTCACAGCCGCGGCGACCCGGGCGTGGTTCGGCAGCGCCAGTTGCGCCAGCGCGCGGCGAATTGCCTCCTTGTGGGGCCGGTTCTGGTCCAGCCGAAGCGCAATGACCGCACGTACCCGCCGGTGCAGCGGCAGCGCCGGGTCCAGCGCGGCGGCGGCCTGCTCCATCCGGCGGTCGGACCAGTCGCAGAACGCCTCGATCATATCGGCCGAACCACCGGGAAACAGCAGGGGCGCATCGTCCGGTGCGGCCCCGATGCTCGCCAGGCCATGGCGTACCGCGCGGTCGGTCCAGCCGTCGAACGGAATATGCGGCAGCGCCGCCGCGATGGCAGCGTCGCGTTCCGGGCTGCGTTCCGGCGGCATCACCCCGGCTGCCGCGCCGCCGCCGCACGGGCGAGTTCGTCGGTGAAGCCGAACAGCGAGAAGTCCTTCATCCGCATCGGGTAGAGGATGCCATTCAGATGATCGAACTCGTGCTGCACCACACCGGCGTGGAAGCCGGACACCTCCCGCTCGATCCGCCGGCCCTCGCAGTCAACCCCGCGGTAGCGGATGCGTGGGGCGCGCGGCACGGCGGCGCGCAGGCCGGGTATCGACAGGCAGCCTTCCCAGCGCAGCACGCGGTCCTCGCTCAGCAACTCGACTTCGGGATTGATCACCACCGTATTGCCGACCGGAACGTCATCGGCGTCCTCCTGGCCACGCGCCTCGGAGACACGGAACACGAACAGCCGAAGCGGCACGTGCACCTGCGGAGCGGCCAGGCCCGCTCCCGCAGCGTCCTCCATCGTCTCGATCATGTCGGCGACCAGCCGCCGGATCGCGGGCGCCCCTGGGTCGGGCACGGGCTCACAGTTTTGCAACAGCACGGGATGGCCCATGCGCGCTATCTTCAAAATGGCCATGTAGCCTCCACGTTTACCGCATGATATAGCGCGTCCCCCGATCGCGGGGGATGGCCACAGCAGAGAAGGAGAAGGCGGCCAAGTGCAAGTGCTCGTTCGCGACAACAACGTCGACCAGGCGCTGAAAGCGCTCAAGAAGAAGATGCAGCGGGAGGGGATCTTCCGCGAGATGAAGCTGCGGCGGCATTACGAGAAGCCTTCCGAGCGGCGCGCCCGGGAGGCCGCCGAAGCAGTCCGCCGCGCCCGCAAGCTCGAACGCAAGCGGCTGGAGCGCGAGGGCTTCTGATTCCAGGCCGGGACCCCGGCTACCGACAGAGTTTCTGGCGCTAGCACCGCTAGTGTCGGCTTTCAGTGAAAGTCGACACGTCGCACTTTGGTTTGAGTATCCGATTCACGCGGCGGATCGTGCGTCGCACGCGTTGGTCTGCCTGTCTGGCAACGAGCGACCGATTGGACTACGGTGTTTGGCGCAATAGCCATGTTCGTGCCAGACCAAACCCGCCAGCAGGCAGTATTCGATCGGCTTCGCCAAGGGATTCTGGCCGGCGCCCTGCCGGCGGGCGCACGGCTGCCACCCACCCGGGCGCTCGCCAGCGAGCTTGGCGTGGCGCGGCAGACCGTGGTGCTGGCCTACGAGCGGCTGGCAGCCGAGGGCTATGTGCGGGCGCGCACCGGCAGCGGCACCTTCGTGGCCCCGGATCTGCCGGACGCGGCGCCCGACCCCGCGGTGCCGCCGCCGACCGCGGCGAGTTCGCTATCGCGGCGTGGCCAACAACTCGCGCGGATGCCCACCTCCGCCACTGCCCGAGACCCTTCGGTCGGTACGCTGCTGGCCGGTGGCGTGCCCGCGCCCGACCTGTTTCCGAAGGAGGCATGGGCGCGCTGCGCCGCCCGGGTGCTGAAGTCGCTGCCGAGTGAGTTCACGGGCTATCCGCCGCCGCAGGGCCTTCCGGTGCTGCGCGCCCAGATCGCCGCGCATCTTGCCGCGACGCGCGGCCTGCTGGCCGACCCGGCCAACATCGTGGTCACCGCCGGCACCCAGCAGGCCCTGCGTATCGCGGCCGAACTGCTGCTGGATCCGGGCGATGCCGCGTGGGTGGAGGATCCCGGTTATATCGCCGGCCGTGGCGCCCTGGTGGCCTCCGGCGCCGTGCCGCTGGCAGTGCCCAGCGATGCGGAGGGCCTGGACGTGGCCGCCGGCATCGAGCGGGCGCCCGATGCGCGCCTGGCGCTGGTCGCCCCTTCGCACGCCACTCCGCTTGGCGGCGCGCTGCCGGTTGCGCGCCGGCTCGCCTTGCTCGACTGGGCCGGGCGGGCAAATGCCTGGGTCCTGGAGGACGATTGCGATTCCGAGTTCCGCTGGAGCGGCCACCCGCTGCCGCCGCTTGCCACGCTCGACCGCGCCGGCCGGGTGATCTACTGCGGTACGTTCAGCAAGACGCTGGCCCCGGCGCTGCGTCTCGGCTTCGCCGTGGTGCCGGCGCCACTGGTCGCAGCCTTTGTCCGCCTCGGCACATTGATGGACCGCGGCATCGACACGATCAATCAGGCGATCCTGGCGGAGTTCATGCGCCAGGGACTGCTGGCGCCGCACGTGCGCCGGATGCGCACCGAGTACGCCCGGCGCCGCACCGCGCTGTTGGCGGCCATTTCGCGCCACGCGCCGTCGGTCGCTCCCATCCCCGCGCCTGGCGGTCTGCACATGGTGGGACGGCTGGCGGACGGGGCGGACGAAGCGGCTGCGGTCCGCGCATGCCGCGCGCGCGGGCTCGCCGTCGGGCCGCTCGGGGCCTACTACGCGGCCGAGCCGCGCATGACCGGGCTGGTGATGGGGTTCGCCGGCACACCGACCGCGCTCGCCGCACACACCGCCCGCCGCCTGGAGGCGGCGCTGCAATCGGCTTAGACTAGTGTCCGGTTGCAGAGGAACGTGAGGCGTGTCCGACCACGTTCCGCCGCGTGGAGCGGACACTCGGACAACAAGCGACGTATCGACTTTCATCGAAAGTCGATACCAGCGCCGAGCGGCGCCCATTCACCGGCTCGCTGCTCCGGAATGGCGCCACCTCGCAGACATCCAGTCCGCACTTGGGCACAGCAGCGTGACCATGGCGATGCGTTAAGCGCACCTGTTGCAGGCTGAAAGCGTCGCCACGCGATCCTCGATTACAGACCGGGCCGACTGGCGCCCACCAGGCCACAGTTCCAGAGCCGGCACGCCGGGCCGAGGTCGTGGTGCTCCATGGTCCTGCGGCAGCCTCGCTGATCGACCAGTAATTTCCGCTCAGTGCCAGCTACCAATCATCTTGACGGCACTCGGTGAACGGCCCTGAGCGCTTGCCTGTTCGATACATGTCATGGAATTGCCATTGATCGCACTCGTGACGGCATCAGCATTATCATCGATGTTGTTCGAGTTATCCGGCGCGGCGCGGCAGGCCATCCAATAAATGATGTTACCTAGAACGCCTCCCTTGCCCGCACCGCCGATGAGATCCGAGAGATATTTTGATGAGCCGTGCAAGAGCGGCATAGCCGGTCCGCCGCTCTTGTTCGTTCCAACCAGGTACACCCCTGTTGGGTCGGGCAAATTGGAGTCACCGGTCAATTTATAGTTGGGGACTTTGTCCCAGGCGCGCTTGATGTCGCGAGCAACACCCTGAACCGCCATCTCGTTTGGATGTGCACGCAGAAGAGTATTACGGATTATTGCTGCCGCGCTGTCGTATAGGATCTCGGAATCCAGCGCGAAGAAGTAAATGGTGACACCCGGCGGAACTACGTAAGTGCCTGATGACGTGCCTGCCTCGCGGCCGCCGTGGCCGTAAAAGACGTAGCTCGCCATGGATTATTCGCTCCCCCAGCCACATCTTGTCGCCTCACCCCAGGCTAGCTTGGATGTGCCGGAGAGGCAACGCCCATCGCCGTAACCTGGTTTGCGCGCGAGTTGCTTGACCAGCTAGCTGCCCTGTTCGAGCCGGAACGGTGCCGCGGGATAGACCCCGAGAACCCGCACCTCAGACGAAAAGAATGACAGCTCCTCGAGCGCGCGCCTGAGGGCCGGCTGCTCGGGATGTCCGTCCGCGTCGCACAGGAACTGCGTCGCGACGAAGTGGCCGGCCAACATATAGCTCTCCAGCTTGGTCATGTTCACCCCGTTGGTCGCGAAGCCGCCGAGTGCCTTGTAGAGGGCCGCGGGCACGTTCCGCACCCGGAACACGAAGGTCGTCATCAGGTCGGGCAGCGCCGGGTCAGGTGTGCGCGCCTGGCGCGCCATGACGTAGAAGCGGGTGGTGTTGTGCGCGGCATCTTCGATGTTCGCCGCCATGATATCGAGACCGTAGATTTCGGCCGCCAGCCCCGAGGCGATGGCCGCCTCCTCCTTCCGGCCCCACTGCGCGACCAGTTGCGCCGCACCGGCGGTGTCCGCCTGGACCACCGGGGCCAGCGCCAGCCGGCGCAGACTGTGGCGCACCTGCCCAAGTGCCACCGTGTGCGAATGCGCCCGCTTCAGATCGCCCATCTCGGCGCCCTTTACCCCGAGCAGGCAGTGCTCGACGCGATGGAAGTGCTCGCCCACGACGAACAGGCCGGATTCGGGCAGCAGGTGATGAATATCCGGCACCCGTCCGGCCAGGCTGTTCTCGCACGGCAGCATGGCGAGTTCGGCACGCCCCTCGCGCACCGCGTCCATCGCGCTCTCAAACGACTCGCAAGGCAGCGTGGTCATGTCGGGATAGACGACGCGGCATGCCAGATCGGAATAGGCGCCTGGCAGGCCCTGGAAGGCGATCCTGCCAGTCATGCGCGGCCGGCGGGCGCCAGCAGCCGGCGGGCGCGCTCCAGGTCGTCCGGCGTATCGACGCCGAACAGCCCATGGTCGATCCGGGCGCACCCGATCCGCATGCCGGCCTCCAGCGCCCGCAGTTGTTCCAGCTGTTCGCGCACCTCCAGCGGCGACGGAGGCAGCGCGACGTAGCGCTGCAGCGCGGCACGCCGATAGGCATAGATGCCGACATGGTGCCAGCGCGGTCCGTCACCCCACGGGATCGGCTGGCGGGAAAAATACAATGCCGGAGCCACTGTTTGCCCGCGGGCGAAGGCGCAGGCGGCCTTCACGAAGGATGCCGTGTTGGCCTCCTGCTCGGAGGCGATCGGCAGCACCAGAGTGCCGATGTCGCACGCCGCATCGCGCAATGGCGCGATCACCTGCCGGAGTTGGGCTCCGGTGATCGTCGGCACATCGCCCTGCAGGTTCACCACCACGTCGTGCCGCCCGTCCGGGTCGAGTTCGGCCAGAGCGGCAAATATGCGATCCGACCCGGATGGCAGGGCGGGGTCGGTCAGCACCGCCCGCCCGCCCGCTGCGCGCACGGCATCGGCGATGGCCGCCTCGCCGCAGGCGACCGCGACCGGCCCGAGATCGGCTTCCCGGCCACGTTCCAGCACGTGCACGATCATCGGCTTGCCATGGATGTCGGCGAGCGGCTTGCCGGGCAAACGCGTGGAAGCCATGCGGGCGGGGATGACGAGGATGGGGTTCACGGGAGGGTTCCCGGGGGTTCGCGGGTTGATGGGCCAAGGGCGAGTCCCTATGGTGCCCGAAGCTTATGGAGGCGGACGGCCGCATGCAATGTCGCGCCGGGAGCCTCTGCGCGCTCGGGTTTGGACGGGGAAGTCACGCCGTATGGACAGTATGGAGGTCAACAAGGGGATAGCCGCAATCCTGGTCGGCGGCATCCTGTTCTTTCTCACTGGCCTGATCGGCGACGCCCTGGTGCGCGAGCGGCTGCCGGAGAAGCCGGCTCTGGCGATCGCCGCGGCGCCGGCGGCCCCTGGCGGCGGCGAGGCGAAGCCGGCCGGCCCCGCGCCGATCGAGCCGCTGCTCGCCAGCGCCAACGTGCAGGACGGCGAGCAGTACACCCATAAGGTCTGTATCGCGTGCCACACCTTCGATAAGGGCGGGAAGCCGGGCGTGGGCCCCAACCTCTACGGGGTTGTCGGCGGGCCGCACGATCATGAGGCCGGGTTCAACTACTCGTCGGCGATGGAAAAGTTCAAAGGCCAGCCCTGGACCTTCGATGCGCTGAACCACTGGCTATACAAGCCGAGTGCCTATGCCCCTGGCACACGGATGTCGTTCGCGGGGATCACCAACGACAAGCAGCGGGCCGACGTGATCGCCTATCTCCGCACGCTGTCCGACAACCCGGTGCCGCTCCCGAAGCCCGAAGAGGCGAAGGCACCGGCCACCACGACCCCGACCTCCGGCGCCCCGGGGACCACGGCAAACCAGCCGAAGGCCCCGGAGGCGTCGGCCAAGCCGGGCGGCGCGCCCGGCAGCGGGCCGGCGGCCGGCGGATCGGCATCGGCGCCAGCCGCGCCGCCCGCGCCGGCCAAGCAATAGGCACCGCACCCGGTTGCCTGGCGATCCGGCGTTCGTGGCCGAACTCGACCGGTTGATCGCCGGCGCCGAGGCGGCGGCGGACGTGGCCGGCGCCGCGGTCCGGCCGTTGTTTCGCACCGGGTTCGCGGTGGACACCAAGGACGACCGATCGCCGGTCACCATTGCCGACCGCACCGCCGAGCAGGCGATGCGGGCGGTGCTCGCGGAGCACTTCCCACAGCACGGCGTCCTGGGCGAGGAGTTCGGCCTGAACCGTCCCGACGCACGGTTCCGCTGGGTGCTGGACCCGATCGACGGGACACGCGCCTTCGTCAGCGGCCGGCCCACCTTCGGCACGCTGATCGCGCTGCTCGACGGGGCGACACCCATAGTGGGCGTCATCGACCAGCCGGTGACACGCGAACGCTGGGTCGGCGCCGTGGGCCGACGCACCGTGTTTCGCGGCCCGTATGGCGGCAGGCCAGGCTGCCGGCCCTGCCCTAGGCTCGGCCAGGCGGAGCTGTCCTGCACCAGCCCGGAGATGATGCTCGGGCCCGATCTGCCGCGCTGGGAACGCCTGCGTGCTGCGGTGCGGCGGAATTACTGGGGCGGTGACTGCTACGCGCATGGACTGCTGGCGCTGGGGCAGATCGACGTGATCGCCGAGTGCACCATGAAGCTCTGGGACTGGGCGGCACTGGTTCCGGTGGTGGAAGGCGCCGGCGGCCGGGTGACGGACTGGCGCGGCCAGACGCTGCGCCCCGACGGCGACGGACGCGTGCTTTCGGTCGGCGACCCGACGCTGCTTCCCGCGATCGTCGACCTGCTTACCTAGTCTTCAGTTGTCAGAAGCGCCGGGTCGGCACATGTTCGCGCGCCATGCGCACCATTGCCGCCCTGCTCCTGCTCGCCTGCACCGCCACCGCGGCATCGGCGGACGATGGGCCGATCACCCGCAGCCACGCGATCGCCATTCTGTCGAAACCGGCGCTGCCGGCAGATTTTCCGTATTTCCCCTACGTGAACCCCAACGCGCCGAAAGGCGGCGAAGTCACACTCGCCTCGATCGGCTCGTTCGACAGCTTCAATCCGTTCATTCTGCGCGGCACGGCAACCGGTGGCATGGTCAGTCCGTGGGTGATCCTGCCGGGAGGTTCCGGTTCCGGTTCATCGATCGGCCATGTCTGGGAGAGCCTGCTGACAAGCTCCGCGGACGAGGTGGCGACGGGATACGGTCATATCGCGCAGACGATTGAGTTGCCGGCGAACAAGCTTTGGGTTGCGTTCGAACTGCGTCCCGAGGCGAAGTTTTCCGATGGGGTGCCGATCACCGCGGACGACGTCGCGTGGACCTATAATACGCTGCTGGCGCAAGGCCGCCCCAGCTTCCGTATCCAGATGGCCGATGTGAAGGATGTTGTCGTGGAGAACCAACGTCGCGTGGTGTTCCACTTCAAGTCCAACGAGAACCGCGAGCTGCCGCTGATTCTGGGTGGCATGCCGATCCTGCCGAAGCACTTCTTTGAAAGCCGCGACTTCACCAAGCCGCTTGCGGATCCGCCGGTGGGTTCGGGTCCCTATCGCGTCGCGAGTTTCGAGCTGGGCCGCAATGTCGTGTACGAGCGGCGTCCCGACTGGTGGGCGGCCAACCTGCCGACCGCGAAGGGCACCAACAACTTCGATCGGGTGAAGATCGAGTATTTCCGTGACACCACCGTGGCGATGGAGGCATTCAAGGCTGGGCAGATCGATCTGCGCAGCGAGAACATCTCGAAGAACTGGGCCACCGCCTACGATTTTCCTGCCGTGCAGAAGGGCTTGGTGATCAAGGGCGACTTCAAGCATCACCTGCCGACCGGCATGCAGGGCTACGCGATGAACACGCGCCGTGCGGTGTTCGCCAGCCCGCTGGTGCGCCAGGCGATGGCCGAGGCGTTCGACTTCGAGTGGGAGAACAAGAACCTGTTCTACAACAGCTACGTGCGGACGCTGAGTTACTTCAGCAACAGCGACCTCGCATCGTCCGGCATTCCGCAAGGCGAAGAGCTGAAGCTGCTTGAGCCGTACCGCAAGGAGTTGCCGCCGGCGCTGTTCACCGAGCCGTTCAAGCTGCCGGTCACCGATGGGTCCGGCAACAACCGCGAACAGTTGCGACGCGCCCTGAAGCTGCTGGAGGAGGCCGGCTGGGCGGTGAAGGACCGCAAGCTGGTGGACAAGAGCGGTCAGCAGATGAGTTTCACCATCCTGCTGGACGACCCGTCGTTGGAGCGCCCGGCACTGCCATACGTGCAACTGCTGCAGAAGCTTGGCATCGATGCACGGGTGCGCACGGTGGACCCGGCGCAGTATCAGCACCTGACCGACGACTTCGATTTCGATATGATCATGATGGTTTATCCGGAGAGCGACATTCCCGGCAACGAACTACGTGACTACTTCACCTGCGCAGCGGCCAAGGCGCAGGGCAGCGCCAATGTACCGGGCATCTGCGATCCGGCGGTCGATGCGCTGGTCGAGCGCGTCGTCACCGCGCAGGACCGCCAGACGCTGACGACGGCGGCGCGGGCGCTGGACCGTGTGCTGCTGTGGCGCTGGTACCTGGTTCCCAACTGGGACAGCGAATCGTTCCACATCGCCTACTGGGACCGCTTCGGCCATCCCGACAAGCCGATCCGCCAGGGCTTCAATTTCGACACATGGTGGGTGGACCCGGCCAAGTCCACGGTGATCGAGGCGGCGAAGCAGCAGTGACGCTGCGCCGAACTCCCCTTCTTCCAGCGGAGCCGGGCAGGAGGGAGGGGCCAGCCCTTTCATCCAAATGACCGCCTATCTGATCCGCCGGCTGATGCTGGTCGTTCCGACCCTGTTCGGCATCATTGCCATCAACTTTGTCGTCGTGCAGTTCGCGCCCGGCGGCCCGGTCGAGCAGATGATGGCGGAGTTGCGCGGCAAGGGCGATCTGTCCTCGCGGCTCGGGTCCGCGACGACAGAATTCGGCGGCTCCGGCTCCTATCGCGGCGCCCGAGGCCTCGATCCGCATGTAGTGGCCGACATCAAGAAGATGTTCGGCTTCGACAAGCCGCCGCTCACGCGGTTTCTCGACATGGTCGGCGGCTATCTCCGGTTCGACTTCGGCCGCAGCTTCTTCCGCGACCAGTCGGTCTTGCAGCTCATTCTGCAGAAAATGCCGGTATCCATCTCGCTCGGCTTGTGGTCGACGCTACTGGTGTACTGCATCTCGATTCCGTTGGGCATCGCCAAGGCGGTGCGCAACGGCAGCCGCTTCGATCTGGCGAGCAGTGCCGTCGTGCTGACCGGCTATGCGATCCCGAGCTTCCTGTTTGCCATCATCCTCGTTGTGCTGTTCGCCGGCGGCAGCTACGTCCAGTGGTTTCCGCTGCGCGGCCTAACCAGCGACGGCGCAGCGAACTGGAGCATTCCGGCGCGCATCGCCGACTACGCCTGGCACATGGTCCTGCCGACGATTGCGGTGGTGGCGGGTGGGTTCGCGAGTTTGACGATGCTGACCAAGAACTGCTTCCTGGAGGAGGTCGGCAAGCAGTATACGGTCACGGCGCGCGCCAAGGGGGCCAATGAACGGCGGGTGCTCTATGGCCATGTGTTCCGCAACGCCATGCTGCTGGTGGTCGCGGGCTTCCCGCAGGCGTTCATCGGCATCCTGTTCACCTCGGCGCTGCTGGTGGAGATCGTGTTCTCGCTAGACGGACTGGGGCTACTCGGTTTCCAGTCGGCCATCCAGCGGGACTATCCGGTGATGTTCGGCACGCTGTATATCTTCACCCTGCTCGGTCTCCTGATGCAGATCGTCGGCGACATGCTGTACACGATCGTCGACCCGCGCATTGACTTCGAGGCGCGGCGGTGACGCTGTCCCCGGCGACGCGGCGGCGGCTGGCGATCTTCCGTCAGCATCGCCGAGGCTATATTTCGTTCTGGCTCTTTGTGGTGCTGTTCGGCACCAGCCTGTTCGCCGAGTTCATCGCCAACGACCGGCCGCTGCTGATCCGCTTCAACGGTCAGTGGTATTTCCCGGTGCTGCAGGACTACAGCGAGGACACGTTTGGCTCGGACCTGATGCCGACCGAGGCCGACTATTCCGACCCCGAGCTGCAACTGATGATCAAGGCGCACGGCTGGATGATCTGGCCGGCGATCCCCTACAGCTACGCCACCAGCGTGCATAACCTGCCGACCCCCGCGCCCTCGCCGCCGACATGGCAGAACCTGCTCGGCACGGACGACGAGGCGCGTGACGTGCTGGCGCGAGTGATCTATGGCGTTCGCCTCTCCGTGCTGTTCGGGTTCTCGTTGACCGCGGTCACCTCGGCGATCGGCATCGTCGCCGGCGCGGTGCAGGGCTACTACGGCGGCCTGATGGATCTGCTGTTCCAGCGCTTCATCGAGATCTGGAACGGCATGCCGGAGCTGTATCTGCTGATCATCCTTTCCAGCATCATCACCCCGAGCTTCTGGGTCCTGCTGCTGTTCCTGCTGCTGTTTCGCTGGATGAGCCTCACCGGCCTGGTGCGTGCCGAGTTCCTGCGCGGGCGCAACCTGGAATATGTGCGGGCGGCGAAGGCGCTGGGCGTATCCGATGTCACGGTGATGTGGCGTCACATCCTGCCGAATGCCATGGTGGCGACGCTCACCTATCTGCCGTTCATCCTGTCGGGTTCGGTCACCTTGCTGTCGACGCTGGATTTCCTGGGCTTCGGACTGCCGCCGGGCTCGCCATCGCTGGGCGAGCTGGTGGCGCAGGCGCGCAGCAACCTGAGCGCGCCGTGGCTTGGCTTCACAGCGTTCTTCGTGCTGGGCGGCGTGCTGACATTGCTGATTTTCATCGGCGAAGCGGTGCGCGATTCGTTCGACCCGCGCCGGTTGCCGGCCTGACGGCATGAGCCTGGTCGAAGTCGAGAAACTGTCCATTGCCTTTGGCGCAAGGTGCGTTGTACGGGACGTTTCGTTCACCCTGGAACGTGGCGAAACCCTGGCGCTGGTTGGGGAATCGGGTTCGGGCAAGTCGGTGACGGCGCTGTCGTTGTTGCAGCTCTTGCCGCCCGGAGGCTGCAATCCGGCCGGCAGCATCCTGCTGAACGGCGAGCAGATGATCGGCGCGCCCCCAACCACGCTGCATCGCGCCCGTGGCGTGCTCGCCGGCATGATCTTCCAGGAGCCGATGAACAGCCTGAACCCGCTGCATCGCATCGGCCGGCAGATCGCCGAAGCCATTGCGCTGCACCGGCGCATTCCAGCACATAGCCTGCGGCAGCGGGTCATCGACGCGCTGCGCGAGGCCGGTTTCGCCGATGCCGAACAGCGCCTGGAGGCGTTCCCGCACCAGCTATCCGGCGGCCAGCGGCAGCGCGTGATGATCGCGATGGCTCTGGCCAACAACCCGTCGCTGCTGATCGCGGACGAGCCGACCACGGCGCTCGACGTGACGATCCAGGCGCAGATCCTGAAGTTGCTGACCCGACTGCGGACCGACCACCGGATGGCGCTGCTGCTGATCACCCACGACCTGCAGATCGTGCGCCGCTTTGCCGACCGGGTCTGCGTGATGAAGGAAGGTGCGATTGTGGAATCCGGCCGCGTCGCCGAGGTGTTCGAGGCGCCGATCCATCCGTACACCTGCGCCCTGCTCGGGGCAGTGCCGCAGGGCCGCCCGGCGCCGCTGCCGAACGACGCGCAATGCCTGCTGCGGGCGGACGCGGTGAAGGTGCATTTCCCGATCCGGCGCGGGGTCCTGCGCCGCACCGTCGGGCACGTGCGAGCGGTGGACGGCGTATCGATCGCGGTGCGCGAGGGCGAGACTGTCGGCCTGGTCGGCGAATCGGGATCCGGCAAGACCACGATGGCACTGGCGTCCTTGCGCCTGGAACGCGCCACCGGACAGATCATGTTCGGCGGCACCGATATCGAGGCGCTTGGACGCCGGGAGATGCGCAATCTGCGCTCCTGCATGCAGATTGTGTTCCAGGATCCGTATGGCAGCCTGTCGCCGCGATTGCAGGTGGGCGACATTGTCGCGGAGGGGCTGCGTGTGCATGAACGCGGCATCAGCCAGGCCGAGTGCGAGCGCCGGGTGGCGGCGGAACTCGAGGAGGTGGGGCTGCCCGCCGATACAGCACAACGCTATCCGCACGAGTTCAGCGGCGGTCAGCGTCAGCGTATTGCCATCGCACGCGCGATGGTGCTGAAGCCGCGCTTCGTCGTGCTCGATGAACCGACCAGCGCGCTGGACATGTCGGTGCAGGCGCAGATCGTCGAGCTGCTGCGGCGGCTGCAGCAGGCGCACCGGCTGGCGTACCTGTTCATCAGCCACGATCTGAAAGTGGTGCGCGCTCTTGCGCATCGGATCGTCGTGCTGCGGCATGGCCGGATCGTCGAGGAAGGCGATGCGGACGCGGTGTTCGCCCGCCCACGCGAGGAGTACACGCGCAAGCTGATGGCCGCCGCGTTCGTGCTGGACGCCTGACACACGGCGCCGGCCACCTCACCAGGCCTCGCGCCCCTGCTTCGGCCGCGCCATTGTGCCCTGACGCACGCGCATCTCCGCCTCGTGCTTATCGAACATGGCGCGCGCCGCGGCAGAGCGCTTCTCGGCAAGCTCGTCGCGATGCTCGGTGCACCAACTGAACGATTCGACGCGCGGGAGGTTATCGCCGGAGAAGTGCGGCATCACGTATCGGGCGTACAATTCATAGGAGCGCCTGGTGGCTTCCCAGTCGGCCCAGTTGTGCCCCTGCTGCAGGAACACGCCGAATTCGCCCTGCTTTCCCTGCAACCGCCCGATCAGTGCGATTGCATCGTCCGGCGTGCCGATCACGCCGTATCTGTTCTCGACGAACCACTCCGCGGCATCCTGGCCGGGCGGGACGATGAAGCGCGGCTGGTTGTTGTTTAGATAGCCGAGGTAGCGCTCGAACCCGAACTTCACGTTCTCGAACGCCTTGGCGCGCGTCTCGGCGATGTGCATCGGCCCGACCAGGCGCAGCCGCGAAGGATCCATCGTGCGCCCCTGTTCGGCCGCGATGTCGCCGGCGATCTGCCAGTTGGCGGCGAGCGCGTCGTAGCCGAACGGGTTGGTGGCTGCGACGCAGATCATGCTGAGGCCGTACTTGCCGGCGAGCCGCCCGCCCGACGGCGTGACCGCGCTGACAACCGCGACCTCGGGGTGCGGTCGTGTATACGGGCGCAGATGTGCCCGCGCGTTGACGAAGGTGTACCAGTCGGTCTTCTCGGTCACCACCTCCCCGCGGAAGAAACGCAGGATGACATCCAGCGACTCGGCCATTCGGTCCCGCTGCGTATTAGGATCGATGCCCAGCATCAGCGCGTCTGACGCCAGCAAGCCCGGTCCGGCGCCGAACATCACACGGCCGCGCGTGTGGTGATCGAGCTGGATGATCCGGTTCGCCACCATCAGCGGATTGTGGTACGGCAGCGAGATCACGCCGGTGCCGAAGCGGATGGACCGCGTGCGCTCGGCCGCGACGGCGATGAACAGCTCGGGCGAGCTGATCGTCTCCCAGCCGGCGGAATGGTGTTCTCCGATCCAGGCTTCATGGAACCCGAGGCGATCGAGCCACTGCATCAATTCGAGGTCGCGGTCCATGCACGCCGCGGGGTTCTCGTCCATCGGATGGAATGGCGGCAGGAAGATGCCGTGGCGAAGCTGGATCTGGTTCATGGTGCGCCTCTCGTGGCTCGGACCATTGTGGGCGCGAGCGCCGGAGGCCCGCAAGAACCGCGGCTTGAAGCCAAACGCGTCAGCGCGCATGTTCGGTTCATGTCGTCCGCGCTGAAGCTGCCGCCCCGCATGACCGTCGCCGAGTTCCTGCAATGGGAACCCGATGACCGGTCCGGCGCGCTCTGGCAGTTGCGGGATGGCGAACCGGAAATGATGGCGCCCGCTTCCGATCGGCATGGCTCAATCCAGTCCGAACTAGCCTATCTGATCACTGCACATCTTAGGGCCCGGAGCAGCCAGTGCCGGATCGTCACAGCACCCGGCGTGGTCCCGGCCGAGCGATCCGAGCACAACTGCCTCGCCCCCGCCCTCGGTATCACCTGCGCGCCGCCCACCGGCGAGCACCTGATGCACGAACCGCTGGTACTGATCGAGATCCTGTCGCCGACCAACGTATCGAAGACGCGGGCCAATATCCGCGCCTATATGACGATACCCGGCGTGCAGGAGATCGTGGTGGTGCATTCCGCCGCGATCGTCGCCGAAATCCATCGGCGCGGGCCTGATGGCGCATGGCCGCGGCAGCCGGAGATCGCCGGTGCCGGCGGCGAGCTGCGCCTCGACAGCATCGGCTTCGTGGCGCCGCTGCGCGACGCGTACCGGAGCAGCGGTCTGTTGTAGCCCGGCTGGACGCCCCGCACGGTTTTCTGCGAGGCAACGAACCAGGGGCCATGAGCCAGATGCCGCCGCGCCGCACATACCACCACGGCGACCTGCGGCAGGCGCTGTTGGACGCGGGGATTGCGCTGGCGCGCGTCGGGGGGCCCGATGCGGTTGTACTGCGCGAGGCGACGCGACGCGCTGGGGTGGTGCCGAACGCGGCGTACCGCCATTTCGCCAGCCGCGGCGCGCTGTTGCAGGCGGTACGTTCTTCGGCATTGGCCGCCCTGGCCATGGCGATGGAGAAGGAGTTGACCCGGCAGCGCCGCGGCAAGCGCGGCGCTGACGCGGCGCGCGCCGGCCTTCGCGCGATCGGTACCGCCTACCTGCGCTTCGCCCGGACCGAGCCTGGCCTGTTCCGCGCCGCATTCGCCGTGCCGGGCGAACCCGAGACGACGAACAATCCGGCAATGGCTGGCAGGAGTGGGCTCAATCCGTACCAACTGCTTGGCGCGGCGCTCGATGAGATGGTCAAGGCGGGCCTGCTGCCGCCAGAGCGGCGGCCGGGCGCGGAATATCTCGCGTGGTCGGCGGTGCATGGCATCGCCATGCTGGTGCTCGAAGGCCCTCTGTGGCGGCTCACGTCCGCGGAAGCCCGGCAGATCGGCCAGCGGGTGATCGATATGGTCGAACAGGGATTGTAGCCGATTACCGAGTCTCGCTGGCATGACCTCGCCGCCGCTCGATGTGTCATGCAACCAACCTATCGAGTACCTCGGCACACGTCAGGCGATAGCCCGCGTCACGACCGTCCTCCAGCGACCATGCCGCCGACAACCCGGCATGTGCCAAGGCGAAACCAAGGACACGCTGGACGTCGAGCGCAAGCCGTTCCGCATAAAGCATGGCGAGCCGTAGCATCCGCTGGGGTCGATGCACGATATCGCCGTGCGGCTGCGGATTGCACAGCAGATTGGCCAACTCATACGTGCGTTCGCCGATCAGCCCCTTCGGATCGATGGCAAGCCAGCCACGCGGGCTGTGCAAGACGTTGTCATGATGCATATCGCCATGCAGGATGACAATCTGCTGCTCCGTCGCCAACAGATTGCGGGCCACGCCGGCGCATCGCGCCAGAATGGGCAGCTCGGCCTCGTGTGCAAACAGCGAATGGAACCAGGCGTGCAATCTGCTCAGCCCGCCCGGTGGCGATCCATCGCGCGGAGCGTGAAGTTGCGCAACACAATCTGCGAGAATCGCCGCGGCCCGATCATCACCCCCGGACAGGGCCATGCCGGTCAGCGACGGATCGCCGCCTGCTCGCTCCATCAGCCAGGCATCGTCATCGGCGGCGATCAGGCGAACGGCGCCAATGCCGGCGAAGTAGCGCAGCAGAGCGGCGCCCGCCTGCTCGTCGCCGGCCGGTTTGAGCACCTTGAGCATCGCGGGGCCGTCGGCATGCCATACCGGCAGGAGCTGGCTGGTATGTGTCTCGATCAACCTGCCGTCGGGCGTAAGGCCCCACCTGCGCAGACACCGCAGAAGCGCTGCATGATCCGTCATCGCGCGACCACGATCAGTTCCTTGCCATATGCCGGTGGCGAACCGGCGAAATCGCTGTACTCCGCCTCCACGGCGAAGCCGCTCAGTGCCAGCAGATGGTGGAGCTCCCAGCGATATGTCCAGCGCAGCGCCATTTCGCGAGTCGCCCGCTCCAGCACCGCGCCTGACGGGTCGATTTCCGTGTACTGCCAGAGGTCACGACGCACCTGCGCCACATGATCGAAGCTAGCCCGCAGCACCTCCCCGGTGTAGCGGCGCTGCGTCGCCGGATCGATCCCCGAGACCTTCGGCAGAGCAGCTATTCCTTCGATCAACAACTCGAGGCGCGGATCGAACAGATGCAGCGCGAGGCGGCCCTCGGGCGCGAGATGGCGCTGCATGGCCGCGAGCGCCTTGCGCTGCAGATCGATCGTCAGCAGGTGCTGGAAGGAACGAAAGGCGATGAAGATCAGGCCGAACCGCTGGCCCAACTCCAGCTCGCACATGTCGCCCGCGTGCAGCACCAGTCGCGCGCGTGCCATCTCGGGCAGGGCGTCGCGCTTGCATCGGGCAATCGCCAGCATGCCTTCCGAGACGTCGAGGCCGGTGACGTCGCTCCCATCCAGCGCCAAGGCGACCGCGATACGGCCGGTGCCACATGCCAGTTCCAGCACTGGTGCGGCGGCCTGGCGCGCCAGCCGCCGGTAGAACGCCACGTCGCCGACGATCGGCGAGGGAGGCTGATGATGGAACGCGTCGTAGGCGCGGACAAAGAGCGAGCAGCTGTCCGCGTAAAAGCGCTCCACTACACTTTCTCGACCTGCCCGTATTCCAGCTCCACCGGGGTCGAGCGGCCAAAGATCGACACGCTGACCTTCACCCTCCCCTTCTCCTCGTCCACCTCTTCGACCGTGCCGTTGAAGCTGGTGAACGGACCATCGGCGACGCGGACCTGCTCGCCCACCTCGAACAGCACCGCCGGACGAGGACGCTCCACGCCCTCCTGCGTCTGCTTCATGATGCGCTCGGCTTCGGTGTCGCTGATCGGCGAGGGGCGGTTGCGGCTGCCAAGGAAGCCGGTCACCTTCGGCGTGTTCTTCACCAGATGCCAGGCATCGTCGCTCAGCTCCATCTTCACCAGAACGTAGCCGGGGAAGAACTTGTGCTCGGCGTTGACCTTCTGGCCGCGGCGCACCTCGACCACCTGCTCGGATGGCACCAGGACATCATCGATCTGATCGGCCAGTCCCTTCTGCGCGGCCTGTTCCCTGATCTGCTGGGCGATCTTCTTCTCGAAGCCCGAATAGACGTGTACCACGTACCAACGCTTGGCCACTTTAGCTGATCTCCTCAGGCATTCAGGCCGAACAGGGCCCGGATGCCGATGCCGATAAACTGGTCCACCAGGAAGAAGAACATCGCCGCGAGCGCCACCATGGCGAACACCAGCCCGGTGGTCACCAGCGTCTCCTTGCGCGATGGCCAGGTGACGCGCGCCATCTCCGAGCGCACCTCACGCACGAATTTTGCCGGATCGACCGCCACGTTGTTCTCCAGGCCCAGAGTTGCGGGGACTATAGCGCGCTCGCGAAGCGCTGGCAGGGGTGGAGGGTCTCGAACCCCCAGCCTCCGGTTTTGGAGACCGGCGCTCTAGCCAATTGAGCTACACCCCTTGAGCCGCGCGTCCAGGGAACTGGCGCACCCCACCTCGCTCGTCTCGGCCCGGTCTCAACAAGAAGGCCGCCCCGAGAGGCGGCCCATGTAGCGACTGTGTGCCCTGATGTCCAGGTCGTGTTCTCCTTTCGTGCGGTTCTCCACCGCCCTACTGCTTGTTCTCCGGGTAATACGGCAATGGATGCCGCGGCATGGGTGGGCACGGCTTGGGCTCGTCCGGCGTACCGCAGTTGTTGGGGTCCGGCTGCGCGGCCATCCGGCTCGAGGCCGGCGGTGGAGGCGGAGGAGGAGCGCCGGTGTATCCCATACCAGGCGCGGTGCTGGTGCGGGGGATGCTCTGGGCGTAGGCCATAGGTGAAAGCGCGATAAGTGCCGTCGCCAGGATGATGCGTCGCATTTTCGGCTCCTTCGGTTATGGGCCGCCACTGCCCGACTGGAGTGTACCGGGGTCCGCCGGACGTGTCGCCCTCACCATGCCGGTTGCGCGGCGAATTTCAACTTGCTGGACCAGCATCGCACGCTGAATTATCCTGCTGTCGATATTCATGTCCGCTGGCGGTTGCACGGGAGAAACCATGCGCAGAACCTGGGCTCTTGCCGCGGCGTTGGCCAGCACGGTGCTGGCCGGCTCCGCCGCCATCGCACAGCAGGCCACCATGCCCCCGGATGCGAAGGTGTATATCATCTGGCCGGCGGACGGGCAGGTGATCAAGGGCGCGTTCTGGGTCCGCATGGGGCTCAGCGGCGCGGGCATCGCGCCGGCGGGGGTCGACAAGGCCAATACCGGCCACCACCATCTCATTATCGATGCTGACCTGCCGCCGCTGGATCAACCGATCCCGAACGACCGCAACCACCTGCATTTCGGCCTTGGCCAGACCGAGGCACGGCTCGACCTGCCGCCGGGTAAGCACACCCTGCAATTGCTGCTGGGCGATGCGAACCATGTGCCGCATCAACCGCCGCTCTATTCGAAGCGCATCACCATCACCGTGGTTCAATAGGCACCGGAAGGAGCGACAGGATGGCACTGGTCCGACTCCCGCCGCTTTGGCTTTCGGCCCTGGCCACGGTGGCCATGGTTGCGGGGGCAGCCGCGCAAGGAACCGGCGACACACCCGCAACCGGGACGCCGGCGCCCGCCACGGCGCCGCGCACGCCAGCACCGCACGATGCCTATGTCTACATTGGCTGGCCGCAGGACGGCGCGACCGTCAATTCCAACCACATCAAGGTGTGGTTCGGCACGCGCAATTTCGGTGTCGCCCCGGCCGGGGTGAACGTGAAGAACACCGGCCATCATCACCTGCTGATCGATGCGCCGCTGCCGCCGCTCGATCAGCCGATTCCGAACGACAGCCATCACCTGCACTTCGGGCTCGGCCAGACCGAGACGGTGATCGAACTGCCGCCTGGCACGCACACGCTGCAACTGCTGATGGGCGACGCCGACCACATCCCGCATGACCCGCCGGTGATGTCGAAGCGGATCACTATCTACGTGCGCGCCGCGCCCGCGACAACGCACTGAACCGGTTCAGTCGAGGTCGCGCGCCACCCTGAAGCCGTTGCTCAGGTAACGAACCGGCGCGTCGTAGTTGCTCCGCGCGGTGGGCAGGATATCGTCCGGCCCGCCGCGGAAGCCTCCGCCGCGCAGTACCCGCTTGGTGCAGTTCGGTGCTTCTCGTGCCGAGCCGTCCTCGGGCGCACGATTGTAATTGGGGAACCAGCAATCCTGCATCCACTGGGCAACGCCGCCGAGCATGTCGTACAGGCCGAACGGATTCGGCTGGAACCCGCCGACCGGCAGCGGTGCACGCGGATCGTGCTTGCCACCGCACCCGGCGCAGTTTGCCAGTGCCGCCTCAGGGCGGTCGCCCCACCAGTACCGGGTGGTGGTGCCGGCGCGCGCCGCATACTCCCATTCCGCTTCGGTCGGTAAGCGGTAGGCGTGGCCGGCGCGACGCGACAGCCAGGCGATAAAGGTCTGCGTGTCGTCCCAACTGACGTTGTAGATCGGCATGTCGTCCTGCGCCTGGGCCATTCGCGGCGGTGGCCCGCAGCCGCCGTCGGCGCGGCAGGCATTCCAGTTTGCGACGGTGACCGGATACTGGCCGAGCGCGAATGCGTGCAGAGTGACCTTGTGGACCGGCGTCGCGCTGGGGTCTTTCGCGCCCTGGCCCATCATGAGCGTGCCCGCGGGGACACGGACCATGGTGATGCAGGCGTCGCAGTCCTGGAAAATGCGCTCTCCGGCCGCGGGCGGCGCGGCCGGCGGGGTCGGCGGCAGCACCATGGCGAGGTCGCGCCGCTGTTGCGGCGGTTCGGGCGCGGGCGCGATCGGCTGCAGCGCCGCCAGCTTGTCGGGAGGTTTCGTCGGTTCGGCGACCGGCGCCGGGGGAACGGCGGCGGCCGGCGCCTCGGCCGCCGGCGAGCTCGCCGAGGGCCGTGCCGGTTGCGTCTGCTGCGCGACCGCCGTCGGCTGGGCGCTACCGCGTGCCTGGGCGATCAGCTCCTCCCGCCGTCGCTGCGCCGTAGGAGCGAGATAGGAGGTGGGGTATAGCCGGAGGAAGGTCTCCACGTCCTCGAGCCGCCCGGTCGATCCCAGTCGTTCCCACACCGCAGCCTCGGCCATCTGGGTGGCTGCTTCCACGGGATCCATGACGTCGATGTCCAGCGCACCCTCGGTCCGGCCCCCCTTCCCGTCGTCCACCAGGTACTGGAAGGTGCCCGCGGCGCCGCTGAAACCGGGTTCGGGCACATAGACCAGCGCCGGCAACTGTTCCGGCTGGAGCCGGTCGCCCATCCGGATCGTGGTGAGACCGAAGCGGACCAGCCCGCGGGGCAGGCTCTGGACCGTCACGGTAAGCTTGTCGCTGTCGGGATCGGTCGGCGGCGCGATGCCGAGCGCACCCGTGTAGATGCGGAGCCGGCGCCGCGGTTCGGCCACCGGCGGCCGGTTCGACGGGATCACGGCGATGCTCAGGCTGCCCAGCACACTGCCGCCGCGGCCGTCCTCCACCAGAATGTCGAGCGTCCCGACATCGCCGTGCGCGGCTCCAGTCGGCTTATAGGTCGCGGTCGCGAAGCGATCGACACCGTAGACGGCGCCGGGCACGACCGGCTGTCCCTCGACACGGATCTCCCCGGAACGGGGCAAGCCCGCGATGCGCACCGTGAGGGGATCCTGGTCCGGGTCCGTGGGCCGCGGGATAGGCAAGGGCGTCGGGGCGGCATTGTCGCGCACTTCGAGCGACGGGATGGAACCGATCTGCGGCGGCCGGTTGGGCGGGCGCGGATTGAAATAGAACGGCTCGGCGCCCAGGGAGCTGAACACGTACGGCTCCTGATGGTTGCCGGTTGCGTGCAGCACGTCATCGCGCACGCTGCGAAAGAACAGGCTGAGCTCCAGCCCCGGCTTCCGCAGATTATCCAGCAGGGCCTGAGCGAACGGGCTGTGGCTGCCGTTGCCGTCCTCGGCGGTCTGATCCGACTTGGTTGCCATGGCGACCAGGGTGTTGCGCGGCACGTTGTCCACCCGCGCCAGGCCGGCCGTGGCCACGCCCCGGTTGCTGATGGCCAGGGAGCGCGAGAGCCGGTCCACGAAGGGATTATTGCGGCAGGCATCCAGCAGGATGATGCCGAGGCGGTGCGCCTGGGAGGCTTCGCCCAGGAACAGTTCCAGGGACAGGGCCTCGTACACCAGGTCGCGCTCGCGCTCGACCTGCGCATCGGTGGGTAGCAGGAAATTCTCCCGCCCCACCTGGATGCCGTGGCCGGCGTAGTAGATGACCGCCACGTCCGCCTGCGCCGCCTTGATGCCGAACGCCCGCAGCGATTCGCTCAGTTTGCGGTAATCCGGGTCGTAGGCTTCCTCGACCTCGAAATTCAGCCGACGAAGCACCTCGCCGATCGCGCGCGCATCATTGACCGGATTGGCGAGACGAGGGGCATTCTTATAGGCGCCGATGCCGACCACCAAGGCTACGCGCCGTTCGGGCGCCGATTGCGGCTGCGCGGACGTCGCAATCGGCACAACTGCCAGTAGCAACAGTATCAGCAGACGCTTCACCGGTCCGGCAACTCCCGCATGGCCGTCCTCGTGCCAGTATTGCGGAGCATTATACTATTTTGAATTTCAGGGGAACAAAGTGGCGTGTGCGCCGTGCCCGGCGACGAATACGCCAATCGGCTGGTCTACCGCTCGATGGGAGCGGCGCGCGACCGGGGCTGCGTCCCGCCAGCGTTGGAGCGGGTGACGGGAATCGAACCCGCACAGCCAGCTTGGAAGGCTGGGACTCTACCATTGAGCTACACCCGCGCCCCGCTGCTTTACCCAGCCGCGGCTTCCGGCGCAATTGCCAACGCTTTCCCGGGCCCCCTGGTGGTTCCGGGCGGCGAAGCGGTTGCACCGGACGCAATCCGGCGATAATCGGTCCGTTGCATTTTAGGAGGATTCGATGCCGGCCAGACCAGACGAACACCAGCCCGCGCGGCCGGTCGCCTGGGCCCGGCTGTTGCTGCTGATCCCATTCATAGCCGTGCTCTGGGTGCCGTCCTACAACAGCGTGGAGCCGGCCTGGGGCGGGGTGCCGTTCTTCTACTGGTATCAGCTTCTGTGGATCGTGGTGAGCGCGGTGATCATCGCACTCGTCTACCGCCTGGAGCATTGAGCCGAGCCATGATCAACTGGACCGCCCTGATCATCTTCATCCTGCTGTTCGCCCTGGTCACCGTCCTGGGCTTCGTCGCCGCGCACTGGCGCCGTGGTGACCTGACGATGCTGCATGAATGGGGTCTGGGTGGCCGGCGCTTCGGCAGCGTCGTGACCTGGTTCCTGATCGGCGGCGACCTCTACACCGCCTATACCTTCGTCGCAGTCCCGGCGCTGATGTTCGGTGCCGGCGCGCTTGGCTTCTTCGCCGTGCCTTACACCATCATGGTGTATCCGATCCTCTATATAGTGTTCCCGCGGCTCTGGTCGGTGGCGCACAGGCACGGCTACGTCACCTCGGCCGACTTCGTGCGTGGACGGTTCGGCAATCGCTGGCTGGCGCTGGCGATCGCGCTGACCGGCATCCTGGCCACCATGCCGTACATCGCGCTGCAGCTTGTCGGCATCCAGGTCGTGCTTGGGGCGATGGGCATCGAGACCAGCGGCCTGGGCGGCGATCTGCCGCTGATCATCGCCTTCGTCATCCTGGCCGCTTTCACCTACACGTCGGGACTGCGTGCACCGGCGATGATCGCCATCGTGAAGGACCTGCTGATCTACATCACGGTGATCGCAGCGATCATCGTGGTGCCGATCCAGCTTGGTGGCTACGGCAAGGTGTTCTCTCCGGTGCCCGCGGCCAAACTCCTGCTGGCGGCCCCGCCGGCCGGGTCACTCGGCAGCTTCAGTGCCTATGCCACCTTGTCGCTTGGATCGGCGCTGGCGCTGTTCCTGTACCCGCACTCGATCACCGGCATTCTCAGCAGTTCCAGCGCGCGGGTGGTGCGCCGCAACGCCGCGGCGCTGCCGGCGTATTCGCTGATGCTCGGGTTCCTGGCGCTGGTCGGGTTCATGGCGATCGCCGTCGGCGTACAGTCGATGCCGGAGTTCGCCGACGGGTTCAAACGATACAGCAACAATTTCTCGGTGCCGGCACTGTTCCTGGCGGTGTTCCCGTCCTGGTTCGCCGGGGTCGCGTTCGCGGCGATCGCGATCGGCGCGCTGGTGCCGGCGGCGATCATGTCGATCGCGACCGCCAACACCTTCACCCGCAACATCTATCGCGAGTTCTTCCACCAGGCGGCGACGGATGCCGAGGAAAGCCAGATGGCGAAGATCGTGTCGCTGGTGATCAAGGCAGGCGCGCTGGTGTTCATCTTCGCCATTCCGTTCCAGTATGCGCTGTGGCTGCAGTTGCTGGGCGGAGTCTGGATCATTCAGACGCTACCGTCCGTGGTACTCGGTCTCTATACGCGGATGCTGAACGGCTGGGCGCTGCTGATCGGCTGGGCGGTCGGGTTCTGCCTGGGGACCTGGATGGTGGCATCGGTGAACTTCGCGCCGGTGTATCCGCTGAAGCTGTTCGGCACGACGGTGCCCTGCTACACCGCGCTGGCGTCGCTGGTGGTGAACATCGTGGTTGCGGCGGTGCTGTCGGTGGTTTTCAACCTGGTGCGGTCCGACCGGCATCGCGACGTGACGGTGGCGAGCGACTACGCGTAGCACCGCGGCGGCGCCTCGTGGCTCAGTGAGTGCCGCTAAGATGACAGAAGCCGCAGCCTTCCCGTTCGGTTCGCGCGAGTCGGTCGCCGATCGCCGCGCGATTTCCGGTTCGTACAGCGGCGCGCAGCGATTCGGCGGTCTCGGCCATGGCCGCCGGGGCACCGCGCACCCGCTGTGGGCTCATATCCACATAGTCGGTGGAGGCCTGACCAGGCGGAAACAGCTCGCCCATCCGTGCCGACCAGGACACCAGGTCCTCGGCGGCTTCTTGCGCCGCGAGCTGGCTGCCGCCGCCATAGACAAACCCTCGAATCTGATCGACGTCGGCGAGCATGTGCTGCATCGACTGCGCCTGGACCGTCGGTTGGCCAGCGTGGGGTGCGGGGCCGATGTCCCCGCAACTGCCGACCGGCAGCAGCGCCGCGCAGACGGCAAGCACGCGTCGAACTTTCACGGGATCACTCCTCGGCGTCCTTCGCCCAATTCCATGTCGATCAACGCGGCCGGGGCAGCTCAACGAGCTTCCATGATCCTTCCTCGACTCGGCACCAGTTGAGCACATAGTGATTCGGACTGTTTCGCCTGCTCTCGAACCGGATCGTGTAGTCGATGGTCCGGCATGGCATACCGTGCGACTCGAAACTGCGGGTGAGCTTGACCTCCCCCGCATCCTTTGAATCGGGGCTGCGCCATCGCTCGACG
This sequence comes from Acetobacteraceae bacterium, assembly GCA_036555825.1. Classification (GTDB taxonomy): domain Bacteria; phylum Pseudomonadota; class Alphaproteobacteria; order Acetobacterales; family Acetobacteraceae; genus JAMXLO01. Next base: position 12,498 of record DATBKQ010000173.1, on the reverse strand, counting down.
GTGCCGATCGAACGCCCTTCGTATAATCGCGCAGCGGCAGCCTGCATTCGATCGACATCATCCTGAGAAAGCCCGGGCCACGCGAGGGAGGGACCCGTCGCGAACTCCACCGCCCCCGAGCCGGACGCTGCGGCAATCAACAGTGCCAGCGCCGCATTGAGCCGCAGAATCTGCATCGCCATGACGGGTTTCGTTCTAGGCCGGTTTCCCCCACTGGCGCAACCCGCGGGCTCAGCGTCGCATGGCACGGCCGGCGCGAACAGCAGTCCTCCGGTCTCGGACCAGACGCCGATCCTGGAAGGGTCGGCACCCGGCTGCCTTGGCCACGCGGCGTTGCCCCGCAGGCGAGCGGTCGTCATGATGGCTGCCGGGGTCCGGGAGGCAACTATGGCACATGAAGCGCCTCTGGGTGAGGAATCGCTCCACCGTCGGGCCGGCGCGTTTGTAGTCGAGGAGTTCTGGAAGGTCCTACCGCCCACGGTCTTCTTCGCGATCGGCTTCAACCTGATCGTGCTGACCCAGCGAATCCTGCTATCGGATTACCTGTTGCAATTCGCTGGCTTCATGGTTGCGACGACAACGGCGCTGGTGGTCGGCAAGGTCGTGCTCGTGGCTGACATGATGCCAATGCTTCACCACTACGAGCGCGTTCGGCTGATCTGGACGATCCTGCTCAGGGCGCTGTTCTACTGGGCCTGCGTGTTCGTCGCGCGCCTGCTGGAAGCCTATGTGCACTACATTATCGACCAAGGCCGCCTGATCGGCTTCCTGCCATATGTGGCGGAGCATCTTTCATGGCATCGCTTCCTGTTCATCCAGATCTGGATCCTCGTGCTGTTCCTGCTCTACACGACCGGCGCCGAGTTGAACCGCGTTCTTGGCGAAGGTGAATTGCGCCGCATATTGTTTGGCTCCGGGTCGGCGACGCGGCGCCAATAAAACCGTCATCACAGGCTGCTTGCCCGCGGACGCCGCCCTCGCACCAACAACTAAATCCGCAGTTCCACGCAAACTGGCACGTGGTCCGACCCTTGCTGCCAGTCGCGCGCGTCCTTCAGCACGATCTGCCGCCTCAGCCCGCCGACCAGGTCGGGCGTGACCCAGATATGATCGAGCCGACGCCCCCGATCCGAGGCGCGCCAGTCGCGGTTGCGATAGGACCACCACGTGTACAGCTTCTGGTCTGATGGCACGAAATGCCGCACCGCATCGACAAAGCCGGCGCCCTGCCAGGCGGTAAGGCCCTCGGTCTCCGGCGGCGTATGACTGACCACGCCCAGCAACTGCCTGTGGCTCCAGACGTCGTGCTCCAGCGGGGCGATGTTCAGATCGCCGACCAGGACGCTGCGTGCGAGTGCCGTGCGCGCCGCGAACCAGTTACGGGTCTCGGCGATGAAGTCGAGTTTGTGCGCGTACTTCACATTCTGCTGCCGATCAGGAACGTCGCCGCCGGCCGGGACGTAGAAGTTGTGCAGCTCCAGCGGGCCGCCCTTGGCCTCGAGCAGCACGCCCAGATGCCGGCAATCTCCCTTGGAACACCAGTCGGGCGCGATGTCGTGCAGGACGATCGGCAGCCGCGACAGGATCGCGACGCCATTGTAGCCCTTCATGCCGCGGAACAGCGCATGCGGAAAACCGAGCTGTGCCGGGGCCTCGGCCGGAAACAGCTCGTCCGGCACCTTGGTCTCCTGCAGGCAGATCACGTCGGGCTCGAGCGCCGCGACCAGCTCCTTCAGTAAGGGCAGGCGCAGGCGCAGCGAGTTGATGTTCCAGGTGGCGATACGCAGGTTCACGCAGGCTTATCTAGCGGCGCCTGGACAGAACACCAAGACCGGTATGTCATTGCGAGGAGGCAGAGCCGACGAAGCAATCTCGATCACGCTTGCGCCCGAACCTGACCGAGATTGCTTCGCTGCGCTCGCAATGACATCGGGAGACAACCCATGGGCATGACCATCACCGAAAAGATCCTGGCGCGTGCCGGCGGGCTGCCGAAGGTCTCGCCGGGCGACGTCACCATGGTGGATGTCGAAACCGCCTGCCTGCTCGATCTGTCCTTTCTGCCCGAAGGCTGGCGCAAGGTGCTGAAGGTGGCGGATCCGTCGAAGGTGGTGATCATCTTCGATCACCTGGTGCCCGCGCCGACGGTCCAGGCCGCCGAGTGCATGAAGACCGGGCGTGCGTTCGCGCGTGAGTTCGGCATCGAGCGCCTTCATGACGTTGGTGCCGACCAGGGCATCAGTCATGCGGTAATCGCCGACAAGGCCTATGCGCTGCCCGGCACCGTGCTGGTGAACGCGGACTCGCACACCTGCAGCGCGGGAGCGTTCAACTGCGCCGCACGCGGCGTCGGCGGCCCCGACATGCTGTATGCCGTGACCACCGGCAAGGCCTGGTTCCGTGTCGGCGAAACGATCCGCTACGACTTCACCGGCAGGCTGCGACCCGGCGTCTCGGCGAAGGACATTTTCTTGGCCATCGCCGGCAAGTGGGGCGCGCATGTCAACCAGAACATCGAGTACGGCGGCCCCGGCATCCACGGGATGAGCCTGAACGCGCGCCGCACACTGACCACGATGGGAACCGAGCTGTCGGCCGAATTCGTCATCTTCGAACCGGACGATGCGCTGGTGGAGTACGTGAAGGCGCGCAACCCGAAGCCGTTCTTCCCCACCATGCCGGACCAGGACGCGGTATACAAGGAACAGCGCGCGATCGACCTAGGCACGATCGAGCCGCTGGTGGCGCTGCCCGACGCGGTGGTGAACAACTCGGTCGGCATCAGCGAGGTCGCCGGCACCAGGATTGACCAGGCGTTCATCGGCGCCTGCTGCAACGGCACGTTGGATGACCTGGCGGTCGCGGCGCGCGTGGTGCAGGGACGCAAGGTCGCCTCGGGCACGCGCTTCATCGTCACGCCGGCCACCGAGGCGATCCATCGCGCGGCGATCCAGGCGGGCTATGTGCAGACGCTGATGGATGCCGGGGCGATCGTCACCACGGCAACCTGCGGCGCCTGCATCGGCGGCCACATGGGGGTGCTCGGCCCGGACGAGGTGTGCATCACCGCGAGCACGCGCAACTTCAAGGGCCGCATGGGCGATGCATCGGCGCGTATCTACATGGCGTCACCCGCCACGGTCGCCGCCTCGGCACTGGCCGGACAGATCGCCGGCGCGGGCGAATTCTTCCAGGGAGATCTCGCATGAGAAGCGGCCGGGTGTGGAAGTTCGGCGACAACATCAATACCGACCTGATGCTGCCTGGCCCCTATCTGTACCGCAGCCCGGAGGAGCAGGCGCGCGCGGTGTTCATGAACAACCGACCAGGCTGGGTCGATCAGGTGCAGAAGGGTGACGCGATCGTCGGTGGCTTCAACTACGGTATGGGCTCGTCGCGTCCGGCCGCGCGCAGCATCCGCAACTGCGGCATCGGCTTCCTGCTGGCGGAGACGATCAATGGCCTGTTTTTCCGCAACGCGGTGAACTATGGGCTACTCGCCTGCGAGTGTTCCGGCGTGTCCGCCGCGCTCGAGGAAGGGGACACGGCGGAACTCGACATCGACTCCTGGTCCGTTCGCAACCCGCGCACCGGCCAGACGCTCCAGGTTTCGCCGGTACCGCAGCAGCTTCTGGCGATGATGCTGGGCGGCGGCGTCTATCCGGTGCTTGAACAGGAAGGGTTGATCGCGCCGCGCCAGGGAGGAGCCGGATGAAGATCGTCGTCTTCGGTCCCGAGCGGCGCGTCGGCGCGTTGCGCGGCGAACAGATCATCGATCTGTCGCTCGCCTATGCCAAGTACCTGAAAGAACGTCAGGACGAGCGTCAGCCGACGCTGCTGGCTGGCGTCATGGTGCCGGGTGATCTTGCACGCTTCATCGAAGGTGGTGCGCGCACGCTGGAACTCGCCGAGGCCGCGGTCGACCACCTGTTCGGCGACGTGCACGACCAGCTCGGCGGGAGGGGCGAAACCTTGCTGCACAAAACCTCGGACGTGCGTCTGCATGCTCCGCGCCTGGAGGGGTCGCGCATCGCCTGCGCGGGCGGCAATTTCGCCGACCATCTGGCGGGGATGGCCGCCATGGGATTGCTGCCAGGTGCGGGCCGCATGTCGATCGATGAAGCGGCCAGGAAGATCAGGGAGACCGGCATCTGGGGGTTCTGGAAAGTCGACCGGCACACTGCCGGCCCGGGGGAAGACGTGCCGTACCCAAGCAGAGCGGACCGGCTCGATTACGAAGGCGAGGTCGCGATCATTCTCAACCGCCAGGTGAGGGATGTTCGCGCCGCGGATGCCAAGGACCTTGTCTGGGGGGGCACGCTGTTGGGCGACTGGAGCATCCGAAGCCCGGCGGAACCCACTGGCCCTCTGAAATTCGGCATGGCGAAGAATTTCGACCAGTCATGCTCGATGGGGCCTTGTATCGTGGTCGGTGAACTCGACCCGGCCAACATCGATGTGGAGACCTATGTGAACGGCGAGCGCCGTCAGCAGTTCAACACGCGCGACATGGTATTCTCCTTCTGGGAGTATATCGAGTACCTGTCGCGTGACCTGACGTTGTACCCCGGGGACGTCATCAGCGGTGGCACCGCCGCCGGTACCGCGGCGGACTCGAGCCCAAGGTCGGCAGACGGAAAGTTCGCGCCGGAGCGTTTCCTCAAGGCCGGAGACATCGTCCGGATCACATCAGCCGCGATAGGCACGCTGGAGGCTCGCATCGTCCGAAAGTAGCGGTCCCTGGTCATCCCGAGGCAGGCCCGGTAATCTGCGCCGATGGATGCAGAGGTGCCGTTCTGGAAGGTCAAGACGCTGGAGCAGATGTCGCACGAGGAATGGGAGTCGCTGTGCGACGGCTGCGGCCGATGCTGTCTGCACAAGCTGCGGGACGATGACACCGGGGCGCTGTCGTTCACCAATGTCGCATGCCGGCTGCTCGACCTGCACAGTTGCCGATGCGGCGATTACGCGCACCGCCGTCGCCGCGTGCCGGACTGCGTGTCGCTGACATCGGCCGAGGTGCGGGCGATCGATTGGCTGCCGCCGTCCTGCGCCTATCGCCGGTTGGCCGAAGGCAAGGATCTGGCCTGGTGGCACCCGCTGGTGTCGGGCGATCCCGACACCGTACACACCGCCGGCATCTCGGTACGCGGACGCGCCATCAACGAGCGCAAGGCCGGCCCGTTCGAGAGCCACATCGTTGACTGGCCCGGCCGCATGCCGCGCGCCAAACGCCCGCCGCAGGAGAAAGCCTGATGATGAGGGATGCGTTGTTCGCCGGCGTGAATGCCGCGGTGCTGACGCCGATGAAAGCCGATTTGTCGGTCGATCTCGACCGCATGGCGAAGCACTGCCGTTGGCTGTTGGCGAACGGCTGCAACAACCTCGGTGTGCTTGGCACCACCGGCGAGGCCAACAGCATCGGCCTGCACGAACGCATGGACGTGCTGCGCGGACTGGTCGAACGTGGCATTCCGCCGGCGAAGATGATGCCCGGTACCGGCGTCACGGCGCTCACCGATACGGTGACGCTGACCAGGCATGCGGCGGAGGCGGGCTGCCGCGGCGCGCTGCTGCTGCCACCGTTCTACTACAAGAACCCGAGCGACGACGGGCTGTTCGCGTATTTCGCCGAAGTCATCAACCGCGTTGGCGGCGGTATCAAATACTACCTCTACAACTTCCCGCAGCAATCGGCGGTGCCGTTCAGCGTCGACCTGATCGGCCGGCTGCTGAAGGCGTTTCCCGGGACCATCAAGGGGGTGAAGGACAGCAGCGGTAACTACGATAACGGCCGCGCCTATGTGGAGAACTTCGCGAAGGATGGTTTCGAGGTCTATGCCGGCGACGATACTCTGCTGCGCCCGCTGCTGCTGGTGGGCAGTGCCGGATGCATCACCGCCGCGGCGAACGTGAATTCGCCGATCGCCGCGCAGGTCTATGCGAACTGGAACAACGACCGCGGTGCCGCCGCGCATGAGACACTGAGCGCGACACGTCGGGCCATCGTCTCGGCACCCGCGGCGATACCGGCACTGAAGGCGCTAATGGCGCGCCACACGCGTGACGAAGCGTGGCACCACATGCGCCCGCCGCATTTGAAGCTGACCGGCGAACAGCAGGCGAAGCTGTTTGCCGGGTTCGATGCATGCGGCGTGCAACTGGCGCAAGCGGCATAACGAGGCGCAACTTCATCGCAAAGGCAACGCAGGCACGGAGGCTCGGCGCGCGCAGCGCCTCTGTGGTGAATTATTCATTGACGAATCGGCCTCATCTGTCGTTTTTGGACAGGATGGAATTGCCGCGGACTGAACTGCTGACGCTGCCCAACGGTCCGACTCGCGTTGAATGGCGGCGCAATCGGCGCGCCCGGCGCGTCAGCCTGCGCATCGATCCCTGCGGCGGTGGCGTGGTCGTCACTCTGCCGATGCGCGCGGGACGCGGCGCCGGCATGGCATTGCTGATGAATCATGCGGAATGGGTGGCCAATCGTCTGGCTGCGTTGCCTGATGCGCTGCCCTTTGCCGATGGTTCGGAAGTGCCGATCGGCGAAGTGCCGCATCGCATCCGTCACGTGGCGCAGGGCCGAGGCGGCACGTGGATCGAGAACGGAGAACTGCATGTCAGTGGCGCGTCGGAATTCCTGCGCCGCCGTGTGACGGACTTCCTGCGCGCCGAAGCATTGCGGCGTTTGTCGGCCTTGGTCGTGGCCAAGGCGGGACAGATCGGCGTCACGCCGCGACGGATATCGGTGAAGGACACCCGCAGCCGCTGGGGAAGCTGTGCCGTCGACGGGTCGCTCGCGTTCAGTTGGCGGCTGGTGATGACACCGGAGTTCGTGCAGGATTACGTGGCGGCGCACGAGGTCGCACACCTGAAGCACATGAATCACGGCAAGCGGTTCTGGAACGTGGTCGGCCAGTTGACGCCGCACGCCGCGGAGGCAATTCCCTGGCTGCGCGCCGAGGGCTTCCGGCTGCTGCGCGTCGGGTGACGCGACGAGCCTAGGCCTGTATTGTGCCGGCGGAAGTCATCGTCCGGCACATGAGGGACCATGGGGGGATCTACAACCGCCGTCCAACGCGCCGAGTTGCGCGGTATCGGCGGCATCGGCTTTCATACCAGCGCAGCACAGCGCTGGCTCGATCGTCAGTTCACACGTCTTGCGGTGCTGCCGACCAGCGCGGTGATGCTGCTGATCTTCGGCATCCCGCTGGCGTTCTCGTTTTATCTCAGTTTCCAGGGCTGGTCGCCGGAGCAGGCACTGTTTGCCGGCAACTTCGCCGGCAGCGCGAATTACGAGGACCTGCTGACCGACCCGCAGTTCCTGCAGAGCCTGTCGGTCACCTTCGTTTATACCGGGATCACTGTCGCGACCGAACTGTCGCTTGGCCTGGTGATCGCTTTGTTGCTGAACGTCGATCTACCGCTGATCGGGTTCTTTCGCACCGCGCTGGTGGTGCCGATGATGATCACGCCGATTGTCGCTGCACTGTGCTGGAAGCTGCTGCTCGACCCGGATCACGGAGTGGTGAACTACTGGATCGGCAGCCATCTCGTCTGGCTCGGGCGGCCCGATACCGCGCTGATTTCGGTCATGGTGGTGAACCTGTGGCAGAACGCACCCTATGTGGCGGTGCTATTGCTGGCCGGGCTGCGTTCGCTGCCGAGTGAGCCCGTGGAGGCCGCGTCGATCGACGGAGCCAGCCGTTGGCAGGTGTTCTGGCATGTCACGCTGCCGCTGCTGCGGCCGTACATCCTGGTGGCGCTGTTGCTGCGCACCATCTTCGAGTTCCGCGCATTCGACAATATCTATGTGATGACCAGCGGCGGGCCGGCGAACGCGACGATGTCGCTGTCGATGTTCACTTATCTGGCCTCGTTCGTGCGCTTCGACCTGAGCCTGGGGGCGGCTGCGTCGTGGCTGATGCTGGCGATCTGCCTGCTATTGTGCCTGTTCTTCATCGCGGTGATCCGGCGACGGGAGGCAAGCTGATGGCGACCCTGCAAGGCGTGGGCTCGCGACGCAGCAAGATGCTGTTCGCGGGATCGGTCTATCTGGGGCTGGTCGCCATGACCGCGGTTTTCCTGTTCCCGCTGCTGTGGGTGGTCGGTCTGTCGCTGAAGACCCGGCTACAGGTGTTCGCCACGCCGCCGCTGTTCGTCTGGTGGCCGACGCTGGAGAACTATGCCGGGGTGCTGGGACAGGCCGACTTCCTGCAGGCATTCGTCAACAGCCTGGTTGTTTCGGCCGGCGCGGTGCTGCTGTCGCTGTGCGTCGGCGTGCCGGCGGCGTATGCGTTCGCGCGCTTCCCGTTCCGCGGCGGCTCGTTCCTGTTCTTTTCGCTGCTGGTCATGCGCATGCTACCGCCAATCGCAGTGCTGGTGCCGATGTATGTGCTGTTCAGCAAGCTCGGACTGACGACTACCCGGTTCTCCGTGGTGCTGGCGTACAGCACGTTCAGCCTGCCGCTGGTGGTTTGGATCATGCGCGGCTTCTTCGAGGATCTGCCGCGCGAGCTGGAGGAGAGCGCCTGGGTGGACGGCGCTTCGCGTGCAGCGGCATTCCGACACGTAGTGCTGCCGCTGATCAGGCCCGGCGTGGTCGCGGCGAGCATCCTCTGTTTGCAGCTCGCCTGGAACGACTTCCTGTTCGCCGCGGTGCTGACCAACAACGCGACGCGCACCTTGCCGGTGCTGATGGCAGGGTACTCCGGCGGCGACACCGGCGTGGACTGGGGCGGCATGACCGCCTCCGGGGCGTTGGTTATCCTGCCGGTGCTGATCTTCTCATTCGCCGCGCAGCGGCATCTAGTCGCCGGGTTATCGTCTGGGGCGGTTAAGGGTTGAATGGAACCACGGAAAACACGGAAAACACCGAACCTTCTCATCCGTGTTATCCGTGTTTTCCGTGGTTACAATCAGGGGGAGGGGAACGAATGTCACCAATGAAGCGTCGTACCTTGCTGCAAGCGTCGGCGGGCATGCTCGCGGCACCGCAGGTCATGGCGCAGAGCAAGCCGGAGAAGCTGGTCTATGTCGGCGACAACGGTCCGTGGCACTTCGCGATGGTCGAGGAGGTGGCGCCCGCGTTCGAAAAAGCCACCGGCATCAAGATAGACTTCACCCTGTTGCCGGTCGATCCCTGGCGCGCGCGGCTGCGCGCCGAGCTGGGGGCCGGCAGCAGTGGGATCGATATCGCGCAGTTCTCAGTCAGCATGACCGGCTGGATGGCGCCGCACATGGAGGACCACAGGCCACTGCTGCCGCAGATAAAAGCGCGTCATTCCGAGTTCGATTGGGACGATTACCTGACCGGCACCAAGAAGGCGGCGACCTACGAGGACAAGCTGTGCGGATTGCCGTACCGCATCACCACCGGGATCCTGCACTATCAACGGGCGCTGCTGGAACAGGTCGGCTTCACCAAGGGGCCCGATACCTGGGACGAATTCCTCAAGACCGCCCAGGCAGTCAACAAGCCGCCGGAGCGGTACGCGTTCGGCGTGCTGGGCCTGCAGAACGCCATCTATTCAAGCTTCGCATCATGGCTCTATTCCAACGGCGGACGGCTGCTCGACTTCAAGACGGGCGAAATCTTCGTCAACGATACGAAGGCGGTCGAGGCGCTGCAGTTCTTCGCCGACCTGAACACCAAGTACAAGCTGGTGCCTCCGGAGGCGATGACCTGGGCGTTCGACGATGTCGTCGCCGGCGGCCAGCGTGACCGCTATGCGATGGTGCAGATGTTCGCGCCCTACGGCACGCTGATCAACGATCCGAAGCTTTCCACCACCGGCGGCAAGTGGGCGTGGACCACGGTGCCGGGGCCACACTCGAAGGCCGAAAGCCGCACCTGGGTCGATGGGCACACGATCGGTGTGCCGAAATACACCAGGAACAAGGAGTGGGCACTGGAATTCGTCGCGATGGTTTGTAGCCGCCAGTGGCAGAAACGCGCCATGGAACGCGGCAATTCGCCACCGCTGCGCTCGGTGCTGGAGGATCCCGAGATGGTCGAGAAGATCGGCTGGCCGCCGGTAGCGGCACAGGCGATCGAGACCGGGTTTCCCACCCCAGGCCACCCGGTCTGGGATACGCTGGAACTGCAGATGCGCCCGGCGCTTTCGCAGGCCTTGCTCGGCCAGAAGAGCGCGAAGCAGGCGCTGGACGAACTGGCGGTGGACTGGCAGCGCACCCTGCGCCGGGCGGGCATAAGATGAGTACTACGGCGACCTGATGACCAGGTACAAGGTGACGCCATCACTGTGAGTTCGACGAGATCGTCGCCGGCGGGCAGAACAACGCCAAGGCCGGGCACCGTCGCGTCCGACCGGCAGCGAGCGCTGCGGCGGGCGGGGTTGAAGGGCTGACACCGGCCCCGTACAGTTCCGGTTACGGAGACCTGCATGGCGATTTCAGGTGCAATCGACTGCGACATCCATCCCGGTGTGCCGGATCTCAAGGCATTGCTGCCCTATATGAACGAGTTCTGGCAGGAGTCGTTCGCCGCGCGCGGGCTCGACGGCTTCGACATGATGAGCTATCCGCTGGGCGCGCCGATCACCTGCCGTCCCGACTGGCGGGTGAAGGGCGAACGCCCCGGCGCCAGCCTCGCCGCCATGCAGCGCCACGCGCTAGATGCGTTCGGTATCGGTCTCGCAATCTGCAATCCGCTCACCGGCGGGCAGGTCGCGGTCAGCGAGACCATGGGCGCGGCGATCTGCTCGGCTGTCAACGACTGGATCGTCGAGCACTGGCTGAACCAGGACACACGGCTGCGCGCCTCCATCGTGGTGCCGCCGCAGGCGCCGCTGCTCGCGGTGGAGGAGATCGAGCGACTCGCCGGGGACAGACGGTTCGTGCAGGTCCTGATGCCGGCGGCCTGCGAAATGATGCTGGGCCGCAGCTACTACTGGCCGATCTACGAAGCGGCGGCTAAGTACGACCTGCCGATCGGGCTGCACGCCGGCAGCATGTACCGCTACGCGCCGACCTCCACCGGCTGGCCGTCGCACTTCCTGCACGACTACGTAGCGAACTCGCAGTTGTTCGAGGATCAGTTGCTCAGCCTGATCTCCAACGGCGTGTTCAACCGCTATCCGCACCTGCGTTTCGTGCTGATCGAGTCGGGTGTGACCTGGCTGCCTGGGTTCATCTGGCGCGCGGTCAAGACCTGGCGCGGCGTGCGCGCCGAGGTGCCGTGGGTGAAGCGCTCGCCGGCGGAGATCATCCGGGAGAACGTGCGCCTCACCGTGCAGCCGATCGACGCACCCGGCGACAGTAACGTGTTCGACCGCATCATCGAGATGATCGACAGCGACAATATGCTGCTGTTCTCCTCCGATTATCCGCACTGGCAGTTCGAGGGCGATGCCGTGCTGCCGCCCGGCCTGTCGCCGACGCTGCTCCAGCGCATCCGCGTTGACAATCCGCTGGAGACCTATCCTCGCCTGAAGGAGACCGTACAATGAACGCGCCTGTCGATGTGATGGAACGGCGCCAAACGGCCGGCACACGCCTCGGCATCATCGACTGCGACATCCATCCGTCGCTAAAGCCCGGTGCGCTGAACCAGTATTTGCCGGAGCGCTGGCGCAGGCATCTGACGGAGTACGGCAAGTTCAATTGCGGCATCTATGCCGATCGTGGCACCTCTCCGCGGTTTTCTCCCGCGACGTCGCGGCGCGACGCTTGGCCGCCGGGCGGCGGGCCACCCGGATCGGATGTCGCGTTCATGCGTGAACAGCTGCTGGACGCCTACAACATCGCGTACGGGGTGCTGGAGCCACTGATCGGGGTGAACACCTCGCGCAACCTGGATGAGGCGGCGGCGCTCTGCTCGGCCGCCAACGACTGGCAGGCACACGATTTCGTCGATCCGGAACCGCGGCTGCGCGCCTCCATCCTGGTGCCGCAGGACGATCCCGAGGCGTCGGTGAAGGAGATCGAAAAGCGCGCCGCTGACTGGCGGTTCGCGCAGATCCAGCTTGGATCGAAGACCTCCGAACCGCTCGGGCGCCGGCGCTACTGGCCGATCTTCGCCGCGGCACAGGCGAACGACCTGTCGATCGGGCTCCATATCGGCGGCACTCAGTCCAGCGCCCCCTCCCCCGGCGGCTGGCCGCAATTCTACATCGAGGACCACCACGTGCTGGTCCACTCGATGCAGAACCAGGCGGCGAGCCTGATCCTGGAAGGGGTGTTCGAGGCATTTCCCAAACTGAAGGTGTGCCTGATCGAAGGCGGCTTCGCCTGGGCGCCGCCACTCGGCTGGCGGCTCGACGCACATTGGGAGAAGATGCGCGACGAGGTGCCGCAGGTGAAGCGTCGGCCGTCGGAGTATATGCGCACCAACCTATGGTGGGCCACGCAGCCGGTGGAGGAACCTGAGAACCCCGACGATCTGCGCCAGGTGTTCGAATGGATCGGCTGGGACCGCATGGTCTACTCGTCCGATTATCCGCACTGGGATTTCGACGACCCTAACCTCGCGTT
>DATBKQ010000172.1:0-9481 GCA_036555825.1 Acetobacteraceae bacterium | reverse complement strand
TGCCGATATCGGAAGCGTGCAGCACGCGGAACGCCGCCTTGCACAGCGGCTTGGCGATCGCGAGCTGGTCCATCTCCTCATAGTCGCCCTGCTGCAGATCGACGATCTCGCGTTCGGACGAGCCGCTGACCAGGATCATCGGAAAGCAGTTCGTCGTGGCATTGGCGAGCGAAACGAGGCCGTTCAGGAAGCCCGGCGCCGAAACCGTGAGACACACCCCAGGCGAGCGGGTCAGGAAACCGGCGATCGCCGCCGCGTTGCCGGCGTTCTGCTCGTGGCGGAACGAGATCACCCGCATCCCCTTGGCCTGCGCCAGTCGGCCCAGATCGGTGATCGGGATGCCGGGGACGTTATAGATCGTCCTGATGCCGTTCAGCATCAGCGCGTCGATCACCAGGTGGAACCCGTCGGTCAGTTCGGCTTCGGGTTCGCCGACAGTCTGCTCAACCGCTGCGGACATTTGGTCTCCTCCCTATGCGTATTGTCGGCGGCGTTCGTCATCGGTCCCGGCGATCCGGTCGAGGAAGTCGCCGTGCTTCTCCACGTGCGCCGCCAGGTCCATGGTGTGCTCGCGCACCAGCCTCTCGGCTTCGTCGGGATCGTGCCTCTCCAGTGCGGCAATGATCGCTCGGTGATCAACGATCGAGCGTTGCGCCCGGTTGTCCTGCGTCATCGTCACCGCGCGCACCGCGCGCATGTGGATGAACAGGTTGTCGGTGAGGCCGGTCATCAGCTCAACGCCCCCCATGCGGATGATCGCCCCGTGGAATGCCATATTGGCGCGCGAATATTCGCTGAGCTGCTCCGACGGGTCCTCCTGGAACACATCCACCAGCGCGTGCAGCTCCGCCAACTCCGCGCTGGTCACGCGCGGCGCCGCCAATCGGGCCGCCATGCTCTCGATCGCTGCCCAGACGGTGATCATCTCGACCACCTCACGCTTCGATTTGCGCACTACATGAATGCCGCGTCGAGGCACAGTCTGCACGAAACCTTCCTGCTCCAGCACCGACAGCGCCTCTCGAATGGGCGTGCGGGAGACGCCGAGGTCCTGCGAAAGCTGCCTCTCATCCAGGCGGATCTCGCCGCTATGGCCGTAGATGTCCATTTCGGTGATTGCGCGCTTGATCGCTTCGCAGGCGCGCTTGCGCAGCCCAAGGCTCACCTCCAGGGGCTCAACGCGCAGCCGGGGAAGGGCATCGTTCGGCATGTTGGTATTCTGCATATGGTATACCAGGCGCCAACGCAATAACCACGCTGGTGCGGGATATTCGTCCTGGCCTCGCAACTACAACTTGCAGTACAATTGAGCACGCAACGACGGTCGGCGCGCCGGTGAGATACATGAAACTGATCCAGCACGCGGCGCTGTTGCTGCTGGCGTACTCATCGGCACACGCCGCCAGTCTCTGCGCCGACGAGATGGCAACGCCGCAGATTCCGACCGACCTCGGGCTGTGCGCCGAACTGGATCCGATCGTTCGCAAGCCGAGTGCTCTGCCGCTCGACCAGTACGAGATCCAGCTCAACCGCTATGTCAGTGCGATGTGCCATCGCAACGCCGCCGGCGGCTGGCGGCGCGATAAAACGGTGCGGGACACCGGGCCGTTCATCGCCACGCTGGCAGAAGGGAAATGGACCGGAATTTACTTCGGCACCCATGCGCCGGTGCTCGTGTGGTATTCGCCGGAGATGTTGGCGTGGTTGCACGCCAATCGTCCCGACGATCCCGCCAGAGTGCCATCGCAGCCCACGCCGATCCCGGACGGCGCGATTATGGTCAAGGAGATGTACAGCCCGCCACCGGCGTCTTCCTGCCGCGTGACCGACCTGCTGCGGCTGCGGCCGAACACGCAGGGGATGGCGGTCATGGTGCGCGACAACGCCGCTGCCCGCGACGGTTGGTTCTGGGGCGCAATCGGCTGGCAGGGCTACACCCCGGATTGGCCGCCGCCGGCCGCCAACACGCCGGCACTCTCCGGCTTCGGTCAGTACTGCACGAACTGCCACTCCTCCGCGCGCGACAACCAAACCTTCGCCAGCCTGGACAACATCGAAGGCGAGCCAGGCTCCATCCTGACCTTCCTCAGTGAGGACTTCTTCCTCACCCAATCCGACCAGGTATTCACCCGCTATTCGAAGCTCTCGCAACACGAGAAAGTACGGCGCGCGGCGCTGAAAGCCCGCCTCACCACCCAGACACCTGTTCCACCCGGTCTCGCGGACATGCCTTCCCAGGCATACGACCACGCCTGGGTGATGGGCGCCGGACCGAACGCCGCCAGCGCCTTCGTCACCTCCGACCAGTGCGTCGGCTGCCATACCGCCGGCGGCACCGGCCTGCAGTATGAGATGACCACTCCCGGTCCGGACAGCCAGCTGTTCAACCTGTCGCCCTACGGGACGTGGCGCACCAGTCCAATGGGATTGTCGGGGCGCGACCCGATTTTCTTCGCCCAGCTCGCCAGTGAGACGCAGACCTTCCATCGGGCAATCGCGCCCAAGGTCGAGGACAGTTGTCTGGGCTGCCATGGCATCATGGGCGAGCGGCAGGCCAAGATCGACAGTGCCCCCGCGCAGTCCTGTCCCGATTTCCCGCGCACCACCGTCGATGCGGTTCCGTTCCCGACCGACAATCCCTCCGCGCCGCTTGCGCTGTATGGCGGGTTGGCCCGCGACGGCGTGTCCTGCGCGGCGTGCCACCACATGGTGTTGCGCGAGGCGGACGCCGCCAAGTACCGCGATGCGCCGCAGAACCGCTGCGTGGCCGAACGGCAGGCATACTTCAATCCCGACAATTCCGGTTTCGCCCGCACCGTCACCGGCAGCTTCCTGATCGGGGCTCCGGACGCGGTATACGGACCGTTCGCCGATCCCAAGACGGTGCCGATGCATGCCGCCCTCGGCATCGAGCCGGCGCAGAACGGCACGATTACCAGCCCGGAGATGTGCGGCACCTGCCACACGGTTCATCTGCCGGTCGTACAGGGCACTCAGAAGCTGGCATCAACCTACGAGCAGACCACCTATCCGGAGTGGGCCTTCAGCGACTACCGGACCGGCGAAACGCCGGATGGCAAACTCCCGTTTGGCCCCGGCCCGCTCGCGCAAGCCTGCCAGGGATGCCACATGCCGAACACGGCAGCGGACGGCAGCCGGTTCCGCAGCAAAATCGCCAGCATCCAGGAACGCAGCAAGTTTCCTCAGGTCGAGAACGGACTGCCTGCCAAGGACATCGATCTGCCGGTGCGCGAGGGCTTTGCCCGTCACGTGCTGGTGGGGCTGAACGTGTTCCTGATCGAAATGGCGAGGCAGTACAGTGGCCTGCTCGGTATCGCCACTCAGGACCCGATGTTGCAGTCGCAAGGTGTACCGCCGCTCGATTTCACCCGGGACGCGATACTGGACCAGGCGACGAACCGATCCGCGGCCATCAGCGTCGCCAACCTGCAGAACTCGCAGGCGACGCTGACCGCGAGCGTGACCGTGACCAACAAGACCGGGCACAAGCTCCCATCGGGTGTGGCGTTCCGGCGGATGTTCATCGATTTCCGCGTTATCGACGCCGCGGGCAACACTCTCTGGGAGTCGGGCCGGACCGACAAGAGCGGTGTCCTGATCGACCAGCACGGCCAGCCGATCGAGGGTGAGCTGTGGTGGAAACAGGATTGCTCCGCGCGCATCGGAGGCGACAATCCGCACCAGCCGCACTACCAGTCCATCGCTCGGCAGGATCAGGTGCAGATCTATCAGGAGTTGGTAACGGCGCCACTCGCCGGCGCAGCCGGACAATGCGGACCGCATGCGTCCCCGGCCGGTGAGCTGACCACGAGCTTCCTGTCGATCTGCGCCAGGCTGAAGGACAACCGACTGCTGCCGACGGGCTTCCTTCCGCTCGATCAGCGGGTGACGATATCTCGCGCACTCGGGGCGGCCGCCGACATGGCGGAAGACACCGATGCCGTAGGGATCGGCGCCGATCCGGACTACCGCTCAGGCGGCGCCGACACGATCGTGTACCGCATACCGCGCGGCGACATCGCCGGCCAGCCAGCCGCCGTAGAGGCGATACTTTACTATCAGGCAATCCCGCCCTTCTACCTCCAGGACCGGCGCTGCACCGCCACTGGCGCCGACCGGGACAGGCTTGCCTACCTGGCGCGCGCGGTGAATCTCACGCGAACGCCCGCCGCGGACTGGAAGCTGCGCATGGTAACGAGCGGGCGTGTATCGCTGCCTCGTTGACCCGATCCAAGCCGCAACCCGATCCTTCCGGATCCGCCGATTGACTTCATCGCTGCACTGCGTCTAGCTCGCGGTGAGCTCGCCGTCAGCGCCGGCCATCAAACAGGGAGTGACGTATGGGACGCCGTTGCGGTGCCAGATCGATCAGCCGACACGCCATCCGCGTCCCCTGATGTCCGTTACTCTGTCGGACGTGTCGCTGCTCCGGGTCGACAGGGTCGCCATGCGGTTCGGCGGTGTTGTCGCATTGGCTGGCGTGTCGTTCGACGTTGGCTATGGCCAGATCTGCGGCTTGATCGGGCCGAACGGTTCCGGCAAGACGACGTTGTTCAACTGCATCAGCGGCTTCTATCGCTATAGTGAAGGCGATATCCTGTTCGAAGGCCGGTCGCTGAAGCGTCTCGGCCGCCATCGGATGGCCGGCCTCGGCCTGGGCCGGACTTTTCAGAACGTCGCACTGTTCCGCAACATGAGCGTGCGCGACAACATTCTGGTCGGTGCGCACCACCTGGGCCGGTCGGGGTTCGCCACCAATGCGCTGCGGCTGCCGGAGGTTCGGCGGGAGGAAGTGCAGGCTTTCGGGCGCCTGAACGATCTGCTTGATCTGCTCGATCTGAACGAGGTGTCCGGTCGGCGGGCGGGAAGCCTGCCGTTCGGCACGCAGAAGCGCGTCGAACTGGCGCGTGCGCTGATCGGCGGGCCGAAGCTCTTGATGCTGGACGAGCCGGCCGGCGGCCTGAACCACGGCGAGGTGGACGACCTCGCGCAGTTGCTGCAGCGCATCCGTACGCACTTCGATCTCAGCATCCTGCTGGTCGAGCATCACATGAACCTGGTGATGCGCGTCTCCCACAAGGTGGTGGCCCTGGAGTTCGGGCTGAAGATCGCCGACGGCACGCCGGATGAGGTGCGCAGCGAGCCGGAGGTGATCCGCGCCTATCTGGGGGAGACAAAGGAAGAGCAGCATGCCGGCGCTGCTTGAGGCGAGGTCGTTGCATGCCGGTTATGGCGAGACCCGTGTCCTGCACGGCATCGACTTCGCGGTAGAGCAGGGCGGCGTCACCGCGCTGCTGGGCGCGAACGGCGCCGGCAAGACGACGACGCTGCGAGCGATCTGCGGGATGGTGCGCACCAGCGGCCAGATCGTGCTCGGCGGCGAGCGGATCGACGGCAGACCGACCGAGGACATCGTCCAGCGCGGCGTTGCCCATGTGCCGGACGGCCGTGGCACGTTCGTGGAATTGACCGTCGAGGAGAACCTGCGGCTTGGCGCCTATGTCCGCAAGGACCGCGCGGCTGTCGCGCGGGATTTCGAGCGGATGTTCGGCTATTTCCCGCGCCTGCGCGAACGGTTCCGCCAGCAGGCGGGCACGCTGTCCGGCGGCGAGCAGCAGATGCTGGCAATCGCGCGGGCGCTGTTGCTGCGGCCGAAGCTGCTGCTGCTGGACGAGCCGTCGTTCGGCCTGGCACCGCTGATCGTGCAGGAAATCTTCCAGATCATGCACCGCATCCGCGCCGACGAAGGCGTGTCGATCCTGCTCGTCGAGCAGAATGCCAGCCTGGCGCTGGAGATTGCCGAACAGGCGTATTTGCTGGAGACGGGGCGCATCGTGATCTCCGGGCCGGCCGCGGAGATCGGGCGCGACGAGTCGGTGCGCCGTTCCTATCTGGGGTACTGACAGCCGTGTCACCACGACCCATGCCTACCGTGTCATTGCGAGGAGCAAAGCGACGAAGCAATCTCGGTCACGTCCGGCGTGGCGAGGAGCAAAGCGACGAAGCAATCTCGATCCAGATTGCTTCCCCCGCCTTCGTGGAGGGGCGCAATGACACTTGAATGGAGGCGCTGACCTTGGAAGGCGTGCTGCACCAGGTCCTGTCCGGCATCGCCAGCGGCGGCATCTACGCGTCGGTGGCACTGGCGCTGGTAATGATCTACCAGGCGACACACCACGTGAATTTCGCCCAGGGCGAGATGGCGACATTATCGACCTACATCGCCCTTACCCTGATCAATGCCGGCCTGCCCTACTGGATCGCCTTCATCGCCACCGTGGTGGTATCCTTCATCTTTGGCCTGCTGATCGAGCGCATCCTGATGCGCCCGATGATGGACGCGCCGGTGCTCGCCTCGGTCGGTGTCTTTATCGGCCTGCTGCTGATCATCAACAGCAGCACCGGCTGGATGTTCGACTATATGATCAAGACCTTCCCGACGCCATTTCCCGGCGGCCCGCTGCTGTTCAGCGGCTATGTCTCGGGGCACGAGCTGGGTGCCTTCGCCGTGACGCTGGCGATGCTGATCGCCGTCTATCTGTTCTTCCGCCACACCAAGCTTGGGCTTGCCATGCGCGCCGCGGCGTTCAATCCGGTGTCGTCCCGGCTGGTCGGCATCCGCGTCGGCTGGATGCTGGCTCTCGGCTGGGGCCTCGCCGCCGCGATCGGCGCGGTCGGCGGCATGATGGTGGCGCCCATCGTCTACCTTGACCCGAACATGATGGCCGGCATCCTGCTTTATGCCTTCGCCGGGGCGCTGCTGGGCGGCATCGACAATGCGCTGGGCGCGGTCGTCGGCGGGTTCGCTGTTGGTATCGTCGAGAACCTGGCCGGCGCCTATCTGGTCGGCACCGAGCTGAAGCTGACCGTCGCGCTGATCATCATCGTCGGGGTACTCGTGGTGAAACCGTCCGGCCTGTTCGGCCGCACCGTATTGAGCAGGGTGTAGGCGATGGGGCGCAATGCGGCGCTGTGGGGTGTGGTTGTCTGGCTCGCCGCCACCATCGTCCCGACGCTGCTGCTGAGCGATTATCACCTGTTCCAGCTCACGATGGTCGTGGTGTATGCCATCGCAATTCTGGGCCTGGCCATCCTCACCGGCTTCAACGGCCAGATTTCCCTGGGCCATGGCGCCTTCTACGCCATTGGCGCCTACGTCACCGCGATCCTGATGTACCAGTACGAAGTGCCGTACTGGGCGACGCTGCCGGCGTCCGCGATCGTCTGCGCCCTCGTCGGGTTCCTGATTGGGCTGCCGGCGCTGCGCCTGGGCGGTCTCTATCTGGCGCTGACCACCTTCGCGCTCGCCGTCGCCGTACCGCAACTGCTGAAGCACAATGCGCTGGAACCCTGGACCGGCGGCGTGCAGGGACTGGTGATCGACAAGCCGGACCCGCCGTTCGGCCTCGCCATGTCGGCGGACCAGTGGCTCTACGTTTTCGCGCTGGCAATCGGTGCGGTGCTGTTCCTGCTGGCGTGGAATGTCGTGCGCGGCCGCATCGGCCGGGCGATGATGGCGATCCGCGACCATTCGCTGGCGGCCGAGGCGATGGGGATCGACATCGCGCTGCTGAAGACGCGTACCTTCGCGCTGAGCGCGCTGTATACCGGGATCGCAGGCTCGCTGGGCGCGATCGTCGTGCAGTTCGTCGCTCCCGACAGCTTCGGCATCTTTGTCTCGATCTATTTCTTTGTGGGCCTGGTCGTGGGTGGCGTCGCTTCCATCGGCGGGGCGATCATCGGCGGGGCATTCATCGAATTTGTGCCCAATATTGCCGAGAAAGTGTCGAAAGCCGCGCCGGGCGCGGTTTATGGTGTGATCCTGATCGCAGTCATGTTCCTGATGCCCGGCGGCGCGGCCGGGTTCATTGGCTCGTTATTTGCACGCTTCCGCCGCGGCGGAAAATCGGCTGAACTGCGCCCGGTCACGATAGGGGGAGCGGGTGCGGGTGACATTTCGGCCGGCGTGCCTGGTGGCGCTAAGCCTGACCCTGGCGGCAATCGCAGCCTGTAAGAAGGAAAACGCCTATGTTCCGCCACCGCCGCAGCAGGTCGCGGTGGCCAAGCCGGTGCAGCAGTCCGTCACACCGTATCTGGAACTGACCGGCAATGCGGCGGCCTACAATCAGGTGGACCTCGAAGCCCGGGTCGAGGGTTTCCTCCAGGCGATCAATTACCAGGACGGCGCGCAGGTCAAAAAGGCCGACACCCTGTTCGTCGTCGAGCCGGCTCCATACCAGGCGAAGCTGCAGCAGTCCCAGGCGACGCAGGCCGCGACCCAGGCGCAACTGGTGCAGGCGCAGGCGGAGTTCCAACGCCAGGCCACGCTGCTGCGCCAGGACGTGACCGCGCAGAATACCTACGATCAGGCACTCGCCAAGCGCGACGCGCTCAGGGCCAATCTGCAGAACGACGAAGCCAGCGTCACCCAGGCGGCGATCAACTACGGCTACACCCATGTGACGGCGCCGTTCGACGGCGTGGTCAGCGCGCACCTTGTATCGGTCGGCGGGTTGGTCGGCGTGCCCGGCCCGACCAAGCTGGCGACGATCGTGCAGCTCGATCCGATCTACGTGACCTTCACCGTGAGCGAGCAGGACGTGCTGCGCGTAAAGACCGCCATGGCCAGGCGCGGGCTGAAACCCCGGGACATCGCCAATGTTCCCGTCCAGGTCGGGCTGATGAACGAGGAGGGCTACCCGCACACCGGCAAGCTCGACTACGTCGCACCCATGATCGACCCGTCCACCGGGACACTCACCGCCCGAGGGATCTTCGACAACCCGGACCGCGTGATGCTGCCAGGGAATTTCCTGCGCATTCGCATACCGCTGGCGCTGGAGGAGCAGACCGCGCTGCTGGTGCCCGACACGGCGATCGGGGCCGACCAGGCAGGGAACTATCTGCTGGTGGTGGATCAGAACGGAGTGGTGCAGCAGAAGAGCGTCACCACCGGACAACTGGTCGGCAAGCTGCGCGTCATCGCCGCGGGGCTTACGGCGAACGAACAGGTCGTGGTCAGCGGGATTCAGAAGGCGATCCCTGGCGAGAAGGTCGCCCCGCAAGCCGTGACGATCACCGCCCAGCGATGATATCGAAATTCTTCATCGACCGGCCGGTGCTGGCGAATGTGCTGGCGATCGTCATCGTGCTGATCGGCGCGGTCGCCCTGTTGCGGTTGCCCATCGCGCAGTACCCGAACGTGGTGCCGCCGACCATTTCCGTCACCACGCGCTATCCAGGGGCCAGCGCGGACACGGTGATGAACACCGTGGCGCTGCCCATCGAACAGCAGGTCAACGGCGTGCAGGGGATGCTCTACATGCAGTCCACCAGCGCCGCCGACGGCACGTATTCGCTGGTGGTCACCTTCGCGATCGGCACCGATCTGAACTTCGCCCAGGTGCTGGTGCAGAACCGCGTGGCGCAGGCGATGGCCTCGCTGCCGCAGGCGGTGCAG
>DATBKQ010000171.1:0-6682 GCA_036555825.1 Acetobacteraceae bacterium | reverse complement strand
GGATGGCGGCGCGCGCAGCGGATCGAGCTGCTCGATGCAGGCATCGGCCAATGCCTGGAGCGGTTCGCTGGCAACTGTCTCTCGCAGCGCCAGGAAGCCGAACACGTCGTGCACCGACAGCGATGGCAGTTCGAATGGCGCGATCCGGGCGGCGAGCGCGGTTGCCGCCGCAACGACGTCCTGCCAGGTGCGCCCGACAGCGAGATGCATCGGCGGCTTCAGCGTCGCGTGGAAGCCATAGAGCCGCGGTTCGGCGGTGATTTCCGCAATGTTGGCAACGTCAGGCTGCGGCACCGTCTCACCACTGAGCGGATCGCGGCCGAGCCAGGTCGCAGACACGGTGGAGAGAACATCGTCAGGCTGCGGCGCGTAGTACACCGCGACACGCGCCTCAGGCCCCATCAGGCGACGCGCTCGCCGGCGCGCCACACCTGCCGCACCACCGGCAGGCCATCGTGAACACGCACGCGCACCAGGTCGGCGCGCTGTCCCGGTTGCAGCGTGCCGCGGTCATCCAGGCCCGCAAGCCGTGCAGGGCGCTCGGTGACCAGAGCGACCGCCTGTGGCAGGCCGATACGCTGTCCGCACTGGAACGCCGCCTCGACCAGGCTGTTCGGCACGTAGTCGGAGGCGAACGCGTCGACGGCGCCCCGGTCCAGCAGATCGCCGGCGGACACGTTGCCGGAATGCGAGCCGCCGCGCACGATGTTCGGCGCGCCGGCGATCACCTGCATGCCGTGTGCCTTCGCGGCGCAGGCAGCCTCCATGGTGACGGGGAATTCGCTGATGCGGATCCCGTCGGCGGCGTTTTCGGCGACTTCCTCCTCGGTCCTGTCGTCGTGGCTGGCCAGCGCGATGGCGCGGCCGGCGACGCGTTCGAGCAGCGCGCGGCGGTGCGGAATACGGGTCTGTTCGCGCTGCTCCCGCAATTCCCTGATGCGCTGTTCGATATAGTCCTCGTCCAGGCCGCCGCGGCGGCGCAGTGCGCGATAGAAGTCGATATTGGCGTACTGGCCGACACCCGGACTGTGGTCCATCAGGCTGACGATGCGCACCAGCGGGTGATCGGAGACGCTGTCGAACAGCGGCAGCATATCCAGTGCCGGCACTTCGCAGCGCAGATGCAGGAAATGGTCCGACTTCAGCAGGCTGGCGCTGTTCAGCGCGTCGAGGTCGACGACGCCATTCTGGAAGGTGCGTATGCGGTCCTTGTCGAAGCCGAGATCGCCGAGGCACAGCGCATCGAACACGGTGGTAACGCCGGCGGCGGCGCATTGTGCATCGTGCGCCACCATGGCCGAGCGCGACGGCCAGCGTGCCAGCGAACGGGGCTGCACCTGGCGTTCCAGGTTGTCGGTGTGGGTATCGACGATGCCCGGGATCAGGTAGTCGCCGTCGAGGCTGTGCGCCGGAAGGGCGGGGGTGCGGCCTGGCTGCACGTCGGCGATGTGCCCGTCTCGTATCACCAGCGTGCCATGCAGCGTGGTGTCACCCAGGACCAGGACCGCATCGGTAAGGATCGTCTCGCTGTTCATGCGGCGTCCTGCAATGGGGTCAATTCGAACAGCCGGTCGGCGATGCGGTCGCGCACGTCCGCGTCGTGGCAGATCGCAACGATTGCGGTGCCGTTCGCCTTCACCTCGTTGATCATCGCCACCACGACCGCGCGGTTCTCCGCGTCGAGCGAGGCTGTCGGCTCATCGAGCAGCAGCACCGGGTGGTTGCCAATGAAACCACGTGCGAGGTTGACCCGCTGCTGCTCGCCGCCCGAGAAGGTGGCAGGCGGCAACGTGTGCAGGCGGCGCGGTATGTTCAGCCGGAGCAGCAGGTCGGTCGCGACGCGTCTGGCTTCGTCTTGCGACGCACCGCGACCGATCGGCACCTCCGCCACCACATCGACCGCCGGCACCCGCGGCACGACGCGGAGGAACTGGCTGACGTAGCCGAGTGTCTCGTGGCGAACCGCGAGTATGGTGCGCGGGTCGGCGGCGGCCAGATCGAGCATTTCGCCGTGGTGGCGGATGAGAATATGCCCGGCGTCGGCGCGATAGTTGCCGTACAGGCTGCGCATCAGCGTTGATTTTCCGACCCCGGACGGACCCGACAGCACGACGCATTCGCCGGCGCGCAGTTCGAGCTCGATGCCGGACAGCACCGGGATGTGCACGCCGCCTTGCAGGTGCAGGGTGAAGCCCTTGGCGAGAGCGTTGGTGCGGAGCATCACGTCGGTCATTGTGCGCACCCGCCAGTGTCATTGCGAGCGGAGCGAAGCAATCTCGCGCCGAGTGCGCACCCGGGCCGAGATTGCTTCGTCGCATCGCTCCTCGCAATGACACTGGTCATGCCTGCAGGACCGAGCTGACCAGCAACTGCGTGTAGGGATGCTGCGGATCGTCCAGCACCTGATCCGTCAACCCGGCCTCCACCACGCGGCCGCGTTGCATCACCACGATGCGGTGGGCCAGCAGCCGGGCCACGCCGATGTCGTGCGTCACCAGCACCGCGGCGATCTTCAGTCGGGTGACCAAGGAGCGGATCAGATCGAGCAGGCGCGCCTGCACCGATACGTCCAACGAGCCGGTCGGTTCGTCCATGAACACCAGGCGCGGATGGGTGACCAGGGTGCGTGCGATCTGCAGCCGCTGCAGCATCCCGCCGGAGAAGGTGCGCGGCATGTCGTCCACGCGGGAAGCATCGATTTCCACCTGGTTCAGCCACTCGATCGCCTGGCCACGAATGCTGCCGTAGTGGCGGGCGCCCTGCGCCATCAGCCGTTCGCCGACGTTGCCGCCGGCGGTGACGTTCATGCGCAGGTTCTGCCGCGGGTCCTGGTGCACGAAGCCCCAGTCCGAACGGTGCAAGGTCCTGAGCGCCGGCGCCGGCATCGCGTGCACGTCGTGCAGACGGCCGGCCGGATCGCGATACCAGACCGCGCCGCGATCGGGCCGCAGGTGCCCGGACAGCACGTTCAGCAGCGTGGTCTTGCCCGAGCCAGATTCGCCAACCACCGCCAGCATCTCGCCTGGCCAGAGATCGACATCCACTTCGGCCAGGGCGGCGAGTGTGCCGTAGGACAGGGTGAGGCCGCGTGCGGAAAGCAACGTGTCGCCGTTCATTCCGCCGCCTCCGGCAGGCCCTCGGCGCCGACATGGCCGGCGGCCCGCCGTTCCGCGCAATGATCCGTGTCGGAGCAAACGAACAGCCGGCCGCCCTTGTCGTCGATCACCACCTCGTCCAGGTAAGAGTCGGTGGCGCCGCACAGGCCGCACGGATGCGGTGCGCGGATCGGCCGGAACGGATGGTCGTCGAAATCGAGCGGGCGCACCTCGGTCCAGGGTGGGATTGCGTAGATGCGCTTTTCCCGGCCCGCGCCGAACAACTGCAGCGCCGGCATCAGGTGCATTTTCGGATTGTCGAACGCGGGTATCGGACTTGGCGACATCAGGTAGCGGCGGTTCACCAGCACGGGGTAATCGTAGCTGATCGAAATCTGGCCGAAGCGCGCCACGTCCTCGTACAGTTTCACATGCATCAACCCGTAATCGGCCAGCGCGTGCATCCGGCGAGTCTCGGCGCGGGATGGCTCCAAGCGGTAAAGCGGCTCCGGCTGTGGCACCTGATACACGATGATCTGGTTGTCGCGCAGCGTCTGTTCCGGGATGCGGTGCCGGGTCTGGATCAAGCTGGCCTCCGCGGTGCGCGTGGTGGTGCGCACGCCGGCGGTGCGGGCGAAGAAGCGGCGGATCGACACGGCGTTGGTGGTGTCATCAGCGCCCTGGTCGATCACCTTCAGCACGTCGCCGCGGCCAAGCACCGAGGCGGTGACCTGGATGCCGCCAGTGCCCCAGCCGTAGGGCAGCGGCATTTCACGCGAGCCGAACGGTACCTGGTGGCCCGGGATTGCCACCGCCTTGAGCAGCGCGCGGCGAATCATCCGCTTGGTCTGCTCATCCAGGTAGGCGAAATTGTAGCCTTTCATCGGTTCACGACGGTTTGCGCCGCCCCCTCCCCCTGACCTCCTCCCGCAAGGGGAGGGGGGATCTTCTCTTTCTCGTTTTCCTTCGCCTTCTCGTGCCCGCGGCGCATGCGCCGGACGTTCTCGAGTTCGCTCTGAAAATCGACGTAGTGCGGCAGCTTCAGGTGTTCGACAAATCCGGTCGCCTCGATGTTGTCCGAGTGATACAGCACGAACTCGACATTCTGCGCCGGCGCGGTCACCTCCTCGCCCAGTTCCTTGGCGCGCATGGCGCGATCGACCAGAGCCATCGCCATCGCCTTGCGCTCGGAGAAACCGAACACCAGTCCGTATCCGCGGGTGAACTGCGGCGGCGTGATCTTGGAGCCCTTGAACTGGTTCACCATCTGGCATTCGGTGACGATGATGTCGCCGATGTCGATGGCGAAGCCGAGTTCCGGCGGTTCGATCTCCACCGAGACCTCGCCCATGCGGATTTCGCCCGCGAACGGATGGGTGCCGCCATAGCCGCGCTGCGTGGAATAGCCGAGTGCGAGCAGAAAGCCCTCGTCACCGCGCGCCAGCGCCTGCAGCCGCACATCGCGCGATGCGGGGAACGCCAGCGGTTGGCGCGTGAGGTCGCCTGGCTCGGATGCGCCTTCGCCGTCGGGTTCCATCAGCCCCTCGTGCCGCAGGATGTCGGGCACGCGAGGCATCGGCGCCACTGGCTCGGGGCGTTTCGCCGCGGTGCCGCTGCCGTCAGCGGCGAGTTCGAAGTCGAGCAGCCGATGCGTGTAGTCGTAGGTCGGACCAAGCACCTGACCGCCCGGCAAATCCTTGAACACCGCGGAGATGCGGCGGCGGATGTGCATCGCGGACGTGTCGATCGGGAGCGAATGCGCGAACCGTGGCAAGGTGGTGCGGTAGGCGCGCAGCAGAAACGCCGCCTCGATCAGGTCGCCCTGCGCCTGCTTCACGGCGAGCGCGGCGAGTTCGCGGTCATGGAGCGAACCCTCGCCCATAACGCGATCGACGCTGCGGCCAAGCTGCGCCTCGATCTGCGCCAGCGACAACTCCGGCACGGCGGTATCGCCGCGACGTTGCTCGGCCAGCCAGGCATGGGCGTTGTCGATCGCCTGTTCGCCGCCCTTGACCGTGACATAGGCCATCGTCAGCCCTCCTCGACCGCCACGCTGCGCGGCAAGGCGGTCAGCGTGGTACCGGCGCACAGGATGATGTCCACACCGCGAGGGAACAGCGCATGGTTCTGCTGCCACTGCGCGATGAACCGCGACGGCAGGCCGCCGACCGACAACAGCGCGGGTTCGCGCAGCCCCGGTCCGGCCAGCCGGTAGCGGGTACCGCGTCCCAGCGCGCGGGCCTGCAGGATGAGCGTGGTGGAGTCTTCGGGTGCTTCGTGCGATCCCGCGGAAAACCGCGTCAGGTCAGGACTGGACAACGCCACCGCGAACCGGGCTGTGTCCGATGCCTCTACCATCGCGGCGCCACAGTGGAAGGCGAGCCAATCGCGCGCCGGGGATGCGGCAGGGTCGAGCCAGAGCGGTGTCTCATTGTCGACCAGGGTCAGCAGCACGGCCGCGGTTGCCTGGTCGAGCGGGGCCGGAACCGCGAGTTGCTCACCCACGCGATGCACCGTTCCCGGCCGCGCCATCGCATCGAGCACGGCACGGAATGTGGCCTGCGCATCGGCCACCGGATCGGCGAAGCCGGGCAGATCGAGGCTGGCGTTCATGCGCGCATGTTCCGCATGGCGAAGAACTGCACGCGGGTGGCGGCGGCCTTGGCGGCGGTCTCGGCCCGGCGCGCCTGCTGACGCGCCGCCAGCGGCTCGATCACCTGCCGCAGCAACCCGGCTTGCCGCGCGGGGTCCTGCAGCAGCGCGTCGGCGAGCGCGGCAAGCTCCGCCAGCCGTTCCTTGCGCCCAGCGACATAGGCGTGCCCGACGAGCCCCGTCTCGGTCCGCACCGTGCAGCGCGTGGCGGTCATTTCCCCGAGGTTGAACGGTGCGCCGCCGCCGCCGGTTCGCCCCCGCACCATCACCAGTCCCGATTCGGGGCCGCGCAACACCGAGTACCCCGGCAGGTCGCTCAGCCGCGTCCGCAGCTCATCGGCATCGGCGCGAGCCAGGACGGCCATCCAGCGTTGCCGAGCGCTCTTTGGCTGATCCGGCGGCATGGCATCGGGCATTGCGGGGCCTGCTCATCATTCGGATGTCTAGACAGCTAGACTCCCGATCGGCTAGCGTCAAGCGTGAGTTGCACGAATGGACCGCCGCGTGGGTGATATTATGGTGACGCCGATCGAACCGGTGCTGCGGCACGAGGGCGTTGCGCTGTGGCGGCAGATTGCCACGCGGCTACAGCAGGATATCGACGCCGGCTTCTACCCGCCCGGCGGGCGCCTGCCGACCGAGGCGGAGTTGTCGCAGCAGTTCCGTGTCAACCGGCATACCGTGCGGCGCGCGCTGGATGAGCTGTCCCGTGGGGGACTGGTGCGGGTGGAGCAGGGGCGGGGGTCGTTCGTTGCCGAGGATGTGCTGGCGTATGCGGTGGAGCCGCGCACCCGGTTCTCGGAATGGGTCAGGCGGCACAACAAGGAGCCATCCGGGCGGTTGCTGGCGTTGAAGGAGATCGCGGCCGAACCGCAGGTGGCCAGCGGTCTCGGCATTCGCGCGGGCAGCCGCGTCGTGCTGCTGGAGCGGCTGGG
>DATBKQ010000170.1:0-11140 GCA_036555825.1 Acetobacteraceae bacterium | reverse complement strand
GCCGGAACCTATGACCGCGACGCGGTGCATCAATCCGGGATCGATGCCGGTTTGCGCGGCAAGGTTCATATATAGCTTGCCCAGCACCTCGAGCGCGATCGTCAGGCCGCCGGAGGCTGAACCCGTCACCGCAGCCAGGATGTTGACCGAGACGGCGAGGGAGACCAGCGGTCCGCCTTCGATGGAGAGCACCCAGTCGCGTACGGCGGCGAAGGCGGGCAGCGCCGCGACCACGGCACCAAATCCAACCAGGCTTGCGACGCTGACGACCGGCAAGACGGAGGCGTTGGCGCCGGCGTCGATCGACTGACGCAATGCCGGCAGCCGATCGCGGTTGAGCAGGATCACCGCGACGATTGCCGCCGCGAGCGCGACAATGACCGACCAGACGCCGGCGACCCCTGAAAGCGTGGTTTCGCCCCAGCGCTGCTCCGCGAGGAAGGAAACATTTAGTCGAGGGAGCACGATCAGCGACATGGACAGATTGACGGCCACGACAATAAACAGCGGCAATGCGGCGAGCAGAACCGGTGGCGGGGAGCCGTGCCGGCCGCGTCGGATCTCGGCCGGATCGAACTCCCGCGAGGTAGTGGCGCGCTCACGTACGAATTCGTCCTCCAGCACCGCGTCGATGGCGACCGCGGTCCCGTTGTAGCCCTCACCTCTCCGTCGCGCCGCGGCTTCGGCGCGCATCAACCACCAGAGACCCCAGCCGAGCATGACGGCCGAGGCGACGATGCCAAGTCCCGGCGCGGCGAACGGTGTCGTGCCGAAGAACGGCATGGGAATCGCATTCTGCACGGCCGGTGTGCCCGGCAGCGCCGACATGGTGAAGGTGGAGGTCCCGAGTACGATCGTTGCCGGCATCAGCCTCACCGGCACGGCCGCGGCGCGGAACAGCGCTTGCGCCATCGGCACGAGGACGAAAAAGGCCACCATCAGGCTGACCCCGCCATAGGTCACGAATGCGCCTGCGAGCACGATCGCAAGGATCGCCCGTTGCTGTCCCAGCTTCCGGGTCATGTACTGGGCGATAGCGGAGACCGAGCCGCTGTCGTCCATCAGTTTTCCGAACAGTGCGCCGAGCAGGAAGATCGGAAAGAATTGGGCCATGAAGTGGGCGGCACCGGACATGAAGGTCTGCGTCCAGTGCGCAAGCAGCGGCTCACCTGCAAACGCTGCCGCCAGCAGCGCGGCGGCTGGGGCCAGCACGAGCACACTCCAACCACGAAACGAAAACCCGAGCAGCAAGCCAAGACCGAGCAGAATGCCGACCAGCCCCATATGCTCAAACGCCCTGCAAGAGGGCATCGAGATCATAGGTGGAGCGCGCTCCAAGATCGGCGGAATGTGCCGAGAGGAAGGCGTCTGCTGCCCGGCGTCCCTCATCGCGCAGCATGGTCAGGAATGCCCATTCCGCGTTGAGCTTGGAGGAGTACCCGAGATTGACCATGACTTCGCTCGCAACCCGATGAATGCGCATCGCCGCCCAGGCAGCGCCCTCGGCGTCGCCCGGTGCGATTTGTCGGAGCAGCGCGATCATGCGCAGCTCCTTGAGCAAAACGGCGTTGAACGACACCTCGTTCAGTCGGTTGAGGATTTCGCGTGCCGTGCGCGGCGTGCCCGGCCGTTCGACCGGGTTGATCTGCACCAGGATCGTATCCCTCGACGCACATTCCCGGATAAGCGGGGTGATCGTTGGGTTTCCCGAGTAGCCGCCGTCCCAGTAACTCTCGCCGTCGATCTCGACGGCATGGAACAACGTCGGCAGGCAGGCGGAGGCAAGCAGCACCTCCGGCGTGATCTCCGGATTGCGGAACACGCGCCCGCGGCCGGTATGCACGTTTGTGGCGGTAACGAATAGTTTGATTGCCGCCTTGGACAGCCGCGTGAAATTGACGCTCTCGGCCAGCACGTCGCGTAGCGGATTCACCCCGGCGGGATTGAGGGAGTAGGGCGAGACGAGGTGGGTGAAGTGTCGAGCGTCCAGCGGCCGAGCAGGACGTCGAGCGGCCCGCGTTGGAACGGACTGAGCATCGCCGCGCGTGAAACACGTCGCCAGAATGCCTCAAGCGCCGCCCGGGCGCCGGCGGCTCCGCCCGCCGCATAACCGCCGATCAGCACCGCAGCGTTCATGGCGCCCGCCGAGGTGCCGGAGATCCCATCGATCAGGAGCCAGGATTCCTCGAGCAGTCGATCGAGTACGCCCCAGGTGAAAGCGCCATGCGATCCGCCACCTTGCAGCGCGAGGTCGATCCGCAACTGAGCGCGAGCAGAAGTGTCGGCTTGTCGTGTCGAGCTCATCAATACAACTCCGCATGTCCGATACATCCGCTCCAGCTTCGCGGCATGGCCTTTGGCCGCGTACCCCCGATTTTGGTGGACAGACGCCGGCACCCGCTACACTCTGCCAAACTCAGGCACCCTGAGCGTTCACGTTTGTCATCTCTTGATTAGTACAGCGACCGAGGCGCGCAAGACACACCGGTTCCATGGGCCACCTACTCGCCTGCCGATGTGTCGGGGAGGCACATGCAATGAGTGTGGAATTCTCCGCCGAGAGGCGGCTGCTGGCGGAAGATGAACTCGATCCTGTACGACGGAGTCACTATCCGGACTTGGAAGGATGGACACACCCAGAGCTGGTCGAGCTTGCTCGCTTCTTGCGGGCCCGTCGCGATAGAGCCCGCGACCTGATCAGCGACCTTCGTCGTGCCCGCCGCGGGAAGGGAGGCATCGGTGAAGGACTTGGCAGCGAACGCGGATTGGCTGCGAAAAAGCAGGTGTATGCCCGTGCCTTGAAGCGAGTGAATGCGCGGATCGCCCAAACCGTGGCCGAGACGAAGCGACGGCGCGCTTTGACGGCTATGCACGCGGCGCTCGCCCGCCGACAGGCTGCTGACGAACATATGCCATCGGGCGACCGTCACCACGATCGCGGCAATGCAGGGATGTCATCGCTGCCGAACAGGAAGCCGCGTCCTGTTATCCACGGTGCACGCATCGGCAGCGTCAGCCAGGCGGGTCGTGTTGCCCAGGCAGTTCGTGATGCGCGTTGATGCTGCGGGTCGCGAAGGTGCTCGCACGGCTGAGGGCGGAATCGGCGGCGAAACCGATCGACCGGATTGGGGTGGGTATCGAGCTACCTGACCTCGAACCACATCTGCTGCGCGTCGCCACCCGAGCCCGTGTCGTATCGGATGAAGATCTCCGCCCCACGCTCGATGCGTCGCACGGCAACGACGAATAGGGTGCCTTCCGCTTCCTGCTTCCTATGCATCGCATTCGGTGATGGCGAATGGTTGTACAAGGAGCCATAGCCCAGGGCGATGGCTGCCGCCTTTCCGCCCTCGCCCCAGCCGAAGTAGTAATCGTAGAGGCCGGTGCCATCGAGCGTCCGGGCATCCGCCTCGGACAAGGCGATCACCGGGCAGACTTCGATTGTTTCACCAGGCTCGAAGCGGCGCGCGGCAAAGACGCCCCGACCACGGCCCTCGCTTCTGCCGATTGTTATGTCAGCCATATGGGAGATGACCTCATGTCTGCACCGTCAGGAAAGCTCACCGGCGGCTGCCTGTGCAATGCCACGATCTGCCACCTCGAACGTCGTGGCGGGCGGTTCGTCGCCTAAAGGATAGCGCCGCTTTGTGGAGCGGATGCTCCGTTCGCGCCCCTTCCCGCCAATTATCGAACGCGAACGGCGCAAGCGCCCCGGCACGCCGCGGATGTCGTTTCCGAAGCACTCCTGGCAAGTGTTCCGATACTCGCCTCCAGGATCGATGGCCCGGTCGGTGCTCGGGCGCGATCACCCCGGATGTTCGAACCAGTGCGCGATCAGCAGTCCTGGCACGACGCCTTGCAGAAATTTACCGGCACAATTCACGCTGACAGCCGACGCGATACCTCACCCCGGTGTCATTGCGAGGACCCCGCCGAAGGGGGGGACGAAGCAATCTCGGTCGGGATTGCATCTCCCGGCCTCGGTCGGGATTGCATCCCCCGGCCTTCGCCATGCAAACCGCAGTCCGTTGCTTCGTGCTGCTATCCGCGCCAAACCCCGCTCTACCGCCCCTCCGGTACCTCGGAGAAATAGGTGGTAAACCCGACGACGACCGAGTTCGCCTCGATCCGGACGCTCTTCTCGGCCAGTCGCGGCAGCGGAACGCGCGCTCGCACGCAATAGGAAACCAGCAGCGCACCGAGTCGCTCGGCGGTGATGATGTCTGTGCCCGCTCCGTCATAGCCCAGAACGATGCGGCTGCCGGCCGGATCGAACTCCACCCTGACGGGCCGGGCCGAAGGCAGGCCGACGCTGTTGGCCCAGCGCGCCGACCTGGCGATGATACTGATCAGGGCCCGCGCATCGAATTCGAGCTCGCGTCTGTCGATGATGCTGATGCGGCCTTCCCGCGCCGTTCGGGCGTGCGATTGTATGCGGGCAGCTTGCGGCGCAATGGTTGATGGAACGTGAACCGCCGTTGACCCTGGCCGTGCCGATGCGCAGGATGCCGCCATGCTGCTGCTGATCGACAACTACGACTCATTCACCTTCAACCTCTACCACTTCCTGGGCGATGTCGGCGCCCGGTGCGAGGTGTGGCGCAACGACAGGATCAGCGTCGAGGACGCGCTCGCCCTTGAGCCCGAAGCGATCGTCCTGTCGCCCGGGCCCTGCACGCCCAATGAGGCCGGTATCTGCCTCGACCTGATCCCCGCCGCCGCCGGCCGGGTTCCGATTCTCGGCGTATGCCTTGGACACCAGGCGGTGGGACAGGCCTTCGGCGGCAAGGTGGTTCGCGCCCCGGTGCCGATGCACGGCAAGGTCAGCCGCATCTTCCATGCGGGAGGCGACATCCTGGAAAGCCTCCCCTCGCCGTTCGGCGCCACGCGTTACCACAGCCTCATCGTCGACCGCGGCACATTGCCCGACGCCCTGATGCCGACCGCCTGGACCGAGGACGGACTCTTGATGGCGATGCGCCATCGTTCCTTGCCGGTGTTCGGTGTGCAGTTCCATCCGGAAAGCATCGCCAGCCAGCATGGCCATGATCTGCTGGCAAACTTCCTCCGCATCGCGCGCGGCACCAACACGCCGGCGCGGGCGGCCTGACCGGCGGCGTGTCGAACAACCTCAAGCCGTTCCTGACGCGCCTCGCCGTCGGTGAAACGCTGGCCGACACCGAAGCCGAGACGGCGTTCGACATCATCATGTCCGGCGAGGCGACCCCGGCGCAGATCGGAGCCCTGCTGATGGCGATGCGGGTCCGTGGCGAGACCGTCGCCGAGATCACCGGCGCGGTCCGCGCCATGCGGGCACGCATGACCGCCGTCGCCGCGCCGGCCGAGGCGATCGACGTCTGCGGTACCGGCGGCGACGCGGCGGGAACGCTGAATGTCTCCACCGCGGTCACCTTCGTTGTCGCCGGCTGCGAAGTGCCTGTCGCGAAGCACGGCAATCGGGCGCTGTCGTCGCGCACCGGAGGGGCCGATGTGCTCGCCGCGCTGGGGGTCAATGTGGACGCGCCGCTGGAGCGGCTGCCCGATATCCTGCGCGCAGCGAACTGCGCTTTCCTGTTCGCGCCGCGCCACCATCCCTCGATGCGCCATGCGGCAGGACCGCGTGTCGAACTGGGCACCAGGACGATCTTCAACCTGCTCGGACCGCTGGCGAACCCCGCGCGGGTGCGCCGGCAACTGACCGGCGTGTTTGCGCCCGAATGGGCGGCGCCGATGGCCGAGACGCTGGGCCGCCTCGGCACTGAGCGCGCCTGGATCGTGCACGGCCAGGGCCTCGATGAACTCACGGTCGCTGGTGAAAACCAGGTGATCGCCTGGCAGGACGGCAGCCTGCGCCGCTTCACCGTCAGTCCGGAGGACGCCGGCCTCGCGCGCGCACCCGTCGAGGCGATCCGGGGTGGCGACGCGGCGCTGAACGCCGCGACCCTGCGGGCTTTGCTTCAGGGAGCAACCGGCCCATATCGCGACACAGTGCTGCTGAATGCCGCGGCAGCGCTGATCGTGGCGGCACGTGCCACAGATCTGCGTGAGGGCGTCGCACTGGCCGCGCGTTCGATCGCTTCCGGTGCCGCGCTCGCCGCGCTGGAGACGCTGCGGCGCGAGACAGCCGCGCAGTGAAGGACACGATGCCCGATACCGCAAATCTTTCCGGTTCCGACGTGCTGGCGCAGATCTGTGCCGACACGCGAGTGGCTGTCGCCGAGGCCAAGAGCGCCACCAGCCTGGAGTCACTGCGCGCGCAGATCACCGCCCGCGGCGACGTCCCGCGCGGCTTCGGCGCGGCCCTGAAGCAGGCGGTCGCCCAGGGACACTACGGCCTGATCGCCGAGATCAAGAAAGCTTCCCCATCCGGCGGCATGATTCGGCCCGAATTCGACCCCCCGGCGCTGGCCCGTGCTTACCGCGAGGGAGGTGCCGCCTGCCTTTCCGTGCTCACCAACGGACCGCACTTTCAGGGCAGCCGTACGCACCTTGAGGCGGCTCGCCAGGCGGTCGACCTGCCGGTACTGCGCAAGGATTTCATCCTGGAGCCATGGCAGGTTTACGAAAGCCGCGCGATGGGCGCTGACTGCATCCTGCTGATCCTGGCCGCCCTGACCGATACCGAGGTGCGCGAGCTGGAAGCGCTTGCCCGTGCACTGGACATGGACGTGCTGGCGGAAGTCCACGAAGAGCGCGAACTTGACCGCGCGCTCGGGCTGGAAACGCAACTGATCGGCATCAACAATCGCAATCTCAAGACCTTGGCAACCGACCTTGCGGTGACCGAGCAGCTCGCCCCCCTGGTTCCGGCCGATCGGTTCCTGATCGCTGAGAGCGGCATCCGCGGCAACCTCGACCTCCGCCGCCTCGCCTCCGTCGGCACCCAGTGTTTCCTTGTGGGCGAGAGCCTGATGCGCCAGCCAGACGT
The DNA here is from genome assembly GCA_036555825.1 of Acetobacteraceae bacterium. Taxonomy (GTDB): domain Bacteria; phylum Pseudomonadota; class Alphaproteobacteria; order Acetobacterales; family Acetobacteraceae; genus JAMXLO01. Next base: position 4,212 of record DATBKQ010000170.1, on the reverse strand, counting down.
CGCTGCCGCCACACGCGCACTGCTGACCGGCCCATGACGAGCCGCGAGTTCTCCCATTTCGACGCGCGTGGCCAGGCCGCCATGGTCGATGTCGGAGCCAAGCCGGTCACCGAGCGCACGGCCACGGCGCGGGCTCGCGTGACCATGCTGCCCGCCACCGCGGCGCTGATCCGCAGCGGCGGCGCGAAGAAAGGCGACGTGCTGGGCGTGGCAAGGATCGCAGGCATCATGGCCGCCAAGCGGACCCCGGACTTGATCCCGCTATGCCATCCGTTGCCGATCAGTGCGGTTTCGTTGGAGTTGACCGCCGGTGAGGCCGCGGTGGAAATCGCCGCCACGGTGCGCACACGGGGGCAGACCGGCGTTGAGATGGAGGCGCTCACCGCCGCCTCGGTCGCAGCACTGACGGTATACGACATGTGCAAGTCCGCGGATCGGGGCATGCGCATCGAGGCATTGCGGCTGACGCACAAGTCGGGCGGCAAGTCGGGTGAGTTCAGCCGGGACTGAAACGTGATGACCGGAGGCGGAACCGGGCTCCCAATCGACGAATCGATGCGGAGCCCCGTCGGAGGTCTGAATCACGCGACAAACCGCAGTCCGTTCGACCTCGCGGTCATCGGCGGTGGCATCAACGGTTGCGGCATCGCCCGCGACGCCGCCGGCCGCGGCCTGTCCGTGCTGCTGCTGGAGCAGGACGATCTGGCCAGCGGCACCTCGTCGGCCTCCACCAAGCTGATCCACGGCGGCCTGCGTTACCTCGAGCACCATGCCTTCCGCCTGGTGCGCGAGTCGCTGACTGAACGAGAGGTGCTGCTGCGTGCCGCGCCGCATCTGATCCGTCCGATGCGCTTCGTGCTGCCGCATCACGCCGGACTGCGGCCGCGCTGGCTGATGCGGCTCGGCCTGTTCCTGTACGATCACCTGGGCGGGCGGGAAATTCTGCCGGGCACCCGTTCCCTCGACCTGCACTCCGATCCGGCCGGCGCGCCGCTTAGACCGGAATTCACTCGCGGCTTCGAATACTCCGATTGCTGGGCAGACGATGCGCGCCTGGTGGTGCTGAACGCATGCGACGCCGCCGCCCGCGGCGCCGACATCCGCACCCGCACCCGGTGCATGCGGGCCAGTTTTCAGGATGGAGTGTGGCAATTGACCCTCCCCGGCGGCGCGACCGCCGCGGCCCGGGTGCTGGTGAACGCCACCGGGCCGAATGTCACCCGCGTCTTGCGCGGCGTGCTTGCCCAGGACGCAGCCCGCCGGGTCCGGCTGGTCAAAGGCAGCCACATCGTCGTGCCGCGCCTCTCAACCCACGACCGCGGCTACATCTTCCAGAACCCGGACGGCCGCGTCTGCTTCGCGCTTCCCTACGAGCAGGACTTCACCCTGATCGGCACGACCGACGAGGACTTCCGGGGCGATCCGGCAGACGCGGCGTGCTCAGCCGAGGAGGAAACCTATCTTTGCGACGCGGTGAACCGCTATCTGCGCAAGCCGATCGGGCCGCGGCACGTCGTGTGGCGCTACGCCGGGGTGCGGCCACTGTTGGACGATGGTGCCTCCAAGGCACAGGAAGCAACCCGCGACTACCTGTTGGATTTGCAGCAACCGGCGTTGCTGTCGGTGTTCGGTGGCAAGATCACCACCTATCGCCGCCTGGCGGAAGCCGCACTGGCGAAGCTCGGATCGCGGTTCCCCGGCATGCGCCGTCCCTGGACATCGGCCGCGGCGCTGCCAGGCGGCGCGTTCCGCTGGGATGGCGTCGATCGACTTCGCGCCGAGATGGCCGCGCGTTACCCGTTCCTCGCCGAGAGAACCTGCGAGCGTCTGGTCCGTGCCTACGGTACGCTCGCCGCCGACCTGCTGGGCGACGCCCGCCGCTCCGAGGACCTCGGGCACGTCCTCTGCGCCGACCTGACCGAGCGCGAGGCGGACTGGATGGTGCGGCGGGAATGGGCCCGGACTGCCGAGGACATGCTGTGGCGGCGCAGCAAGCTGGGTCTGCGCGTCGGTGGCGTGGAAGCCGCGGCGCTCGCCGCTCACCTGTCCGCCATGCCCCGGCGCGCGCTCGATCGCATCGCCGGCGAGCCTGCCAGCTTGCGCTGAACGGCCGCGCCGCATTACTCCGGACCTACCGCTCGCAGGGAAGAATGCGCCATGCGTGTCAAGGATGTGAAGAAGGTGGTGCTCGCCTATTCGGGCGGGCTGGATACCAGCGTGATCCTGCGCTGGCTGCAGGTGACCTACCGCTGCGAGGTCGTCACCTTCACCGCCGATCTCGGCCAGGGCGAGGAACTCGGGCCGGCCCGCCAGAAGGCCGAGATGCTCGGCGTGAAAGAAATCTTCATGGACGACCTGCGTGAGACCTTCGTCCGCGACTTCGTGTTCCCGATGTTCCGCGCCAACGCCCTCTACGAAGGTCAGTACCTTCTCGGCACATCGATCGCCCGCCCGCTGATCGCACAACGGCAGATCGAGATCGCCGAGCAGGTCGGCGCCGACGCGGTGGCACACGGCGCGACCGGCAAGGGCAACGACCAGGTCCGCTTCGAGCTCAGCTATTATTCGCTCAAACCGGACATCAAGATCATCGCGCCCTGGCGCGAATGGGACCTGACCAGCCGCACCCGCCTCTTGGAGTTCGCCGAGCAGAACCAGATCCCGATCGCCAAGGACAAGCGCGGCGAGGCGCCGTTCAGCGTCGACGCCAACCTGCTGCACTCCTCTTCCGAAGGGAAGATCCTGGAAGACCCGGCGGCCGAAGCGGACGAGACCGTCTATCAGCGCACCATCCGCCCCGAGGACGCGCCGGACCGGCCGACGATCATCGCGGTGGAGTTCGAGCGCGGCGATGCCGTCGGCATCGACGGTGCCCCGCTCTCGCCCGCCGCACTGCTGACCCGACTGAACGAACTCGGCCGCGCCAACGGCATCGGCCGGCTGGACCTGGTGGAGAACCGCTTCATCGGCATGAAGTCGCGCGGGGTGTACGAAACCCCCGGCGGCACCATCCTGCTGGCGGCACACCGCGGCATCGAAAGCATCACGCTCGACCGCGAGGCCGCACATCTCAAGGACAGTCTGATGCCGCGCTACGCCGAACTGATCTACAACGGCTTCTGGTTCAGCCCGGAGCGCCGCATGTTGCAGGCGCTGATCGACGAGAGCCAGAAAAGTGTCTCCGGCCGGGTGCGCCTGAAGCTCTACAAGGGCAACGTCTCGGTGATCGGCCGCTCCTCACCGAACAGCCTGTATTCGCAGGACGTCGTCACCTTCGAGGAGGACGCCGGCGCCTACGACCAGTTCGACGCCCAGGGATTCATCAAGCTGAACGCGCTGCGGCTGCGACTGGGCGCGATCGCCGGTAGAAGAGGCGGTAGCCTGTAGCCAGTCGTCTCAATTCGAGGCAACCAGCATCAAGGATGACACCATGCAGCGGCGTTCGGTGCTGATCGGCGGTTCGCTCGCGATGACGGTCGGCGCGAAGGCCGCGACATCGAAGCCCGTGGTGCTGGAACTTTTCACCTCCCAGGGCTGCTCATCCTGCCCACCCGCGGATGCGCTGCTCGGCCAGTTGTCGCGGCGGGCGGGCGTGATAGCGCTCGCCTGGCATGTGGACTACTGGAACAATCTGGGCTGGCGCGACCGGTTCGCGAGCGGCACCGCGACCAAGCGCCAGCGCGCCTATGCGACCCAACTCGGCGCGGGCATCTTCACGCCGGCCCTCGTTGTGAACGGCACCCAGGTCCTGATCGGCTCGGATCGTGACGCGATCGAGACCGCGATTGCCGCCGCGGCCGGCCTCCCGGTTGCCATAGCCCTGAGCCGCGGGCCGGACGTCGCCGAGATCAACATCGCGCCCGCCCCTGGCCAGGTGCGCGTGCAGAGCATCGTCTACGAGCCCGAACACGCCACCGATGTCGATGCCGGCGAGAATGAAGGCGCGCGGCTCCGCGAGTACCGCATCGTGCGCTCGGTCGAGACGCTGGCCGAGTGGGATGGCACCGCCCGGGTGCTGACAGCCAGGCTGCCCGAAGCGGGCCAGGGGCTGTCGGTCCTGCTGCAGTCCGGCGACCTGCGGGTGCTCGGCGCGGCCGACCTGCCCCCGGCCTGATCAGGAAATTGCCGCCAGGGCCGCATTCATCAGTTCGGGCAGTATCCGCCATTCGGCGATGACCAGCCACGAGGTCAGCAGGATCGCGATCCAGATGA
>DATBKQ010000169.1:0-3318 GCA_036555825.1 Acetobacteraceae bacterium | reverse complement strand
TTACCGGCCGCCGCGCCCATCCGCTACCCACGATCAATGGCGTTTGCAACGACGATACCAGCAGGCGATCCAGGGCGAAGGGTCGACGCGACGGCGATCAGGTATCGAAATACGCCGGCCACGCTGCTCAGGCGACTTTGCCGAAGCTTCGGCCGCTCGCGATACCAGTGAGCTTCGTACCAGGTCTCGTCGATCCCGAACAGCGCTGTGCGCAGCACATGATCCGGGCACGGGCACGAACCGCCGGCAATTCGAGGGTTCTTTTCCTCGGCCAACGGCCGCAGAATCGGCGTGCCACTGATCGGGTGGTTTGGCTGATCTGCCATTTGTTCCTCCTCTGCCGCAACGGCTGGACGCTAGGCGAAGCGGTGCCCTAAGGTCCTTGGGAGGCTGCTAAATAATTCTGAATCTCGAGGCCGCTTGTGTCATCGACTGGCCAGCAGGAGTTCGCGTTCGGCCCTTTCAGGCTGGATGGACATCGCCGGAGTCTGACCCGAAATGGCGCGCCGGTTTCGGTCGGCGGCCGGGCACTCGATATCCTTCTGGTGCTTGCCGAAGCCGCCGGAGCGACGGTGAGCAAGACCGCGCTGCTGGATAAGGTCTGGCCCGGTCTCAGCGTGGAGGAGAACAATCTCCAGGTTCATATCTCGGCCCTGCGCAAGGCGCTGGGAGAGGGATCGATCGTCACGGTCCCGGGTCGCGGTTACCGGCTGACCGCGCCAGCCGCCGGTGCGGAGCCAACCACGGGTGGCGTTGCTGAGCCGGCCCCCAGCGGACCACCGCTACAGGATCGCGCTTCGATTGCTGTCCTGGCGTTCGCGAACATGAGCAGCGACCCCGATCAGGAGTTCTTCTCCGACGGGATTGCCAACGACATCATCACCGAACTCTCGCGCACGCGCTGGCTCCTGGTGATCGCCCGCAATTCGAGCTTCGCATACAAGGGCCGCAACATCGACGTGAAGCAGATCGCGCGAGAGCTGGGCGTGCGATACATCCTGGAAGGCAGTGTGCGCCGCAGCGGCGGCCGCGTCCGCGTCACCGCCGAGCTGATCGAGGTGGAGACCGGCAGCCACATTTGGGCCGAGCGCTACGATCGGGACATCACGGAGATCTTCGCGGTACAGGACGAGATCACCGCTGCCGTCAGCCTGGCGATCGAGCCCGCGATCGCCAGTGCCGAGCAGCAGCGTGCGATGCGAAAGCCACCCGGCAATTTGGGTACATGGGAGGCGTATCAACGAGGGCTTTGGCACCAGGCAAGGTTCGATGCCGCCGAGAACGTCGTGGCGCGCGAATTCTTCCAGCGCGCAGCCGCTCTCGATCCGACATTCTCACCCGCCTATCAGGGCCTGGCGCAGACCTACGTGGACGACTGCCGGATGTTCCTGACCGGGGATCCCGAGCAGACGGTTGGTTCGGCGGAACCGCTCGCACGCGAGTCGCTTGCACTGGATGGCAACGATGCTGGGGCTCACGCCATCGCCGGCTGGGTGTGTCTGACACGCGGCGATCTGGATGCGGGCCTGGACGAAGCAGACCGGGCACTCGCTCTAGGTCCGAACAACGCCAGCGCCCATCGCCTGAAGGGGCAGTGCCTGGTGTTTTCCGGCAAACATTACGACGGCCACCAGGTCCTGTTGAACTATCTCCGGCTCAACCCGCACGATCCGAGAAATTGGGAATCGCTCCACGTGGTCGCCATCGCGTGCTATCTGAGCGCCGACTATCCGGGCGCGGTCGATGCCGCAAGGCGCGCACTTCGCGCGAACCCCGGGCAGCCATTGAGCTATCGCTGGCTTGCCGCAGCACTGGGCCAGATCGGCAGGACAAACGAAGCACGCGACGTTCTGCACCAGGCCGAAGTTGTTGTCGCGCCTCTGGCCATCGACACCTACCTGCGCCGCCGATGGCCATGGCAGCGCCAGGACGACCACGATCACATGCTGGAAGGCCTGCGCAAGGCAGGATGGCAAGGATAGCCGGTTCTCAGACGTTCTCCAGCTTCAGCGCCGCCGCCGTCTCGGCGCGAATCCGCCGGCACGCATCGGCGTCCTGCTTCAGGTCGATGCCGTAGGTCGGAATGACGCGCCGCAGCTTCGGCAGCCAGGCACTCTCCGTCAGCTCTTGCGCGAAGCACTTCTGCAGCACGCCCATGGCGATGAACGCGGCGGTGGACGCGCCCGGCGAGGCGCCGAGCAGCGCCACCAGTGAGCGGTCCTCGGCCGCGACCAGCTCGGTGCCGAATTCCAGCACGCCGGTGTGCTGCGGGTCCGGCTTGATGATCTGCACCCGTTGACCGGCCACCGCCTGCTTCCAGTCATGCCGCTTCGCCAGCGGAAAGAACTGCTGCAGCATGGCGAACTGATGCACCGAGGTCTGCAGCACCTGGCCGATCAGATACTCGGAAAGCGCGATGTTGTCGCGTGCAACCGCCAGCATCGGCAGGATGTTGCCGGGCTCGATCGAGCGGAACAGGTCGGTGAGCGAACCGTGCTTGAGGAACCGCGTCGAGAAGCCGGCATACGGCCCGAACAGCAGCGACTTCCTGCCGCCGATGATCCGCGTATCGAGATGCGGCACCGACATCGGCGGCGAACCTTCCGCCGCCTTGCCGTACACCTTGGCATGGTGACGGTCGCTGACCTCGGACACATCGCAGCGCAGCCAGATGCCGCTGACTGGGAAGCCGCCATAGCCATGGCCTTCCGGGATATGCGACTTCTCCAGCAGCGGCAGGGCGTCGCCACCGGCGCCGATGAACACGAATTTCGCTGAAACGGCGTGCGGCACGCGCGTCTCTACGTCCTCGATCTCCACCCGCCATCGGCCGCCGGCTTCGCGCGCCAGCCCCACCACGTGCTGCTTGTAGTGCACCGAGAAACCCGGCTGCGCCGACAGGTGCGCGACCAGCAGGTGAGTCAGCGACCCGTAATCCACATCGGCGCCGGTGACGATCCGCGTCGCCGCGATCGGCTGGTTCGCATCGCGTCCCTCGATGGTCAGCGGCGCCCAGTCGCCGATCTGCCCGCGGTCTTCGCTGTAGACCATGCCGTGATAGCAGTGATGCGCCGACATCGCCTTGTAGCGCGCACGCAGGAACGCGACGTTCTCCTTGCCCCACACGAAGCTCATGTGCGGGCAGGGATGAATGAAGGCGCGCGGGTCGGCGATCGCTCCCTTCCCGACCAGATACGCCCAGAGCTGACGCGACAGGTCGAACTCGGTGTTGACCTCCAGCGCCCTGGAAATATCGACGCTGCCGTCGGGCCGCTGCGGGGTGTAGTTCAGCTCGCAGTTCGCCGCATGGCCGGTGCC
>DATBKQ010000168.1:0-8961 GCA_036555825.1 Acetobacteraceae bacterium | reverse complement strand
CGGTCTACGAATTCGCCCGCTTCCACCAGTTGCCGGTGGCCGAACTGCGGCGCAATGATGTGGACGGCAAGAACGACAGCCAGGAGACGGCGGCATGAGCGATCCGGAAATCATCGCCCTGCGCGAGGTCATCGCCAAGCGCGTGCGCTCGGATGACATCGCGCAGCGGCGCCGCGATATCGACGCCCGCGGGCTCGCCTATAGGCTGCCGGCCGATGTCGCGGTGGAGCCGATCACCGCCAACGGCGTCGGATCGGAATGGACGACGACCCCGGATGCCGATCGCGGCAAGGCCGTGCTTTACCTGCATGGCGGCGGTTATGTGATCGGCTCGCTTGACAGCCATCGTCACCTGGTCGCCGAAATCGGGCGTGCCGCGCGTGCGCGCGCGTTGGCCATCGACTATCGCCTGGCGCCGGAGCATCCGTTTCCCGCCGCGGTCGATGACGCGCTTGCCGCCTACCGCTTTCTGGTGATGAGCGGGGTACAGCCGGGTGGCATAACCGTTGCCGGCGATTCGGCGGGGGGCGGTCTCGTGATCGCGGTGATGTTGGCGATCCGCGATGCCGGATTGCCGCAGCCGGCTTGCGGCTGGGCGATCTCGCCATGGGTGGACATGGAAGCACTCGGCGACAGCATGACGAGCAAGGCCGCGGCGGATCCGACGGTGCAGAAGGCCGGCATTCTGGACTTGGCGAAGCATTACCTGAACGGCGCGAATCCACGGTCGGCGCTCGCCGCGCCGATTTACGCCGATCTGCGCGGCCTCGCGCCGCTGCTGATCCAGGTCGGCGCGGCGGAGACGCTGCTCGACGATGCAGTTCGCCTGGCACAGGTGGCCGGCGCCGCCGATGTCGCGGTGGACCTGCAGGTCTGGCCAGAAATGATTCATGTCTGGCATATCTATTATCCGGAGCTCGCGGCGGGTCGGCGTGCCATCGCGGCCGGCGGCGAATTCGCCCGGGCGATGACATCGCGCGGATCGCGTAGCAGCTTCTGACATGCTGCGTTCTCGTTTCTTGCGACGGTTCTCGCCGCCTGTGCGCACCGTCGCACACAGACTCGTCAACGACCTGCGACTGTGATTGACAGGCTCTGGCCTTTCTGTGCCAGGATGGCAACGCAATCGCATTTTGGCTTGGCTTGCTGCGCCTCCGTCGATCGGGTGCCCTCAAGACGTCCAAAGGGCCGGTTGTCGACCCAAGCGCCGTACGCTGTGCGCGGCGCGCTGACGGAGAGTTTTGCAGATCATGGCCACCGGTACAGTCAAGTGGTTTAACACGACCAAGGGCTTCGGCTTCATCATGCCGCAGGACGGCGGCAAGGACGTGTTCGTTCATATCACCGCAGTACAGGCGGCTGGTCTTCGTGGCCTGAGCGAGGGTCAGAAGGTCAGCTACGAGGTTGCGATGGAACGCGGCAAGGCCGCGGCGACCAACCTCAAGCTCGCCTGACGGCAGCGCGCGGCGCGCCAATCACCCAACCCCCTATCGCGCGAGCAGGGGACGCGCAATGGAAGGAGCAAAGACAATGGCCGTTGGGACCGTGAAGTGGTTCAATGCAACAAAGGGCTATGGCTTCATCATGCCGCAAGACGGCGGCAAGGATGTGTTCGTCCATATCACCGCCGTCCAGGCCGCCGGACTGAAGGGCCTGAACGACGGTCAGAAGGTCAGCTACGAAGTTGCGATGGAGCGCGGCAAGGCCGCCGCGACCAATCTCAAGCTCGCCTGAGCTGAAGTTCAGCAGCCGATGTGGCGGGCCGTGACCGGTTGGCGGTGACGGCCCGCCTCGCGTTTGGATCACGCCCATGTTCTCGCTGACCGAGTTGGAAGCCGCCCTCGGGCTGGTGCACGAGAGCTTCCCCGGGACACCGCAATACCCCTGGCCGCTGCTCGCGGAACGCAGCGGCGCAGAGGTGTGGGTGAAGCACGAGAACCACACCCCGACCGGCGCCTTCAAGCTGCGCGGCGGTCTGATCTATGCGGAACGCCTGAAGCGCGAGCGCCCGCAGGTGCGCGGCATCGTGTCCGCGACGCGCGGCAACCACGGGCAATCGCTGGCCTGGGCCGGCCGGCGCTACGGCATTCCGGTCACGGTCGTCGTGCCGCACGACAACAGCGTGGAGAAGAACGCGGCGATGCGCGCGTTCGGCGCGCGCCTGGTGGAGCACGGCGACGACTTCGAGATGGCACGCGACGAGGCCGCACGACTGGCGGCCGCCGAGCGGCTGGAATTCGCACCGTCCTTCGCCCCCGACCTGGTGAAGGGTGTCGCGACGTATTCGCTGGAACTGTTCCGCGCCGCGCCGCCGCTCGATACCGTGTATGTGCCGATCGGGCTGGGTTCCGGCATCTGCGGCGCGATCCTGGTGCGCGATCTGCTGGGACTGGACACCGAGATCGTCGGCGTGCAGGCGAGCGGCGCGCCGGCCTATGCGCGTTCCTTCGAGGAAGGGCGTGTCGTGGCGCTGAACCGCGCCGAAACTCTCGCCGACGGCGTCGCGGTGCGCGAGCCCGACGCAGAGGCGTTCGCCACCATCCGCGCTGGGGCGGCGCGCATCGTCACGGTGTCCGACGAAGCCATCGCAGATGCCATTCGCGCCTACTGGACCGACACGCACAATCTGGTGGAGGGAGCCGGGGCGGCACCGCTCGCGGCGTTGCTGGCCGAGCGGGAGCGCATGGCGGGCAAGCGCGTCGGGCTGGTGATCAGCGGCGGCAACATCGATCTGGCGCTGTTCCGCCGCTGGGTGCTGGGGCAAGCAGCGTAACACCTGCAGTTGGTACGGGTTCGCTGATTGCGGCGGCGTGCGCTCAGCGAGCGGTGAAGTCGGGTTTGCGCTTGTCGCGAAAGGCCCGCACCGCTTCCTGATGGTCCTGCGAGAGATTCGACTGAGTTTCAAGGCTGAGGCTGAGGTCCATCATCGAATGGGCGAGCTGACGCAGCGGGACATTGATCGTCTGCTTGGTCCAGCGGATCGACTTCATCGCGCCCGCGGCCAGCCGCCGGGCAAGCCCATAGACCTTCTCATCGAGCTGGTCGGCCGGGACCGCATGGTTGATGAGTCCGATGCGTTCCGCTTCCGCCGCGGTCATCAGGTCGCCGGTGAACAGATATTCCTTGGCGCGGGCAAAGCCGACGAGTTGCGGCCAGATCAGCGCGCCACCGTCACCCGCCACCAGCCCGGCGTTGACATGAGGATCACCGATCCTGGCATGGTCGGCGGCGATGATGATGTCGCACAGTAGCGCCACCGTTGCGCCCAGTCCGACGGCGTGTCCGTTCACCCTCGCGATGATCGGCTTGTCGCACTCCAGCATGCGAAAGACGATGCGTCTGGCTTCGGGCATGCCGGCGTCCCACGCCTCGGGATTGTCGATCTTCTGCTGCATGGCAATCACGTTGCCGCCGGCGGAAAACGCGCGACCCGCTCCGGTCAGCACAACGACGTGCACGTCCGGATCGTCGTTGACATCGTCCCAGATGCGCGACATCGAGTTGTGCATCGGCCCGGTGAACGCATTGAGATTCTCCGGAGAGTTCAAGGTGATGGTCAGAACCTTGTCCTGCCGCTCCACCAGCAACCCGCCGAACTGCGAATAGTCATGCGTTCTCGACATGATCTTCCTCCTGTAGTGCGACCACGTGCTTGGCGTGGGCGGTTCATCCAACTGGCTCCGGTGCCTGCGGTACGCCGCGCCAGAAGTCGGGGTCGTGGCCGAAGAAGATGCGCGCTCCGGCGCGTTCCAGCGCTTCCAGCCGATCGAGCGAGGCCAGCATCGCCTCGCGGTCATGCACATGGCGCGGCAGGCGGCGCTCGCGCAGCGTGCGACAGAAATAACAGGCGTCGGCCGCCAGCACGACCTCACCGCTGTCCAGCCGCAACCGCAAGGATTGGTGTCCCGCGGTGTGCCCGTGCGTCGGCAGGCACACCACCGAGCCATCGCCGAACACGTCGTGTTCGCCGTCGACCAGCCGCAGCTTATGACCGAGATCGAAGTCGCGCGGATTGTAGCCGTGCCGGGCGGCGGCGTCGGCGTCCATGCCGGCATCCCATTCCCGGCGTTGCACCAGCATGGTGGCATTGGGGATCATTGCATTACCGCCGACATGGTCGAAGTGGAAATGCGAGTTGATCAGCAGATCGATCTGGCCTGCATCGCGATTCATCGCAGCAAGTCGCGCGCTCACTTCTTCGCCCGGCGCGAGGGCGATCCGGAACAGCCCAGCCAGCCGCGCACCAAGTCGCGCGACCGGGTCATGCTGACAGTCGGGATGCAGCCCGGTATCGAACAGCGCACGGCCTTTCGGATGCTCGATCAGGTAGACCGGAATGGGCAGCGTAATGTCGCCCTGTCCTCCCTCCATCAGGCGCCCGAACTCACCGGTCACGCTGCCGCAGGTGAAGGCATAGAGCTTGACGGTCATGGCGGCTCCTTCCTTAGCCCGTGATGACCGGAGGCGGAATCGTCGGAGGTCTGAATCACGCGCTCAACCAAAGAAGGCTAAAGCAGGGTGAGGTCAACCTGGACCTCATCCTGCTTTAGCGCCAGCGCTTATGGCGGCCTTCGCGTTGGCCGCGGATCGCCAGCACAAACACCGCATCGGCAGTGCCGACGTAGCGATATAGGGCGACATAGCCGCGCGCGTCCCGCCCAATCACCAGCTCCCGCATACCACCCCTGACAGGCCGCCCGATCAGCGGACTATGCCGGACCACGTCGATGGCCTCGACCAACTCGGAAATCCGTGCTTCCGGGTCGGCGACCTCGAAGCAAGCCATATGGTCCAGAAAACGATCGAAGTCGTCGAGAACGCCAGGCGCAAGTTCGACTCGCGCCATGCGACCCGGTCAGCCGACCGGCTTGCGCGGCGGCGGTCTGCGCCGGGGCTTCCCACGCGAGCGCGCCTCCAGCCACTCTTTCGCCTCGTCCCATGGCACAGTCTGCTTCGTCGCCAGCAGTCGGGTCCATCGCGCGTCCGCCACGCGATGAAACTCCGCATCGATCTCATCCTGCTCAAGGGTTCGGGCGAGGGCTTCGAGTATGAAGGCGTGCGCGGTCTTCCCCGGCACGCTGCGCCGCAGCGGCAATGCGCGCCTTCGGGCCCTCGTCAACACGGATCGTGGTCGTCGCCACCGCGATCGGTCCTTTTTGCCAATGTTGCGCCTGTAGCACAAATGTGCTTACAGCAGCAACCGCGGGTCACGGTTACGGCAAGGCCGGCCGCCATGCATCGGCGAAGCCGCGCACCCGCGGCAGCAGGATCATGTCCCATGGGCTCGGCATCGGTCCAACCGGCACATGCACCAGCGCGGGCGCGTCCAACGCGAATGCCTGGCGCAACGCAGTCTCCAGCACCTCGGGCGTGGTAGCGCGGAACGCGGCCATGCCGAAGCTCTCGGCGAACTTTACGAAATCCGGATTGGCCAGGTCGCACGCGATCAGCCGGTTGCCGTACTGCTGCTCCTGGATCCGCCGCACATTCCCGAACGCGCCATCGTCGAACACCACGACCACCACCGGCAGCCTGTGCCGCATCGCGGTTGCCAATTCGGCCGACTGGAACATGAAGCCGCCGTCGCCGGTCGCCAGCACCACCTTGCGCCCAGGGGCCGCCGCCTGGGCCCCGAGCGCGGTGCCATAGCCCCAGCCGAGCGTGTCCTGATATCCGGGTGAGAGAAACGTGCGCGGTGCATGCACCGGAAATGCCAGGCGGCTCAAGAACCCGACCTGCGTCACCTCCTCGACATAGATGCCATCCTCCGGCAGCGCCGCCCGGATCGCGCGCAGGAAGCCGATCGGCGGTTCCTGCCTCGCCAGCCGTTCGCTGAACGCCGCGCGCACGCCGGCGAGTTCGGCATCTCGCCTGCGTGCACGATTGTGCGCCGGCAACTCCGCCAGCAGCGCGCGCAGCACGGTCCGCGCGTCGCCGATCAGCGCACAGGCGGGGCGACGGAAGCGGCTGATCTCCTCGGGATCGACGTCCAGGCGCACGATCGGCAGCGACTCATCGACGCCCCATACGCTCTGCTGCCAGTAGAGCCGCGTGCCGATCGCCAGCACCGCATCGGCGTTCTTCCACAGCGTGTGCCCCTCGGTGAACGACACGGCGAGCGGATGCGTGGTGGCAATAACCCCACGCCCGCGACGAAACGATGAGACAGGAGCGGAAAGCGCCTCCGCCACCGCCTGCACTTCCGCCCCCGCATCCAGCGCACCGCCGCCGACCACGATCAGCGGCCGCTCTGACTGGCCCAAAATCTGCGCGGCGCGGCCCAACGCTTCCGCATCGACCGGCGGTGATTCCGGGACGGCGATTTCGGGGAATTCGACGGCGCCGGTCATGCCCCAGGTGTCGATCGCGCATTCCAGCGCGACCGGCCGTTGCCTGCCGGTCGTCGCCTGCCGTATCGCCTCCGCCACCAGCGCGGGCGCCTCGTGCGGAGCACGGATGCGCGCCGCATGCTTGGTGATGTGCCGCAGCAGACCGATCTGGTCATGGATCTCGTGCAGATGCCCGTGGCCCTGGTCGATGGCGAACGATGGGATCTGGCCGGCGAGCGCGATCACCGGCGCCCCCATGCCATAGGCGGTGAGCAAGGCCGCCGAGGCGTTCAGGATACCCGGACCCGGAACGACCGCGAACGCCTGCGGCTTGCCGGTGACCAGTGCGGCGCCCAGCGCCATGTAGGCCGCGGTCTGTTCATGCCGCGGATGCAGCACGCGAAAGCGTCCCTGCGCACGATGCGCCGCGTCGAACAGGTGGTCGTTGTGCACGCCAGGCAGCGCGTAGAGCGTATCGATGCCGTGGCGGATCAGGCTTTCGACCAAAGCATCGGCGGTGCGCATATGCGGCATTCGCTACGCCTTCCGGAATTGCAGCACGCGGCTACGATTGGTCACCATGCGCAAGATATGCGCGCGCGGGTTCAGCAGCAGGCAGGCACGCTGGCGCCAGGGGCCTTCGCGCCGATCGGTCAACGCGCGATGCGCATCGAGCGGCATCAGCACGGCCTTGGCACGCAGCGGTCCGGCCGCGATCGACAGGTACGCCTCGTCCGCGACCCGCTCGATGATGCAGCGAGCCGCATGCTGCTCGTTCACCCATTCGCCTTCCCAGCTCCGCGGCAGGATGACGCCCTGCGGGACCCGAGCGAAGCTGCGCGCGACATGGCCGATCTCGCCGGCGATGCCATCGTCCAAGCGTCGCACGCGCATCGCCAGGTGCGACGCGCGGCCGGCCAGCGCGCCATCCTCGTCCTTGAACAGCGTGTCGACGGCGCCGAGGAACGTCAGTTCACCAGCGGCGTGTTCGATCCAGAACGGTCCCTTCTCCGCCACGAACAGCCCCTGCGGCAGCGCATCGCCCGCCGGCTCCGGCAATGCGGTGCCGCACAGCGCCGCCATCACCCGCAAGGCGATGCCGTGCGCGTCGGTGTCCTCGCGATTGCTGACCACGACGACGCCCGCCCGGCGCTCGGGCAGCAGCAGGAAGTGGTTCTTGTAGCCAGGCAGCGAACCGCCATGGCCCACCGCGATCTCGCCGGGCAATGGCGAGCGGGCCAGCCCCAGGCCGTATCCCGTCTGCGTGCCGTCGGCCAGCCGGCGCCGCGCCCCCAGCGGCGCCAGCAGGTCGGCGGCGGGAGCCCGCCCGGTCATCAGCGCCATCAGCCATGTCGCCAGATCGCGCGCGCTTCCAGTCAATCCCCCGGATGCCGAGAAGTGCAAACCGTAACGTCCGCGCCGCCAGCCCTCCTCGCCGCGCCAGTAGCCAGCGGCAAGGCCTGGCACCGGTTCGGTTTCGTCTTCCGGCAGCCGGATCATCAGCCCAGCCGGCCGGAAGAACCGCTCGCGCAGTGCATAGCCGTAATGGATCGACTTCAGCGTCACCGCCGCCTCGAGCAGCCGGTAGCCGGTGTTGGAATAGGAGATCTCGCTGCCGGGGGGGAAATTCAGCGCATCGACCGAGGCGATGAAATCCAGCAGTGCGCGCCGGTCCAGCGCCGCGCTCCATGGCACGCCCAGCAGCCACAGCGTCTCCATGGTGTCGGGCAGCCCGCCGGTCATGTCGAGCGCACGTGCGATCGGCACCGCGGCCTGGGCGCGCGCCAGCATCGGCAGATGCGCGCCCAGCGGATCGTCCAGCGACAGCACACCCTCCGCCTGCAGCCGCAACAGCAGCGCGGCGCAGAAGTGCTTGCTGATCGAGGCGTAGCGCACCACGGTTTCCGCGGTGAACGGCAGGTTCAGTTCCAGCGAAGCGAGGCCGCCGAACGACTCCGAATGGATATGGCTGCCGTTGAACAGCACGATGGCGCCGCCCGGTCCGCCTTCCGTGGTCCAGCGCGCGGCGATCCTGGCCGCCTCCTCGGTCGCCCTGCTCCATTGCATGCGGGCGATGTTTGTCAGGATCAGGCCGCTGCGGCAACCGGATTGAATGGCCGCTGTTCCACCATCTGCGCCGCCCCGCGCAGCACCTCGAACCGGGTCACCTCCCCGTCGCGCCAGAAGCGGATGTCGAAGGTGCGCCGGCCAAGCCGCAGGTCGAATAACGTGACGTCGGGCAGCCAGGGTGGCAAAACCGGATCGACGAAGATGCGGCCCTCCGGCGCATCGGGCGCAATGCCCAGCAGCGCCTGCAACAGCGCGAACACCGAGCCCGCGGCCCAGGCCTGCGGCACGTTGGCACCCAGATACTGCACCGGGAAATCGCCATCCCCGCGCTGCACGCCGGAATACAGTTCCGGCAACTGGTTGAGCAGGAAATGCCCTGCGGCGCGCGATATGTCACGCGCGATCAGGCCGACCTCACGCGTGTGGCCGTAACGCTTGAACCCGAGCGCGATCAGTCCGTTGTCATGCGGCCAGACCGAGCCGTTTTGATAGGAGTACGGGTTGAACGCCGGGTGGTCGGCGGACAGCGTTCGAATGCCCCAGCCGGAATTCATGTCTGGCG
>DATBKQ010000167.1:0-7252 GCA_036555825.1 Acetobacteraceae bacterium | reverse complement strand
CTCATTCGGACGCGCCAGTGGCGCCCGTCATCGCCGAACAGCCGATCAGCGACGCATTGCGGATCGACATGATCCGGCTCGAGTTGGGCTATGGCCTGCTGCCGCTGGCCGGCGGCGACACCCCGCGATTGACCGAACAGATCAAGGGGCTGCGGCGGGCGATCGCCACCGAGATGGGCTTCGTGCTGCCGCCGGTGCGCATCCAGGACAACATGTCGCTTGACGCCAACAGCTACTCGATCCGCGTCAAGGAGATCGAGGCCGGCAGCGGCGAGCTGCGCCCGACCATGTTCCTGGCGATGGATCCCAAGGGTGGCACCCCGGCCGTGCAAGGCGAACAGACGCGCGAACCGGCGTTCGGCCTCCCGGCGCTGTGGATCGATCCGGCGCTGAAGGAAGAGGCGATGTTCCGCGGCTGCACCGTGGTCGATCCGGCCAGCGTCCTGACCACGCACCTGACCGAGGCGGTGCGCGAGAACATGGCCGAGTTGCTCTCCTACGCGGAGACGCAAAAGCTGTTGGACGAGCAGCCGCGCGAGCAGCAGAAGCTGGTTGCCGACATCATTCCGTCGCAGATCACCGTCGGCGGCGTGCAGCGCGTGCTGCAAAGCCTGCTGGCCGAGCGCATTTCGATTCGCGATCTGCCGACGATCCTGGAAGGCATCCAGGAGGCATGCGGCGGCGCCAGCCGAGCGATCGCCACCATCGTCACGCATGTCCGCACCCGGTTGGCGCGCCAGATCAGCGACAGCCATACGGGTCCGGGGGGCTACATTCCTCTGGTCACACTGTCGGCTGAATGGGAGGCAACGTTCGTCGAAGCGCTGTCCGGGCCGGTCGAGGATCGCCAGCTCGCCATGGCGCCCTCGAAGCTGCAGGAGTTCATGCAGAAGCTGCGCGCTGCCCTCGATGCGGCAGCCAGCGCCGGCGAGACGCCGGCGGTGTTGACCTCGGGCGGCATCCGCAGCCACGTGCGCGCCATCATCGAGCGGATCAGGCCAAGCACGCCGGTCTTGGCGCAGGCCGAGATCCACCCGCGCGCACGCATCCGCACGATAGCCACGATATGACCTTGCCGGTACCGCGATGCGCCTGAAGCTTTACCGCGCTCCCCGCATGGCGCAGGCAATGGCACAGGTGCGCGCCGAACTGGGAGAGAGCGCACTGATACTGGCGACCCGCCATGTCGGCGGCGGCGTCGAGGTGACCGCTGCACTGGAGCCGGATGAACCGGCTCTGCCGACACGCGCATCCGCCGACCCGCGGCGCATCGCGGTGCTCGATTTCCACGGTGTTCCCGCCCCGCTGCGGGCCAGGCTGCAACGCGGCGACCTTGACTCCGCGCTCGACGAGGCATTCGCCTTCGCCGCTCTGCCGCTGCAACAGCAACCCTTGCTGTTCGCCGGCCCACCCGGCGCCGGAAAGACGCTGACGGTCGCCCGCCTGGCGGCCAGGCTGGTGATGGCGGGGATCAAGCCCCTGGTGATCACCGCCGACGGCAAGCGGGCTGGAGCGACCGAGCAGCTCGCGGCGTTCACCAGGCTTCTCGGCATCAGCCTGATCGTGGCCTGCCATCCGGTCACCGTTGGCCGTGCGCTGATCCACCGCGAGAACGATGCGCCTGTGCTGATCGACAGCCCCGGCTGCGACGCGTTCGACCCAGCTCAGATCGATGAGCTATCGGCGCTCGCCGGCAGTTCCGGTGCGGCGGTGGTCCTGGTGCTTGCGGCGGGTCTGGATCCGGCGGAAGCCGCGGACGTCGCCCGCGCCTATGCGGCAGCGGGCGCGCGCCTCCTGGTGGCGACCAAGCTCGATTTGACCCGCCGCCTGGGCGGAATCCTGACGGCGGCCAACACCGGGCTCGCACTCACCGAGGCCGGCGTCGGCTCCGGGGCGGCGGACGGATTGCTGCCGATCACTCCCGCGTGGCTTGCCGCGCGTTTGCTCACGGGAACCCCGTCATGAGCCAAGACCGAACCATCGCCATTGCCTCGGGCAAGGGCGGCGTGGGGAAGACCTGGTTTGCCATCACGCTGGCGCACGCGCTGTCCCGACTGGGCCGGCGGGTACTGCTGTTCGACGCCGACCTCGGCCTGGCGAATGTCGATATCCAACTGGGACTGACCCCGCGGCTGGATCTGGCAAGCGTGATCAGCGGCCGGGCCAGCATCGCGGATGTCACCATGCGGCATGCCGACGGCGGCTTTGCGATCGTGGCGGGCCGGTCTGGATCGGGCATGTTGTCGGCGCTCGATCCAGCGGCGCTCGAGCGCCTACTGGATACGCTGCGGGTCGAAGCGGCGCACTACGACGTGGTCCTGCTCGACCTCGGCGCCGGCCTGGAGCTTCCCGTGCGCCGGATGTCGGCCTGGGCCGGCCGGCTGGTGGTACTGGCGACCGAGGAGCCGACCAGCCTGACCGACGCCTATGCGGTGCTCAAGCTCCACGCGGCGGATCGGCCGGAAGGTGACGCGCGGGTGGTCGTGAACCAGGCGACGACCCGGGCGGCCGGTGAACGAACCTTCGCCACCCTTGAGCGTGCCTGCCAGACCTTCCTCGGGCGCGCTCCCGTCCTCGCCGGCGTGGTTCGCCGCGATGAGCGCGTGCGCCATGCGATCCGCCGGCAGGCGCTGCTGCTGATGCGATTTCCCAATTCACCCGCCGCCGCCGATGTGGAGACGATCGCGCGTTTGTTGTAGTCTCTGCCGCGCCGCACCAATTGCACCGGCGGAGGGGTGGCATGAACCTCATACGCGGCAGCCGCGGGCGCGACCTGCGTGTGGACTTCTTCCGCGGCCTGGCGCTGTGGTGGATCTATACCGACCATATTCCCGGCGATGTTCTGGGCGATTACAGCCTGCGCAACTTCGCCATGTGCGACGCGACCGAAATCTTCGTGCTGCTCGCCGGGTTCGGCGCCGGCATCGCCTATGGCTCCGTAATGAACCGGCAAGGTTACCTGTATGCGGCGGCCGATACCCTGCGTCGCGCCTGGACGCTCTACATCGCGCATATCTTTCTTTTCGTGGTGTACACGGCGCAGGTCGCCTATTCGGCCGCGGCGCTCGATCGGGTATTCTATCTCGAAGAGACCCGGCTGGACGTGCTGGCCGATGCGCCATATCGCGCGCTGCTCGAAGCGCTGTTGCTGCGCTTTCAGCCGAACCTGCTGAACATACTGCCGCTGTACGTGGTGCTGCTGCTGATCTTCGTCATTGCGCTGCCGCTGCTGCGCAAGCCGACGCTGCTGTTCCTGACATCGCTCGCGGGCTATCTGCTGGTGCGCTTCACCGGCATCAACATGCAATCGTGGACCGGCGAAGGGTGGTTCTTCAACCCGTTCGCCTGGCAACTCCTGTTCACGATCGGTGCCATCCTGTCCTACGCGCCGCCCAGGATGCCGCGAATCCGCTGGCCCATCGACGTTGCATCCGTGCTGATCCTGCTCGCCGGTATCATCGTCATCTGGGTGATCGACACGCATCCACGCATTCTGGCCACCATGCCGGCGCCCGTGATCCGCTTCGTCATCACCGAGGACAAGACGGGGCTGCATCCGTTCCGGCTCCTCTCGATCCTGTCGCTTGCCTGGCTGACGGCACGATCGGTGCCGCCCGACGCGGAATGGCTGCGCTCGCGCCTTGCCGCGCCGCTGGTGCTGCTGGGGCAGAATTCGCTGCCGGTGTTCTGCTCTGGCATCTTCTTCGGCTTCATCGCCCGACTCGGGCTGGAGGCCCAGGAAAGCGCCGCCATGCAGATCGCGGTGAACCTTTTCGGCGCACTCGCGATGGTTGCAGTCGCAGGCATCGCTGCTTGGTACCGTGGGAAGGGCCGCGCGACCGCACAACGGCAGCCCGTCGCCTTGCCGGCGGTCGCGAGGACTGATACCGGATAGTTCGGTATGCGACCATTGGCCTTAGCGATCCTGTTCTGCGCCCTTTTCGCACCTTTCCAGCAATCGCTGGCCGCCATTGATTCGAACGACACCTGCGGTGCCCCCGAGGAGTTTCTCACGGCGGATGAGTCCCTGGCGCGGTTCAGCCAGGCGGTTGCCTCCGGCGGCGTGGTGAACGTGCTGGCGGTGGGGTCGGCGACAACGGTCGGCTCGGTGACCGCGGCGGGCCTGCAGAGCGCGACGGAGGGCGGCTCGTTTCCCTGGCAGATGATTCGCGCGCTGCGTACGGCGCTGCCGTCGGTCAAGTTCCGCCTCACGGTTGGCGGCGGACGCGGCATGACGGCGGAAGACATGCTGCCGCTGATCGACGCGGCGCTGAAGCAGCAGCACTATCCGTTGGTGCTGTGGCAGACAGGCACGGTGGAGGCGGTGCGTGGGCTGCAGCCGGATGGGCTGCTCGACATCCTGCACGCTGGGGCCGATCACGTGCGCGACGCCGGGGGCGACCTCGTACTGATCGATTCGCAGTTCAGCCGTTTCCTGCGCGCCAATACCGATCTCGATCCGTACGAGAACGTTATGCAGCAGGTAGCAACCACGCCAGGCGTCGTGCTGTTCCATCGCTTCGATCTGATGCGGACGTGGGCCAACGATGGGCGGATCGACCTGGAGCGGACGCCCAAGTCCGACCGCGACAAGGCACTGGACGAGTTGAACGGCTGCCTCGGCCGGGCGCTGGCGCATTTCGTGCTGAGCGGCGCCGACCTGTTGAAGAAGTAATCTGCCCGGCGCATGCTTCGCCCATCCTTTGACGATGGGAGGGACACGGATGCCTGGTATGTTGGACGGCAAGGTCGCGGTGGTCACCGGCGCGGGGCGTGGCATCGGCCGAGCGACCGCGATCTGCCTGGCGGCGAACGGCGCGAAGGTGGTGGTGAACGACGTCGGCGCCGCGGTCACCGGCGAGGGGCACGATGTCGGCCCGGCGCAGCAGGTGGTGGCCGAGATCACCCAGGCGAACGGTCAGGGCCGCGCGGTCGCGAACACCGACAGCGTCGCCGAGTGGGAGAACGCGCAGAAGATCGTGCAGACCGCGATCGACAATTTCGGCCGCATCGATATGGTGGTGAACAACGCCGGCATCCTGCGCGACCGTATCTTTCATTACATGACCCCCGAGGAATTCGATGCGGTGATGAAGGTGCATCTGTACGGCGCCTTCTACGTCAGCCGCGCCGCCGTGGTGCATTTTCGCAAGCAGGAGAGCGGCTGCTACGTGCATATCACCAGCACGTCGGGCCTGATCGGCAGCGTCGGGCAGGTGAACTATGGCGCGGCGAAGCTGGGTATCGCCGGACTGTCGCGCTGCATCGCGATGGACATGCAGCGCTATCACATCCGCTCCAACTGCATCGGCCCGCACGCGTTCAGCCGCATGATCGAGACTGTACCAGGGCAGACCGAGGAGCAGATGAAGGCGCGCGCCGAGAGGACGCGGCCGGATCACATTGCACAGTTGATCGCGTTCCTGGGGACCGACGCCGCGGCGGACGTGAGCGGACAGATCTTCGGCGTGCGCGGCAACGAGGTGTACCTTTACAATCAGCCCCGGCCGATCCGCATCATGGCGCGCGTGGACGGCTGGACGCCGGAGAAGCTGGCCGAGCACTGGCTGCCCGCGGTCAGGAACAACTTCACCCCGCTGGAGCGGACGCGCGACGTCTATCCATGGGATCCCGTCTGAACACCCGCGCTCCCGCACTCTGTCATTGCGAGGAGCGAAGCGACGAAGCAATCTCGGTCACGTCCGGTGCGGCGACGAAGCAATCTCGTGCGGCGCACACCACACGAGATTGCTTCGCTTCGCTCGCAATGACAGTGAACTGATGGTGGCGGCTACCGTCCGGCGAATTTCGGCTGCCGCTTCTCGCGGAAGGCCGCGACACCCTCGCGGTGGTCTTCGGTCTGGTCGAGCTGCGGCTGCACCAACGCCTCGAGGTCGAGGAAGTCCTCATAGCTGGGGCCACTCGCCATGTGGAACAGCTTCTTCGCCATGCCGAACGCGAAGGTCGGGCCCGAGGCAAGGTCCGTCGCCAGCGCCTCGGCCTTCGCCATCAGCTCGCCGTCCGGCACGACGTAGTTCACCAAACCAAGTGACAACGCCTCGGCTGCCTCGACGAAGCGCGCGGTGAACACCAGTTCCTTGGCGCGCGCCAGGCCGATGCGGCGCGTCAGGAACCAGATCGCGCCGCCATCCGGCGCGAGGCCGATGCGGCGGAATACCTGGGAGAAGCGTGCGGTTTCCGATGCAACGATCAGGTCGCAGGCGAGCGCGATGCTCCAGCCGATGCCCACGGTCGGGCCGCGCACCGCGGCGATCACCGGCTTCTCGATCGCGTGCAGCGTGCGAAGGAACTGATGGCTGCCGCCCTGCAACTTCTCCCTCTCGGCGCGCAGGCCGCCACGTTGCATCCGCCCGACATCGGCGCCGGTGCAGAACGCGCGTCCTTCGCCGGTGACGATGATCGCGCGCACATTCTCGTCAAACCGGAGCTGCTGCGTGTAGTCGCGCAACTGCGCGCGCATCTCGTGGGTCAGCGCGTTCAGCTTTTCCGGTCGGTTGAGTAAGATTTTCGCGACCGGTCCTTCGATTGTCAGCTCGACCGACATGCGCACCTCCACCAGGTTCACGGTATCCAAGCGTGTTGACGCAATGCGGGCAAGGCGGCAGCGTTGTGCTGTCACTGGAGGAACCGGCCATGGCGCGTCCGTTCGAGGGCATCCGCATCATCGACATCACGCACGTGCTGGCCGGACCGTTCGCTGCCTACCAGCTCGGGCTGATGGGCGCCGATGTGATCAAGGTCGAGCATCCGGACGAGCCGGACCAGAGCCGCGATTCCGGCAGCGACAGTGCACTGAACCACGCCAACATGGGCACCGGCTTTCTGACGCAAGGTTCCAACAAGCGTTCCATCACGCTGAACCTGAAGGCCGAGCAGGGGCGCGAAATCCTCAAGAAGCTGGTGGCCACCGCGGATGTGCTGGTGGAGAACTACCGCCCCGGCGCGTTCGAGGCGTTGGGCCTCGGCTACGAGGAGATGCGCAGGATCAATCCGAAGCTGATCTACGCATCGTTCTCCGCGTTCGGCCAGGGCGGACCGCGACGCGAGCAGACCGCGTACGACCACGTAATCCAGTCCACCTCCGGCATCATGGCGATGACCGGCACGCCGGAGGTCAACCCGGTGAAGATCGGCGCCCCGGCGGTCGACTACGCCACCGGCACGATGGGCGCGTTTGCCCTGTCGGCCGCGTTGTTCCAGCGGGAGCGCACCGGCCAGGGCCAGCGCATCG
>DATBKQ010000166.1:0-3350 GCA_036555825.1 Acetobacteraceae bacterium | reverse complement strand
AGAAGTTGACCGCTCGGGTCACCGAGCTGCAGGCGCTGCAAAAGAAACTCGAGACGCTGGAGGCAGCGCGCAAGGAACGCGAGGACGCAAGCTGGCAGGGCCTCGTCAAGCTCTACGAAGCAATGAAGCCGCGCGACGCCGCGACCATCTTCAACGACCTGGACATGCCTGTGCTGCTGCAGGTGGTCGATCGCATGAAAGAGGCGAAAGCGGCCCCGGTGCTGGCGGCGATGCAGCCGGACAAGGCGCGCGACCTCACCGCGAAACTCGCCCAGATGCGCACCCGGCGTGACGGCCAGGCTGGAAGCTGAGCAGGAGAAGAAGCGAATGGCGATGCCGATCGACAAGTCCATCAACGTGCTGATCGTCGATGACTACAAGACGATGCTGCGCATCATCCGCAACCTGCTGAAGCAGATCGAGTTCAACAACGTCGAGGAAGCCACCGACGGCGCCGAGGCGCTGGCCAAGCTGCGATCCGGCAACTTCGGCCTGGTGATCAGCGACTGGAACATGGCGCCGATGACGGGCCTCCAGTTGCTCCAGGAGGTTCGCGCCGACGCCAGGCTGAAGGCCACGCCGTTCATCATGGTGACGGCCGAGAGCAAGGTGGAAAACGTCGTCGCCGCCAAGCAGGCCGGCGTGTCGAACTACATCGTCAAGCCGTTCAACGCGGAAACCCTGCGCGAGAAGATCGAGAAGGTACTTGGCCATGCCTGAGGCTGACCAGTTGGCCGTACGTCTCGCGGAAATCCGGCGTCGCCATGTCGGCTCGGAACCGGAACTGATCGCCGAGGTGGTACGCGCCGTGCTGTCCACGATGAGCGGCGACCTCTCGGCAAAAGAGACATCGCTGCTCGCCGAGGTAGAGGCACTCGGTCGCACCATTGCCTGCGCCAAGGCGGAAATCGCTGCCCTGCGCATCGACGACATCAAGCAGAATCACATCCCGTTCGCCACCGACGAACTGGATGCCATCGTCGAACACACGGCAACGGCCACCAATGCCATACTGAACAGTTGCGAGACGCTGGACGAGGTCGCTGCCGGCCTGACCGGCGAGGCAGCGGCAAGGTTGCAGGACGCGACCACGCGCATCTACGAGGCGTGCAGTTTCCAGGACATCACCGGCCAGCGCATCACCAAGGTGGTCGCGACGCTGAAGACGATCGAGGCGAAGGTCGCGCAGATCGTCGATACTTTCGGCGAAAGCGATCGGAACGCCGCGGCTGAAGCGCCAGGGGAGGCGAACGAATCCGCGCTGCTGAACGGACCACAACATCCTGCCGTTGCCATGGATCAGTCCGATATCGACAGGCTGCTGGCCAGCTTCGAATGAAGTCTCGCCCGCTCTGGCTTTGCCTGCTGGCGCTGCTGCCCGCGGTCGCCGTAGCCGAGGGCGGCTCCGGCGTCCTGGTGCGCGTGGGCAGTCACGACGGCTATGGCCGTGTCACCTTCGCCTTGCCGCCACGGACCGACTACCGCCTGACGCAGCAGGATCGGCACGTGGTGATCCAGTTCGGCGGCGACCTGAGGATCGGTGCGGCCAACGCCATCCCCCACAATGTCGTGGGCATTGCCGGAGGCGCGGGCCAGGCCACGCTCGACCTCGCCCCCGGCACCACCCTGCACGACTGGCGCTACGGCGACTTGCTGGTGATCGACGTGCTCGACCCCGCGGCGCACGTCGCCGCCGACTCGCCGCGGACAACGGTCGCGGCAAGGCCGGAGGGGGCAAGGCCCGCGGCCGCAAAGTCCGACGCAGCAAAGCCGGCGCCAGCGAACCCGGAGCCCGCGAAGCCCGAGACGGCGAAGCCGGACGTGGCGAAGCCAGATACAGCGAGGCAGAATGGATCGGCGAGTGCCGCGCCGCCGGCCGCGGATAAGCCGGCTTCCGGCGATCCCGCTGCTCCGAAACAGGAGCCGTCTCCTTCGCCGGCCGCTGGCGCGAATAATGCGGCTCCGATGTCCGCGGCCTCGCCTTCGCCACTGCCCGATGCAGCCTCTTCGGCGCCCCCGGCGGCTTCGTCCACCGCCGAGGCGGAACAAGCGCTCCAGAGCGACAGCGAGACCGATGGCGAATTGGACATTCGGGCCGATCCGCAGCTCGGGCTGGCGGTGTTCCGGCTCAATAATGCGGCGCTGATCGTGCTGGATCAGCCGCGAACCATCGATACGGCACGCTGGCGCGACGACACCGTGTTCGGATCCGCGGTGGTCCGCACCCTGCCGGCCGCGACCGTGATCCGTGTGCCGCTCGATCCTGGCACGGCACTGGCGGCCTCCCGCGGCCAACATGGCTGGCGCGTAGCCGCCGTGGCGCAGGAGCCGGCCCTGCGACCGATCCAGGCGGATGTGGCGGATGATCGCCTGTTGCTCCAGGCAGCGACACCAGGAGCGGTGGTCAGCGTGATTGACCCCGACAGCGGCGCCACTTTGCTCGTCGGCACGCAACGGAATGCCGGACAGGGCGTCCCGGTGCAGCGCCGCACGCCGGAGTTCACCCTGCTGAGGAGCTGGCAGGGCGTCGCGCTGGAACCGGACGGGGACAGCCTCGTCCTGCGGCCCACCGCCCAGGGCTTCATCGTCTCAGGTGTCAGCGCGCTCTCGCCGGCAACGGAGATCGGCGATCAACTGGCGCGTTCGATCGGCCTGACACGAGAATTCGATTTTCCGAGCCAGCCAACCGAGGCATTGCTGCACCGTTTGCAACGGCAGGTGCTGGAGGCCGCCGCGACGCCTGTGCTCGCCCGGGGACCGCACCGTGAATCGCTGGCACGCAGCATGATGGCCTTGGGCCTTGGCGCCGAAGCAGGTTCCGTGCTGCGCGTCGCGGCGACCGACGACCCGCATCTGGCCGCCTCGCCGACGACCCAGGCGCTGGCATCGATCGCCGCATTGCTGGCGCACCGCCCGGAGGAGGCGAGTGGCCTCGCCAATCCGGCACTGCCACAGGCTGACGACATTGTATTCTGGCGCGCCGTGCGGCTTGCCGAGTTGCAGCCAGGCTCGGCCGAGGCCGCAGCCCTGTTCGCGGCCACGGCACCGCTGTCGCTCGCCTATCCGCCGGAAGTGCGCGATCGCCTGTTGCCCTTGGTCGCCGAGACATTGGTCGCAGGCGGTGAGACCGCGCCGGCTGCGGCGTTGCTCGCCGCACGACCACGAGATGCATCGCTCGACCTGGCGCGCGCGATGCTGGCCGAGGCACAGGGCGACACCGCCGCAGCGCTGGCAGGCTACGATCGGCTGGCACGTTCGCGCGACCAGTCGGTGCACGCCCGCGCGGCCGCGCGGGCGGTCGAGCTCCGGCTCGCCAGCGGCGCCAACAACGTGCGGCAGGCGGCCGATCA
>DATBKQ010000165.1:0-12304 GCA_036555825.1 Acetobacteraceae bacterium | reverse complement strand
CCAGTGCGCCGGTGTCCCGGGCGGTCAAGGGCGGCGGGGCATCCAGCCCCTGCCTGCTGCGGGCGGCCTTCAGCCTCTCCTCGAATGAAGGAGGCTCGTTCTCGCCCGATTCCTCGCTCATGTTCGCTCCTGGCAGGCCGGCCCGCCGGAAAGCGCGGGCTTGCTACAAGGGGGTCCTTACAGTGTCAAGAATGCAACCAGCGCGCCGCCGCCGCATAGCCGGCGCGTTGCGTCGGGGGCACAGCGCGCGTCGCTGTCTCGTTCACGATCATCGGCTCCACCACGTCGCGCCGGTCCGCCTTCATGGCTGAATCGATCAGCATCTGAAAGAACAGATCGCGCTGCGCGTTGCTGCCGCCCAGCAGCCGGATCTGTGCCTGTCGTGGCGCCAGCAGATCGACAACCTTCGCGTGCCCGCCGCGGCGATGCGCCAATCCCGCCTCGCAGGCCGGGACCACCACATCGGCTACCGCCGGCGCGGTCCACAGCTTCGGCTCAGCCGCCAGTTCCCGTAATGCGCCGAGGAATCGCGCGGCCGCCGCCTCGCGTCCGGTCGCCGCCAGCGCAAGCATCAGGTGCGGCACCAGCAGCAGGTGGCCGGCGTCGCCGATCCGTGCCTCCGCCTTATCGGCCAGTTCGTCCCAGCGGTTCCCGACGTCCAGCCCCAGTAGTTCCAACCGCCACAGCAGCGCCGTGGCGTTCTGCAGATCCACATAGTGGTCCGGCGCTGCCCTGGTCATCGGATCGGCGAGGTTGCGAATGTTCGCGTCGTAGCTAGCCAGCACCGCGTCGCGCTCGCCGAGATCAAGCTCCATCAGCGCACGATGCCACCACAAATGATGGATCAGGTTGTTGCCGGCCGACCAGTTGGGGATCTGCGAGGCCAACCAGTCGCGCCCTTCGCGTGGCCGGCAGTCCATCTCCATCACGTGCGCCTTCACATGATGCGCGAAGTAGTTGGTGGGATCGCGCTCCCAGGCGGCATCCACCGCGCGTTCCGCCGCGGCGTAATCGCCAGTCTCCTCGTGCGCGAAGCCCCAGACACACTGCATCAGGTCGTAGCCCGGCAGATCCGACGGCCAGCGCGGCGCGATGCGGTCGGCCTGCTCGCGAATCTGCGCCGTCCTGCCGTGGCGGAACCACGTCGTGTCGCAGATGCGCAGCGCCAGCAGGTCGGTCGGTGTCGCCTCCAGGATCTCCCGCCAGATCGCGAAGGACCGGTCGAGTTCGCCTGCCGCCCATGCCTCGAACGCGGCGACATGCTGGCGTTCCCGCCGCGTGCCGGTTCCAGCCTTCGCTACCGCCAGCGTCGCGGCGATCTGCTGGTTGTTGGCCGGGTTCGCCGCGCTGAGCAGCAGATAGCCCTTCAGACAATGCGCCATGACGAATTGAGGATCGGCGGCGATCGCGCCGGCCACCAGCGACATCGTGTCGATATGGTATTTCAGGTAGTGCTCGACCGCACGGTCGAACAGCCGCACCGCCTCGTCGCTGTCGGTCGAGAGCGGCAGTCCGCGTTCGTCCCGCTTCATGGTGCGGTCGCTCCGGTTCCAATGACGATCCTGTTGCCGGTCTCGACCCCGAGGGCGTTACGCAACGCAACGAGCGCCGCGCCGATCGAAGGTGCGACACGCTGCCGCCCATCTGGCCGGTGCAACAGCCAACGTACCGGGCGCATTTCGGCCGGCGCCGGCTGCAGACGGAATCTGGCCTGGACGGTGACAATCGCCACACCCGCGCAGGCAGGCTCCACGCGCCCACGCACACCCCACAGGGCGAGGCAGTCCAGCAGCAACGCGCGCAACTCAGTGTCGGTCATGTTGATAAGAACAAGGCAACCACGGATACGCACAAAACACAGATAGAAGGATGATATCCGTGTGCATCTGTGTTCATCGGTGGTTCCAATCTCCTTCTTATAACTGCGGCCCGGCCAGCAACTCCGCCGCCACCTTGCGATGCTGCCACCTGCCGTCGGACAGCGCGCCACGCCATTCGCCGTTCTCCACCACGACCTTGCCGCGCAGCACCGTCAGGCACGGCCACGCCTCCATCTTGCGCCCTTCCCACGGCGTGTAGTCCGCCTCGTGCAGGTCCTCCGCCCGGATCACCCGCTGGTCTGCCGGGTCCAGCACGCAGATATCGGCGTCCGACCCCGCCGCCAGCGCGCCCTTGCGCGGATACAGCCCCATGATTTTCGCCGCATTCGTCGATACCAGATCGACGAACCGCGACAGCGAATAGCCACGCCGGCCCACCATCTCGGTGAACATCAGCGCCACGCGCGGCTCGACGCCGGCGTTGCCACCCGTGGTGTCATCGATCCGCACGCCTTGCAGCTTCTTCGCCAGCGTGCAGCAGATCTCGTCGGTGGCCACGCAGTTGATGCAGCCGTCCAGCGTGCCCGTCCACAGCGCCGCCTGGTCCTCCGCCGACTTGAGCGAGGGATAGGTATGATAGATCTGCCCGTTCGGCCGTTTGTAGTCCTCGTTGGTGTACATCATATACTGATGCAGTGACTCGCCGTAGATCGGCACGCCGCGCGCCCGAGCCTCGCGGATCGCCGACACGCCCGACGCGGCCGACGTGTGCATCATATACAGCGTCGCGCCCACCTTCTCCGCCAGGCGGATCACGCGACGGAACGAAATGTCCTCGGACAGCGTGTTGTGCACCTCCGCCATGTTGGCGAACCCCGTGCGACCCTCGCGGATCAGCTTGCCGTACATGTGCATGACGATGTCGTTGTCCTCGGAGTGGATCACCCCGAGGCCGCCATTCGCCTTCAGCACCTGGAACACTTCCCAGATGTCGCCGAAATCCACCATCCGCCCCTTGCGCGACGGCGTGATGTCGGTGGTGAAGATCTTCACCGTCGGGAAGCCCGCCTGGATCGCCTCGGCCAACTGGCCGAACAAATCGACCGGCAGCGCACCTTCCACCATGATATGCTGCGCGTAGTCGCAGGCACAGTGCCCCTTCCAGTCCTCCTCGCGCCGCGCGATCGCCTCCTGCAGGCTGGCCCCCTGGCTGGCGCGGGTGAAGTCGATGATCGTCGTGGTGCCGCCATGCAGCGCGGCGCGGCCCACCACGTCGGGCGGATCGGTCAGCCCGGCGCTGCCATCCGGATTGGGCAGGAACCACTTGCAGTGCACGTGCGGATCGATGCCCCCCGGCATGACGATCTTTCCCCCCGCATCGACCAGCCGCGTACCATCGGCAACCGGCAGGCTGCCTTTCGCGGCCACCGCAACGATCTGCTCGCCGGATATCGCGATGTCGTACGCCCCCACGCCCTGCGGCGTCACCACCGTATCGCCGCGCACCACCAGATCGACCATCGCTGCCCCCTCCCGGCGTCAAAGCGGCATGGTTCCGCGTCTGGGGCTGTCAGGCAAGCGGGGTCTCGGATCGGGGAGCAGGTGCAATACTCTGCCGCACCGATTCCCGCGGGCAGCTGGGTTTCAGCAAAAAAGTGCCGGGCTGGCTCTTCGTGGTCCTGTTCATGGAATCCTGGCGCTGCTTGGAAGACGGTACAAAACTGTGGATACTTGCCGCGCTGGCATCGCTGCAGTGCGCGACGTTTCTGCGTAAGTGGCTCGGCAAAATTCTAAGGTGAAGTAGCGCCTGGTCGAGGATGCGCGGACATCGGCCTTTGGAGGTTGGAGATATGATAAACCGGCGAGCAGCGTCGACAGTCGATGATGAGGCCCGCGAAAATCGGCTACTCGCTGCAATGCTCGGAGTCGCCAGCACTCAGTTGATCGGCTTGGCGGCGCAGCTCAACATAGCCGACCTCCTGAGCGATGAGCCCAAATCCATCGAGACGCTTGCAGAGGCTACGGACACTCGGGAGCCGGCACTGCTCCAAGTCATGCGCGCGCTTGCCGCCCTCGGTATCTTTGCTGAGCCACAACCCAGTTGTTTTGCAATCTCCCCTCTGGGAGAAATGCTAAGAGCCAGTGCGCCAAATTCGCTGCGCGGGTATGCCATCATGCTGGCAAGCGGCATGATGATGCGCGGCTGGGCAAACCTCTTGCACGCCCTACGGGCAAGCGAAGGCGCTCTGGACGACGCCCTTGGTATGGAAACTTACGCCTACTTCCAGCAGAACGCTGCCGATGCCGCCATCTTCAACGCCGCAATGTCTTCCGTGTCAGGGCAAGAAGGAGCAGCGCTGCAAGTTGCCTACAATTTCGCGAAGTTTCACATGCTGGTCGATGTCGGCGGCGGTCGGGGACTCGTGCTTGCCGGGCTCTTGCAAGCCCATCCCGCCCTTCATGGCACCCTATACGATCTACCCAAGGTGGTAGAGGGAGCCTTCCCCTTGCTGGGGGAGCACGTCGCGAGTGGGCGTTGCCGGATCGAGGGTGGCGATTTCTGCTCCCAAGTGCCGTCTGGTGCGGACGCTTATCTGCTCAAACGGGTGCTTGTCGTGCTCGACGACAAGCGTTCTAGCCAGGTTCTGCGAAACTGCCGCAGGGCGATGTCGCTTAACGGCCGATTGCTTGTCGCTGAGCCGGATCCATCAACGCTTTATGGGCGCCTCTACGACGTCTTTATGTTAATGGCCCATGGGACCCGCCTACGTTCCGAGGCTGACATGCGGGAATTGTTCACGAACACCGGTTTCGAGCTGGTGCGCACTCTCGAAACGCCTTCGACATTGCGACTTTTTGAGGGAGTGCCAGTCTAGTCTAGTGAGCTGAGCTATCTTTCCAGCACATAGCTCCCCGGAGCGTCCTGCAACGGCGGATGGCTGTTGCTGCCGATGGAAGGTGGCCGCCCCTTGTCGCCGGATCGCTCCGCGAGCCACCTCGCCCAGTCGGTCCACCAACTGCCGTCATGCCGCTGCGCAGCGTCCCGCCACTGCGCCGGCGTCTCCGCCGCTTCGCCGCCGGTCCAGTATGTGCCCTTCCCGCCGGGCGGGTTGATGATGCCGGCGATATGGCCGCTGGAGGCCAGCACATACCGCACCTTGCCGCCTACCAGCCGGCAGATCTGCCACGCCGCATCCCATGGCACGATGTGGTCCCGTTCCGCGCCGACCGCATAGATGTCCAGCCGCACCCGTCGCATGTCGAGCCGCGTTCCCTTCAGCTCGACCATGCCAGGCTTGACCAGGTTGTTCTCGACATAGGTGTTGCGCAGGTACCAGCTATGCGCGGCGCGCGCCATTCGCGTACCGTCGCTGTTCCAGTACAACAGGTCGAATGCCGGCGGCTTCAGGCCCAGCAGATAGTTGTTCACCACGTTGGACCAGATCAGGTCGTTGCTGCGCAGCAGGTTGAACATGCTGGACATCTCGCGGCTGTCCAGGTAGCCGCGCTCCAGCATCTGCTGCTCGATGAAGTCCACGTTGGATTCACCCAGGAACACCGCGGTATCGCCGACGCGCGCGAAGTCCTGCAGCGACACTATGAAGCTCGCCGCGCCGAAGCTGTTTCCCTTCCTGGCGGCGAGCCAGGCCAGCGCCATCGCCAGCAGCGTGCCGCCGATGCAGTAGCCCATGACGTTCACCGTCGGAGCCTTCGCCACCTCGGCGACGACATCGCGCGGCGCGAGCAGGCCGAGATCCAGGTAGTCCTCGATCGTGGTGCTCTCCATCGCGCTGCCGGGATTGCGCCAGGACACCATGAACACGGTGAAGCCCTGTTCCACCAGGAACCTGACCATGCTGTTCCCGGGCTGCAGGTCGAGGATATAGAACTTGTTGATCCACGGCGGGATGATCAGCAGCGGCACCTGATACACCGCGTCGGTCTTCGCCTTGTACTGGATCAGTTCGATCAGCTTGTTGCGATAGATCACCTTGCCCTCGGAAAGGGCGAGGTTGCGGCCCGGCTGAAACGCCGTGACATCGACCATGCTCAGCCTGCCCTGCCGCAGGTCGCCCAGCAGATTGCGCAGTCCGTCGGCCACACTGACCCCGCCAGTCTCCAGCGCCCGCCGCAGAGCCGCCGGGTTCGATGCCAGCGACAGCGCCGGGCTCATCGCATTGACGAACTGCTGCAGGTGGAACCGCAGCCTTTGCCGCTCTGCCGGCGTCATGTCCTCCACGTCATCCGCCAAGCGCAGCAGCCAGTCGGATGCCAGCAGATAGCTCTCCTTGAGCGCGCGATAGGCGGGATTGCCCTGCCACTCCGGTGCAGAAAAGCGCTTGTCGCTCCCCGCCTTGGCGGCGGCGGTCTCGCCCCCCAACCAGCGCTGGCCTGCCTCGCTCCAGATCTCCAGGGCGGACTGCCACGTCTGCAGCCCGAGTTCGCCCAGCCTGGCAATTGCTCGCTCCGGCCGACTGATTTCGTTCAGCCACACAGCCCGCAGGGCACGCGCGATTTCCGCCCAATCCAGCGGGATGATCTCGTGCAGCGGGTTCGCATTCAGTCCTTCCTCGATCGCTCGAAGGACCGGGTTGTTGTTCAGTTCCTCGATCAGGCGCCGCGTGAGTCTCGCGTTCGCCGGGAATGCACAGCGCTGTTCATCTGACATGCTCGAACAGCTCGCGCCACTGTTCCGCCACGTCCGCCAGGCGCCGGCGGCCCTCCCGTTCAGAAAACGCCCCCGACCAGCGCACCAGTTCGGCAATACCGTCACTGTCGAGATCGACGCCGTGTCGAATACCGTTGCAGATCGGATAGAATTTCCCGGCGCGCCGCTCCACCACGGTGAAGCGGCTGCCGTCGGAGATCAACAGATAATGTTCCTGCTCCGCGATGACGTCGACCATTGTTGCCCCCGTTCCTGCAGGAAGCTGGCGCTCTGGTTTTGCTGCTCGGGTTCGGCCCCGCTGGTGCCCTGCTGCCTGGCGTTGCCCGCGTTCTTGTTCTTACTTGCAGTCGATGCACTGAAGGCTTCAGCGCCGCGAAAGTCAACGACGCAGGCATCTGGCTTTGCCATACCGTGCAAACGAAGCACGCGAAGCCCGTATGTGGCTTGAGAACCCGGCTGGTTCAACTAACCTCGACCGGCGCTCGGCAGCCCGGTCGCGCATTCAATCCGCGTGTCGGCGCGGGCGCAGAAGCAGGACACCGACACTGGCGTATCGGCCCGCGCCGCGGCGAAGGTCACGCGCTGGCGGATCAGTGCCGCCTCCGCCCGCTCGCCGCGCCGCTCCAGGCAGTCGAGCAGCCCGCGCAGCGCCCAGAGATTGTCCGGATGGATCTGCGCACGCGGCAGCGCGCCGCCCAGGCCGAGGTCCTCGCGATACACCGCCTCGGCTTCCGCCACGTGGCCCTGCTCGAGCAGCAGCGCACCCAGCGCGTGACGCACCGGCTGCATCCAGCCCCAGGGCTCGTCGTACGGCAGCGCGTCCTCCAGCGCGACCGCGGCGCGCAGGTGTGCGAACGCCGCATCGTGCTCGCCGCGCCGATAGGCGATCTCGCCCTGCAGCATCTCCTCGGCGATCGCCAGCAACTGCGCGCATGGCACGTTGTGCAGTTGCCGCGACCGGAGCACGCGTTGCGCGGCCGAGCGGAACAGCGCCTGCTCGGCCTCGGCTGCGGGCACCTCGCCAAGTGCTGCGTGCGCCACACCCTTCGCGTAATGCATCATTGCGACGGTGTTGCAGTAGAGCGCCTGGTCCGCCGGCAGCACCTGCGCGATGATCTCGTGCCATTTGCCGAAGCGGATCAGCACGTGCTGCCGGATCGAGACGTAGCTCTCGAAGAAATCCGCCATCGGCGGGGAGGGAATCCGCAACAGCGCCTCCGGCATGGTCTCGATCAGCTCGTCCGCGGCGGCGATGGCGGGAGCGTACTGACCAAGGAACATCGCGCCGTAGGCGGCAAAGTGATAGTTGTGGATGCGATAGCCGGAGTAAAAATTCAGCGGCCCGGCGCGGTCGTAGAACTTGCGGTCGGCGATGATCGCCTTCTGGTTCCAGTGCATCGCGTCGCGATAGTGGCCGCACTGGATGTCGATATGCGTGGGCATGTGAGTCAGATGGCCCATGTCGGGCGACAGCTCGCGCAGCCGGTCGCCGGTGACCAGCGCCGCCTCCGGGTGCGGTGACATCTCCATCAGGTGCACGTGCAGGTGCAGCAGGCCGGGATGGTCCATCGCGCCCGGCAGTTCGCGGAATGCCGTCTCCAGCACCTCGCGCGCCTCCAGCGTGCCGGCGCCCGGCGCGGGCTCCCCGCTGCTCAGGTCCCACATGCGCCAGGGGGTGCGGTTGAGGATCGCCTCGACGAAGATGGCGCGCACATCGAGGTCGTCGGGATGCGCCTGGTGCGCCCGGCGCATCGCATCGGCAAAGCCGTCGTTCCACGCACTCTGGTCCTCGAGCGTTTCGCGCTGGGGATAGCGGGCGGGCCGCGCCTCGATCAGCGCGCGCTCCGGCGCGGAGACGCCGCCAGCCAGCGCGAGCGCCGCCTGGGCCGCGTCGTGGGCGCGCGCCAACGCCGCGGCCTTGCCGGCGGGATCCATCAGCTCCCAGGGAAAGTTGTAGTTCGGCCCGGCCGCGTAGCCGATGCCCCAATGCGCCATGGCGCAGTTGGGATCGGCCTCCAGCGCCTTCTCGAAGCAGGCCACCCCCTCCTCGTGGTGATAGCCATAGCACCAGTTGAGACCGCGATCGAACCACCGCTGCGCCTCGGCCGAACTGGTGGTCACGGTCCGCGCGTAGCGGCCGATGTCATAGGGATAATCCATACTGTCACCCCCCTGCCCTTGTGCTTATGCCGCGCGCGGCTGCACGCGATTGACCGGCGTTTTTCCGTGCCCGGGGAAAGGGGTGTCGCTTACACCACCCGCCCGGTATCCGGCTCCATCAGGTGCATCTTGCTCATGTCGGCGGTCAGCGGAAGCATCTCGCCAGGTTCGGCATGCGTTGCCGGATCGACCCGGGCGCAGACCGGGTCATGGCCGACGAAGAAGTGCACCATCGTCTCCATGCCCATCGGCTCGACTACGTCCACCGGCAGCTCCACCCGCGTGTACCCTGGCCGACCAATCTCGTGATACTCGAACAGGTGCTCGGGCCGCAGACCGAACACCATCTCCTTGCCTTTGTACTTGCCGTAGCGTTCGCTACGATCCGGCGGTACCGGCAGCACGATCTGCTCGGTGATGCGGATCGCCAGGCCGCCGTTGGCGCCATCCTGCACCCGCACCGGCAGGAAGTTCATCGCCGGCGAACCGATGAACCCGGCGACGAACCGAGTGGTCGGATTGTGGTACAGCTCCTGCGGCGAGCCGATCTGCTCGATCACCCCGTGGTTCATCACCACGACGCGGTCGGCCAAGGTCATCGCCTCCACCTGGTCGTGCGTCACGTACACCGTGGTGGTGCGCACCGTCTGGTGCACCTTCTTGATCTCGGTGCGCATCTGCACGCGCAGCTTGGCATCCAGGTTCGACAGCGGCTCATCGAACAGGAATACCTTCGGGTTGCGCACGATCGCGCGCCCCATCGCCACGCGCTGCCGCTGCCCGCCCGATAACGCGCGCGGCTTGCGATCCAGCAATGTCCCGATATCTAGGATGCGCGCCGCCTCGTCCACCCGCCGCTTGATCTCGTCGCGCGGGAACTTCCTCAATTTCAGGCCGAACGCCATGTTGTCGAACACACTCATGTGCGGATACAGCGCGTAGTTCTGGAACACCATGGCGATGTCGCGATCGCGCGGCGGCACGTCGTTCACCACGTCGCCGCCGATCCAGATCTCGCCCTCGGTGATCTCCTCCAGCCCGGCGATCATCCGCAACGTCGTCGATTTGCCGCAGCCGGACGGCCCGACCAGCACGACGAACTCCTGGTCCGCGATTTCCAGATCGATCCCCTTCACCGCTTGCACGCCGCCGTCGTACAGCTTGACAACCTTGCGGCAGGACACTTCAGCCATGGTACTCTCGTTCCCTCGTGGTTTGCGGTGAAATCGGCATCGGGTGCTAACCCTTCGTCGCGCCGGCGGTCAGGCCGGCCACGTAGTAATCCATCAGGAAGGCGTAGATCAGGATCGGCGGCAGCGAAGCCAGCAGGCAGGCCGCCATGATCTTGCCCCACTGGAACACATCGCCGCGGATCAGGTCGGAGATGATGCCGACCGTCAGCACCATCTGGTTCGAGGTATAGAGATACGCCAGCGGATACAGGAACGCGCCCCAGCTCACGGTGAAGGCGAAGATGGTCGCCGCGATAATGCCGGGCATCGCCACCGGGATGAAGATCCGCCACAGCATCTGCAGGTACCCGGCGCCGTCGATCAGGGCGGCCTCGTCCAGCTCCTTCGGGATCGAGCTGAAATAGCCGATCATGATCCAGGTGCAGAACGGCACCGCCAAGGTGGGGAACAGCAGCGCCAGGCACCAGATGTTGTTGATCAGCCCGAGGAAACCGACGATCTGGAACAACGGCAGGAACAACAGCGACGCCGGGATCAGATAGGTCAGGAATACCCCGGTGCTGAGCGCCTGGCTGCCGAAGAACCCCATCCGCGCCAGGCTGAACGCCGCCAGCACCGAGATCACCATGCTGATCGCGACCACCACGATCGTGATCATCACCGAATTCAGATAATAGGTCTGGAAGTTCGGGTAGGTGATCAGGTACCAGAAGTTCTCCAGCGTCGGGTGATGCACGATCCACGGGTTGCCCTGCTGCGCCGAGATTTCCGCCGATGACTTCAGGCTGGTCATCAGCGTGTAGAACGGCGGCACCAGGAACATGATGACGAAAATGCCGAGGGCGATGTAGCTGCCCCACAGCGCCCAGGCGCGCTGGCGGTGCAGGCTGTGGCGGCGAAGCTGTGCCCGCGGCACCCGTCCCGCGACGGCGGTCGTGCTGCTCATGCCGCGATCTCCTTGCTGCGACGCGTCACGCCGCGCAGCACGAAGAACGCCGCGATGGCGAGGATCGGGAACATGAACAGGCTGTCCGCCGCGCCAAGCGGAATATCGCCGGACTGGATGCCGACCTGGAAAGCGTATGTGGCGAACACGTGTGTCTTGTCCTGCGGTCCGCCGCCGGTCAGGATGCGGACGATATCGAAATCGGCAAACGTGACGATCAGGCTGAACAGCACGGTGATCGCGATGATGTTGCGCATCATCGGCAGGGTGACGAAGAACAGTTTCTGCACCGCATTCGCCCCATCGATGGCGGCCGCTTCGTAAAGCTGATCCGGTACCGATTTCAGAGCCGCAAGGTACATGATCATGAAGAACGGCGTGCCGTACCACACATTCACCACGATGGTGCAGAACCGCGCGATCCAGCCGACACCGAGCCAGGGCACCGAGGCGAACCCAAGCTTGTTCAGCACCCAGTTGAACGCCGAGTAGGACGGATCGAACATCCACCACCAGGTCAACGTGGACAGCGCCAGCGGGATCACCCACGGCACCAGCAGCAGGCCCCGCCAGACCCGTTGGTTCTTCCCCGGAATGTTGTGCATCAGGTGGGCGATGATGAACCCGAAGAACGCCTTGAAGATCACCGCGGTGATCGCGAACAGGCAGCTCTGAAAGATGACCAGTTGGAACGTGTTCCGCTTCAGCAGGAACGCGAAATTCCCCAACCCGACGAACTGGGTCATCTTCTTGTTCAGCAGGCTCAGCCAGATGGCGTAGAACGCCGGGTAGATCACGAAGCACGCCACCAGCAGGATCAGCGGCAGGCAGAGCAGGAACGCAACGGTCGACCGCCGCTGCGCGAAACGCCGCAGACTCCCTGCGCGGCGGCGTCCCGCCACGGCCGGCGTCATTACGCCAACGGGTACGCTCGTGCCGTTTGCCATTGCCAACCTCCCTTACCCGGCCCGCGGCGTCACAATTGCCGCCGGCCAGACTGTGCAGCACCCCGAAATCCCTGCACGGCGACGCACCCACGCCGTTCCCGCCACCCGAACGGTCTGCCCGGACCCCTGGCAGGCCGCCTCGGCGCGTGGTTCTTGCTTGCCGGCCACGCTAGCGGCTGGCGTCGCAATGTGCAACGCCAGCCGCCCGGTTTCTCGCGAAACGGTTCAGCGCGCGAAGCCCTCAAGCTCGTCCTTCGCCCAGGCAATCACCTGCTTGATCGATTGCCCTTCCTTGATCCGCGCCATCATCTGGTTGTGGATCGCCCGATTATACACCTGAACAGCGATGTCGGGCGACGCCTCCGACGCCGTCAGGCTCGGCTTCGCGTTGTGCCAGGGGCGGATCGGGTAATTATACACCGTCCCCGGCGGCGGCTCGACCGTTTCCCAGATCTTGAAGTCCAGCATCCCGGCAAACGGCGGCAGGTCGTAACCGGCCACCGCGTTGTCGCGCTCCTCCACCTGCTCGCGCTCCATCAGGTAGGTGACCAGCTCCTTGCCCGCCGACT
>DATBKQ010000164.1:0-6895 GCA_036555825.1 Acetobacteraceae bacterium | reverse complement strand
CAGGCTGATCGGCTCCTTGGCGATCTTCAGCACCTTGCGCACCTTCTCGAGCGGCATGCCGAGTTTGTCGGCCAGCTCCTCGGGCTGCGGCTCGCGGCCGATCTCGTGCAGCATCTGGCGCGAGGTGCGCACCAGCTTGTTGATCGTCTCGATCATGTGCACCGGGATGCGGATGGTGCGCGCCTGATCGGCGATGCTGCGGGTGATCGCCTGGCGGATCCACCACGTGGCATAGGTGCTGAACTTGTAGCCGCGGCGGTATTCGAACTTATCGACTGCCTTCATCAGGCCGATGTTGCCTTCCTGGATCAGGTCCAGGAATTGCAGGCCGCGATTGGTGTATTTCTTGGCGATCGAGATCACCAGGCGCAGGTTCGCCTCGATCATCTCCTTCTTCGCCCGCGCGCTGTCGCGCTCGCCGCGGCTCACCGTCATGTAGACGCGTCGGAACTCGCCGATCGGCAGGCTGGCGTCGTTCGCCACCGCGGCGATCTGGCCGCGCACGTTGGCGATGTCGGTCGCGTGCTTGCTGACGAAGGGCTTCCAGCCCTTGGCGGGCAACCTGGCGACGCGCTCGACCCAGTTCGGATCCAGCTCCTGGCCGCGATAGTTCTTCAGGAATTCCTCGCGCGGCACCTTGCAGCTTTCGGCGGTGCGCAGCAACTGCCCTTCCAGCGCGGTCAGCCGCTGGTTGAGCTGCTTGAGCTGGGTCACCAGCTCCTCGATGCGGTTGTTGTGCAACCGCACCTGCTCGACCTTCTTCACCAGCTCCTCGCGCTGGCGCTCGTAGCTCTTCTCCGAGCGAGCCGTGACCTCCTCGCCCGAGGTCATCGTCTCGAGCCGGCGGCTCTGCACCTTGTGCAGCTTCTTGTAGAGCGCCTCGATCTCCTCGAAGTTCGCCAGCACTTCGGGCTTCAGCTTCTCTTCCAGCGCGGACAGTGAAATGCCTGGGCCGTCGCCCTCGTCATCGCCATCCATGTCGTCCGCGCCGTCCATCGCATCCGCGGCACCGTTGCCGCCGCCGGCACCGTTGCTGTCGGTCGTCACGCTGCCGTCGGGCGAGGGCGCACCAGCGCCCTGGGTCGCCTCCAGGTCGATGATGTCGCGCAGCAGCATGCGGCCGGCCTTGAGCTGGTCGTGCCAGGAGATGATCGCCTTGAAGGTCAGCGGGCTCTCGCACAGCCCGCCGATCATCATGTCGCGTCCCGCCTCGATGCGCTTGGCAATCGCGATCTCGCCCTCGCGCGACAACAGCTCGACGCTGCCCATCTCGCGCAGATACATCCGCACCGGATCATCGGTGCGGCCAAGGCTCTCCTCATCGACGTTGCCGGTCTGCTCTTCCTCGGCCTCGTCGGTCTTCTCCGACTTGACGACGGGAGCCTCGCCCTCCTCGGTCTCCTCGCCCTCGACGACCTGGATGCCCATTTCCGAGAAATTGGCCATCACGTCCTCGATCTGCTCGGAGCTGTTCTGGTCCGGCGGCAGGATCGCGTTCAGCTCGTCGAAGGTGATGTAGCCGCGCTCCTTGCCGCGCGCGATCAGCCGCTTGACGGCCGCGGTCTGCACATCCAGCAGCGTGGTCTCGACGTCCTGTTCGGCGGTCACGGTATCGGCGGCGACAGAGGGCTTCGTGGCCATCGTTCAGTTAACTCCTACGTCCTCTTCTTCACGCGGCGAGGTCCACGCCATCTGGTTCACCGCTGATGACCTTGTCGAGCGCCGTCTTCAGCGCGATCAGACGGTTCTGGCTCTGCGGCGTCAGGTCGGCTCGGCACGCGGCCTCGGCCAATGCGATTTCCTCGCCCAACCGCTGCACGCTCAGAAACCCGAAGATGTGCCACCAACCCGCCTCGGCCTCCGCCGGCATCGCCGCTGACGAAACGCAGGCCGGCAACGGCACGGGCACCGGCGCCAGGACCTGGTCAACTTCAGCTTGCAATCCAGAAACCGTGAGGTGGGACATCAGCCCTGGCGAGTCAAGGATATCCGCCGCTTCCGCCCACTCCAGCAGTGCCGATCTCAGGACCGCGAGCGGGCGCGGCAGGTCGAGACCGAGATAGGCATGTTCCACGTCCCGCAGCAGCATCGGGTGGTGCAACAGAATGGCGCTGAGGATACGCAGGCGCTCAAAATCGCGGTGCGCGCTGCCGGTGATGGGGCCAGCCAGTCCGGATCGATCGGCAGGAGCCGGCAATCCCTTGAAATCCTTCCGAAGCTGCGAACACAACGACCGGCGGTACTCCCACTTGAGGGTTGTATCGCCAAGCGTATCGATGAAGCTTTCGAGCCTCGCCATTACTGCAGCGCGTTGCTCCAAGGTCCTGGTTGGCTGGCCGCTTTTCGCCGCGGAAAGGATGGAAGCGGACATCGACCTTGGGTTGTTCAGAACCTGTCTGAACGCATCAGCTCCCTGCTTTCGAACGAAATCGTCAGGATCGTGGCCGTTCGGCAAGGCGATCGTCGCCACCGTTCGCTCGATACCGACAAGCGGCAGAGCTATCGCGAGGGCGCGCTCGGTCGCGCGTGCTCCCGCGGCGTCTCCGTCGAAGCACAGGATCGGCTGGGGTGCGAGACGCCAAAGTTCCTCGAAGTGCTCTTCGGTCAACGCCGTGCCGAGAGGGGCGACAGCGCCGCCGATACCGGCCTGCGCCAGGGCGATCACGTCCATATAGCCTTCGACGACCAGCAACGACGCGCCACCACGTACTGCCTCCCGCGCCAGATCCAGCCCGTAGAGCGTGCGCCGCTTGGCGAACAGCGCCGTCTCCGGGCCGTTGACATATTTCGGCTGGCCATCCCCGAGGATGCGGCCACCGAAGCTGACGACCCGCCCACGCCTGTCGCGGATCGGGAACATCACGCGATTGAAGAACAGATCGAATGTCCGGCCGGTTTCATCGTCCCGGCGCATCAAACCGGCATCCAACAGTTGCTCGGTCGAGATGCCGTCGCGGCCGAGATCGGCGCCGAGGCTGCCGCGTGCTTCGCCGGACCAGCCCAGGCCGAAGCGGCGAATGGTGTCCTCGGACAGCCCGCGCCCTCGCAGATAGGTCAAGGCGTGCCGCCCATCGGGCAGGAACAGCCTGCGCTGGAAACAGACCTGTGCTGCCTCCAGGACGCCGGCAAGGTCGAGCCGCTTCCGCTCCGCGTCGATTGCTTCCGGCGTTGGCCTGGGCACCTCCACACCGGCCTCGGCGGCAAGCCGCTCGACCGCCTCCATGAAGCCGGCGCCCTCGCTCTGCATGACAAAGCCGATGGCGTCGCCATGGGCGCCGCAGCCGAAGCAGTGGTAGTGGCCGTCCGCATAGACGTAGAAGCTGGGGGTCTTCTCGCCGTGGAACGGGCAGCAGCCTTTCCACTGGCGGCCGGCGCGGACCAGCCGCACGCGCCGACCGACGATCGCCGGGAGGGGTGCGCGAAGGCGGAGCTCGTCAAGGAAAGCGGACGGGAGCGGCATCAGGGCGCGGAGGTCATGACAGCTTCGCCCTCACCATCGGGCCCGCCTTGGCCAGGTCCAGCGTGGTAGCGTGCCTTGCCCGGAGCGCAGCCATCACCTTGCCCATGTCCCTGATGCTGGTGGCACCTGTTGCGGCAATCGCAGCCCCGATCGCCTGTTCCATGGTCGTCTCATCCATCTGTGGAGGGAGAAACGTCTCGATAACCGCGATCTCGGCTTGTTCCTTGTCCACCAGGTCCTGGCGGCGCCCCTGGCAATAGAGCTCCACCGACTCGCGCCGCGACTTCACCATGCCCCGCAACATGCCGACGATCTCCTCATCCGGCACGCGATTGATTCCCTTGGGACGGGCGGCGATGTCGACGTCCTTCAGCCGGGCCAGGATCATGCGCAGCGTGGATGTGCGCGGCGCGTCGCCGGCCTTCATCGACATCTTCAATTGCTCGGTGAACTGCTCGCGCAGGCCCATGGCGACACCCTTCGAGAAAACAGCCCTCTACTATATGCAGATGCCTGCACAGGCGGCCCATTGCCGGAAGAAAGTTCCCGGCCTTGCAATCCAGCCTTGAGTTGGGAAATGATTTCCCGTATGTCCGGGCCATGTCGGGCGTGGATTCCATCATCGAACGATTGGGAGGTGCCGAGGCGGCGGCACGGCTGACCGGCGTGGGAACCGAGGCGGTCCGGAAGTGGCGCCAGGCAGGGTTGATCCCCTCGCGGCACTGGGCGGCGGTGATCGCCGCCACCGGCCTTGGCCTGAGCGACCTCCCGGGCGGACCGGTCGCGGCGCGGGCCGAACGCGAACCGGCCGATGGCGAGACCGTTCCCGCTGGCGCAACCGCGGCGCTGGTGCTGGCCGACGGCGGCGTGTTCTGGGGCCGCGGCTTTGGCGCGCATACCGCGGGACCGGCGCCGGTGGGCGAGGTGTGCTTCAACACGGGCATGACCGGCTATCAGGAGACGCTGACGGACCCATCCTACGCCGGGCAGATCATCACCTTCACCTTCCCGCATATCGGCAATGTCGGCGCCAACCGCGAGGACATCGAGGCGGGGAGCGTGGCGGCGCGCGGGCTGGTGGTGAAGCAGGACATCACCGAACCCTCTAACTGGCGATCGGCGCAGCATCTGGACACATGGCTGAGGGCACGAAGCATCGCCGGTCTGGCGGGTGTGGACACACGGGCGCTGACCGTGCGCATCCGCGATGGGGGTGCACCCAATGGGGTGCTGGCGTTCCCCGCCGACGGACGGTTCGACCTTCCTGACCTGCGGGCGCAGGCCGCGGATTGGCCGGGCCTCTTCGGCATGGACCTGGCGCGCGAGGTATCCTGCCCGCAATCCTATGAGTGGGAGGAGACGCGGTGGGCATGGCCGGCCGGGACGGGGCGTCAGGCCGAACCCCGGCACCACGTCGTGGCGGTCGATTACGGGGCGAAGCGCAACATCCTGCGT
This sequence comes from Acetobacteraceae bacterium, assembly GCA_036555825.1. Classification (GTDB taxonomy): domain Bacteria; phylum Pseudomonadota; class Alphaproteobacteria; order Acetobacterales; family Acetobacteraceae; genus JAMXLO01. Next base: position 1,980 of record DATBKQ010000164.1, on the reverse strand, counting down.
TGCCTGGCCTCGTCCGGATGCCGCGTCACCGTGGTTCCGGCCACCGCGACGGCCGAGGACATTCTGCGCCGCGAACCGGACGGGGTGTTCCTGTCGAACGGGCCGGGCGATCCGGCCGCGACCGCCGAATACGCCGTGCCGTCCATCCGCGGTGTACTCGATGCCGGGGTGCCGGTGTTCGGGATCTGTCTGGGCCACCAACTGCTGGCGCTCGCGTTGGGGGCAAAGACCTACAAGCTGGAGCGCGGCCACCGGGGCGCGAACCAGCCAGTGAAGGACCTGAGGACCGGGAAGGTGGAAATCACCAGCCAGAACCATGGCTTCGCGGTCGATCCGGACACCCTGCCACCGAGCGCACAGGTGACGCATGTATCGTTGTTCGACGGATCGAACGAGGGCCTGGCGTGCACCGACCGCCCGGCTTTCTCGGTGCAGTACCATCCCGAGGCGAGCCCCGGGCCGACCGACAGCCATTACCTGTTCGCGAGATTCATCGATATGATCGAGCAGCGGGCCTGAGATGGACGCGCGATCGCTGCTGCTGGTGGCAGCATATCGGCACAGTATCAACGAGCCTAACATCGAGACAGGTCACCAGCGGTTCTGCTCGCTCGTCGCGCAACCGATCGATTACGCGGCATTCTGCGACGCGGTTGCCGACCTACTGCGCGAACGGCTGATATACGAGCCGATCCGGTTGCCGGAAGGAGCCCTGCAATGTCACTGGCACCTGGAGTTGACCCCGGCAGGAGCGAATGCCGCGCGCGTTCTTCTGCGCAGCGGTTCGCAGACCGGGAAGTCCGCCAGTGGATAGCACGATGTTTGCCGCGATGGTAACAGGGACTGCCGCTCTACTGGTTGCAGCCTTAACCTATGTTCTGACCAAGCGACGGGAGCACGAACACGCCTGGCGCAACCTGAAACGTGAGCGCTACACAGAATATGTCGATGCACTATCGCGTGTTGTTCAGCGCGGCAATATAACTGGTGAGGACCGGGCCAAGTACGCGAATGCAGTCAACGGCATTTCGCTTGTGGCTCCCGCGGCTGTACTCACAACGCTTTATGCATTTCAAGATGAGCTCTCGAACAGGAGCGCGGCGCGCGCGGACGAACTGCTGAACGAACTTCTGCATGCCATACGCAGTGACATCGACCCCAGCCGCCGCTCACGAAGCGCGATTTCCCTCCGATTGATGTCCGCTCCACCAGCGTCCGCGTCATAGACCGCTCGATGCCCAGGCGCACCGATATCGCATCAATCCTGATCATCGGCGCGGGGCCGATCGTGATCGGCCAGGCCTGCGAGTTCGACTACTCGGGCGCACAGGCGTGCAAGGCGCTTACAGCGGAAGGCTATCGCGTTATCCTGGTCAATTCCAACCCGGCCACCATCATGACCGATCCTGGCCTGGCGGACGCGACCTATGTCGAGCCGATCACCCCTGAGATCGTCGAACGCATCATCGCGCGCGAAAGGCCGGATGCGCTGCTGCCGACGATGGGCGGCCAGACCGCGCTGAATACCGCGATGCATCTTATGCGGTCCGGTGTGCTGGAGCGGTACGGCGTGGAGCTGATCGGCGCGCGCGCCGAGGTTATCGAGCGTGCCGAGGACCGGCTGAAGTTCCGTGACTGCATGGCGGGCATCGGCATCGAATCGCCGCGCTCGGCGATCGCGCATTCGCTGCAGGAGGCGCGCGCGGCAGTGGCGCTGACCGGGTTGCCCGTGGTCATTCGCCCGAGCTTCACGTTGGGCGGCACGGGCGGCGGCATCGCCTATAACCGCGAGGAGTTCGAGCAGATCGTCGCCGGCGGGCTGGAGGCCTCGCCGACGACGGAAGTGTTGATCGAAGAGTCCGTCCTTGGCTGGAAGGAATTCGAGATGGAGGTGGTCCGCGACCGCGCGGACAACTGCATCATTGTCTGCTCGATCGAGAACGTCGATCCTATGGGGGTGCACACCGGCGACTCGGTCAC
>DATBKQ010000163.1:0-32951 GCA_036555825.1 Acetobacteraceae bacterium | reverse complement strand
GAATGTTGTCCCTGATGGTGCCCGAAAACAGCACCGGCCGCTGGCCGATCCAAGCGGTGAGCCGCGCCAGCGCCTGCGGCACAAGATCGGCGATATCGGCGCCATTTATCGTCACCCGGCCACGATCGGGCCGCACGAAGCCCAGGAGCATCTCGATCACGGTCGATTTGCCGGCGCCCGACGGGCCCGCCAGCACCAGGGTCTCGCCCGCCGGGACCCGGAACGACAAGCCATTCAGCGCGGGGCCACGCGCCGGATCCCAGGCGAAACAAACATCCTCGAACGCCACGGCAATGCCGCGCGCGGCCACGTTACGGATCTCTCTCGGCGACGGCGGCGGCGGCGAGGGCGGCAGGTCGGCCAATGCATCGGCGGCACCGCTGGCATGCAACCGATCCTGATAGGCCGCCGCGAAGGCACGCAGCGGAGCGAAGAACTCGGGGACCAGCAGCAATACGAACAGCGCCGTCACAGGATGTGCCAGATGCCCCGCCAGCAGTTGCTCGGTCATGTGCAGAACGAGCACGACGAAGGCCGCGGCTGCCGCGAGATCGAGCGCCGCGGAGGACAGGAACGCGACGCGCAGTACGCGCATCGTTCTGCGGCGTAGTTCGTCAGCCGCAACGGCGAGCGCACGCGCTTCGGCATCCGCCTGGCCATACAGCACGATGGTGGCGATGCCGCGCACGCGGTCGAGAAAGCGAGCCTGCAGGCGCGCCAGGGCGAGAAACTGGTCACGCGACGCCGCCGTGGCACCGACCCCCGCCAGTGCCATCGCGACCGGCACCATCAAGCCGCACAACACCAATACGAGTCCGGCGACCGGGCTCGCCAGCAGCGCCACGATCGCCACCAGCGCCGGGCCGGCGGCGGCAAGCGCGGACGTCGGCAGCCAGCGGGAATACAGGCCGTCCAGCGCCTCGATCCGCTCCACGACGGTCGTCGTGAGCTCGCCCGTGTGCTGCGTTCGCAGCAGTGCCGGCCCGGCATGAAGCAGACGCGACAGCGCGTCGGTGCGGAGCCGGCGCCGCGCCACGGCGCCAAGGTTGAAGAAGGCACGATCGTTGATGACGAGAACGCCGGCCCGAAGCAGCGCCAGCGCGGCGAAGCCGGCCAGCAGTGGGAACACGCTCTCCGAACGACCGGTCAAGGCTCCTGCCAGCAAGCTCGCGGCACACCATGACTGGCCAACCGCCATTGCGATTCCCAGCAGCCCGAGTGCCACCATCGGCCGAGCCGCACGGTTGCCGGCGCGCTGCTCGCGCCGCAGCCAGGCGCGCGAACCCGCCCTGCCTTCCTCGTCCGGTCGCATTTGCGCCCCGCTTAGCCCAGACCGCGCGGCTTGGACAGAGAGGCTTGCTTAAATGTTGGAAATCCCGATTACAGTGCGGAAGCGGAAGATGTCAGCCGCCCAGATAGAACTGCCGGACCAGCTCGTTGTCGTTCAGTTCCGCCGGCGAATTGCCGACGAACTCGATTCGTCCATGCACGATCACGTAGCCGCGGTCGGCGATACGAATCGCCTGAGTGAAGTTCTGCTCCGCCATCAGCACAGTGAGCCGATAGTTGTCCTTCAGCTCCTTGATCTTGTCGATGGTCCGCACGACGAGCAGCGGCGCCAGCCCGACCGAGGGCTCATCGATCAGCAGGATGCGCGGCGCGGACATCAACGCACGCGCCAGCGCCAGCATCTGCTGCTCTCCGCCGCTCATGCTGCCCGCGAGCTGGCGGCTGCGCTCCCGCAGGCGCGGGAACGTCTCGAAACAGAAGTCAAGGTTCCTGGCGATGGCGGATCGGGCGGAGCGGCGAAATGCACCCAGCAACAGGTTCTCGGTGACAGAAAGTTTGGGAAAAAGCCGGCGCCCCTCCGGCACGCATGCGATCCCGAGCTCGACAATGGCTTCGGTGGAACGTCCGGTCAGTTCGTGCGGCGTGCCGTCGATCTCCGCGATGATGCTTCCGCCGGACGGTCGAACAATGCCCATGACGCATTTCAGCAACGTGCTCTTGCCATTGCCGTTGGTGCCAAGCAGGGCCACGGTCTCGCCGGCCGCGACGGCCAACGAAACATCGTGCAGCACCCGGACGGAGCCGTAACCGGCGTCGAGCCGGGAAATGTCGAGGCTACTCGCCAAGGTACGCCCGCACGACATCCGGGTCCCGCACCACCTGGGCCGGGTTCCCGTCCGCGATCTTGCGGCCCGCCACCAGCACGACGAGTCGTTGGGAGAAGTGCATCACCGCCCGCATGATGTGTTCGATCAGGATGATCGTGACCCCCTGCTCGTTCAGCCGGATCAGCAGGGCCAAAATGTCGTCCACCTCGGTATGCGACAGGCCGGCCATTGCTTCGTCGGCGATGAGCAGACGTGGGTTGGCAGCCATCGCGCGCGCGAGTTCCAGCTTGCGCATCTCGATCTGCGTCAGATCGCGCGGCAAATGATCGGATCTTTCGGCCAACCCGACCATTCGCAGCAACTCCATGCATCGCTCGTCGATCGATCGCGTACCACGGCGGCCGCTGTAGAGCAGTGGAACTCGCAAATTGTCGGCCAGCGAGAGCGTGTTGAAAGGGCGTGGCAACTGGAAGCTGCGAGCCAGGCCCAGGCGTGTGCGTTCGTGCGCGGAGAGACCATCCAGGACTTGCCCGGCGAAGCGCACGCTGCCCATTTCGTGGCGGAGCGTGCCGCACATGCAGTTCACCAAGGTGCTCTTGCCGGATCCGTTCGGCCCGATGAGGCCTACCCGCTGATTCTCCTCGACAACCAACTCGACCGATTCCAGCGCGACAAACCCGCCAAAGCGTTTGCCGAGCGCGGTGACTTCGAGCAGCGGCTCTGCGGTCACGTTTGCGACCTGTCGGCGCGTGTCCCACGCCGTTTCGTCCGCACATCCGAGGGGTACAGCAGGCCGAGAATGCCGTTTGGCGCCACGATGACGAACGCCACGAGCATCAATCCGACGATCAGCAGATTGAGTGCCGATGAGATGGTGACCGTTGCCACCTGCTGCAGCGTACCCAGCAGCACCGCGCCGATCACCGGGCCGAGCCAGCTCGAGGTGCCGCCAACCAGGGGCATCGCCACCCCGTTGACCGCATATGCGAGGCTGAAGCCGGAGGCCGGATCGAGGTAGGTCACATAGTATGGCAGCGGCGCACCCGCCATTCCCATGAACGCACCGGATATGGCGGTCGCCAGCAACTTCAGCCTCAGCGTCGGCACGCCTGACGCCTCCGCCGCGATCTCGTCGTCACGGATTGTGGCAAAACCATAGCCGAGGCGCGAGCGCTCGATGGTTCGCGCGGTGGCCAGCACCATCACGACCAGGCCCAGCATCACCAGGAACAGGTATTCGATGTAGTCGATGGCGAGCAGGGGAGCGGTCGCGGGCCGCACGATGTACGCGCCGCGCGAGCCGCCGACAAAATTCCAGTTGGTGATCAGCGTTTGCACCACGACCGCCAAGGCCAGTGTCGCGATGGAGAAGAACGCGCCGCGCAGGCGCAGCGTGAGATAGCCGGTGCCCAGACCGACGACGCCGGAGACAATCCCGCCGATCACCATCATGACCGGCAGCGGCAGCACGGTGAGCTTGTGAAGAACGACTGTTGTGTAGGCACCCAAGGCGAAGAAAGCCGCGGTGCCGAAGTTCACGTAGCCGGTGTATCCACCCAGGATGTTCCATGCGGTCGCCAGCGCGATGTACTGCAGCACGACGTAACCGGCGAAGAACAGATAGGCGTTGCCGATCAGCCAGACCGCCGCGAACGTCGCGGCAGCCGCGAGCAAGAGCAGCAGGGCGAACTTGGCGCCGTTCACGCCTCAGCGGCCAAGGATGCCGGCGGGACGCACCGCCAGGGTGATCAGCAGGAAGCCAAACGCCACGGCGGGCGCCCAGGACGGACCATAGAACGTCGCCGTCAGGCTCTCGACGAGGCCCAGCGTCATCGCCGCGACCAATGTGCCGGCGAAGCTGCCCATGCCTCCCAACACGCAAATGGCGAACACCCGGCCAATATAGTCGCGGCCGATCGAGGGCTCGACCGGCTGGATCACGATCAGCACGGCGCCGGCCAACGATGCGGTGGCGATCGAAATCCCGAACGCGATGCGCTTGATGCGGACCGGATCCGCTGCCATCAGACGCAACGCCAACTGGTCCTGTGCAACCGCCAGGATCGCGCGCCCAATGAAGGTGCGCAACAGAAAGACCTGCAGCCCGCCAACGAGCAGGAGTGCGACAACGCAGGGCACCAAGAGTCGCAACGGCAGATCGACGGCGCCGATATGCAGGGTAGGACCGATATAGGGTGCCTCCACCAGGCGGTAGTCGACGCCGAACACCAGCACGAGCGTGACTTCGGTGATGAACAGCAGGCCGAAGAAGAATGCGAGGCCACGCAATGCCTCTTCGCCCCGCCGTTCGAAAGCCAGGTAGTAGATTTGATACACCACCACGCCTAGCAGGTAGAACGCCGGCAGCGCAATGGTCGCCGCGAGAATGGGATCCATGCCGAGTGCCGAATTGGCAATATAGGCGATGTAGGATCCCAGGATAATGAAGGCAGGATGGGCAATGTTGACGATGTCCAGCATGCCGAATGAAATGGACACGCCGATGGTCACAGCGGCGTAGAAGCCACCGAGCAGCACCCCGGAAACCACGGCGTTGCCCAGGAGATCGAATGGGAAATCCATTATGGGGCACAGTCTGGCCAATGCAGCGAGTCTTGCCTAGAGCGGCCACGGACGTGGCGGCGAAGGTCGGCGCAGCCGCACGTTCGCGCGTCTGGCGCCGCCAGGGCGACTGCCGCAAGGATAGCGAAGCGGCGGTGAATGCCGGGGCTTTGCCTCCTTAGGATCTGTTGCGCATACTCCCGGCGGTTCTCGGCCGACCGCTTCAGATGCCGAACCGTGGTCCCGATGAGGAGGCAGGCTTGCCAGACGAACTCCGCAACATCCTGCGCAACCGCGTGAAAGAGAAGCTAGGACGCGGCGAGGTCGTTGCCTCGATGACCGTGCGGCTCTGCCGCTCGATCGAGATTGCCCGCATTGCCGCCACTGCCGGGTTCGACACGATCTACGTGGACGTGGAGCACAACACCTTGTCGATCGATGCGGTCTGCCAGATATGCATCGCCGCCATGCAGTGCGGAATCACGCCGCTGGTCCGGGTGCCGGCCAACACGCCGGAGTTCATCTCTCGACTGCTCGACGGCGGTGCGATGGGGGTTATCGCCCCGCATGTCCGCTCGGCGGAGGAAGCGCGCGAGGTGGTTCGGTTCGCCAAGTTCACCCCGGCGGGCGAGCGTGGCGCCGGAGGAGCGCTGCCGCACTATCATTACCGCAGCTTCCCCGCCGCGGCCCTTAATCAGGCGATGAACGAAGCGACGATGGTGGTGGTCATGATGGAAACGATCGCCGCGCTGGAGAACGTGGAGGAGATCGCCGCGGTCGAAGGCGTGGACATGATGCTCGTCGGGACCAATGACCTCTGCAACGAGATGGGCATCAGCGGCCAGTTCGATCACCCGAAGGTGCGCGACGCTTACCTGCGTACGATCGCCGCCTGCCGGAAACACGGCAAGCATGTCGGCGTCGGCGGACTGGCTTCGCGGCCCGACCTGACGGCGGAGTTCGTTCGGCAGGGCGCACGATATGTGTCCACCGGCACCGACCTGTCCTTCCTGCTGGCGGCGGCAACCGAAAAGGCGAAATTCGTGCGCGAAATCAGGTGATATCGTGGATGCAGGCGTCGATCAGCGGCTCGATCGAGCCGAACACACGCGCGCCGGCGGCGGTCAGTCGCCGGGTCTTGGAAACGAGTGATCCCGCTTCACCCAGCACGAGAGCACCGGCGTGACCCATCGACACGCCCTCCTTCGCCTCGCGGCCGGCGATCAGTGCATACAGCGGCTTGCGCATGCCGAGGCGCAGCAGCGCATCGGCACACTCTTCCTCCTCGCTGCCACCGACCTCGCCGACCAGGATGATCGCACGCGTGCGTGCATCGGCGAAGAACAGCGGAAGCAGGTCGGCGAAGCGCGCACCTTTCACCTGATCGCCGCCGACCCCAATCCAGATGCTCTGCCCCAGTCCGGCCAGGGCCAGGCGATAACCGCACTCGTAGGAGAGCGTTCCGCTCTTCGACATAATGCCGAACGGGCCGGGACGCAGACAGACGTCCGGCAGAAAGCCCAGCTTCACCTCCCCCGGAATCGCCAATCCAGGTGTCGAGCCGCCGATCCAGGTTGCGCCGGCACGCCGCACGGCTCGGCCTATCTGCATGGCATCGTGCAGCGGAATGCCCTCGGCCACCGTGACGATCAGGCGGATGCCGGCATCGAGCGCCTCCTCGACCGCCCCCAGTGTTTCCAACGGGGGCGCCATTGCGACGGACGCAATCGCGCCGGTGGCCAAAACGGCGTCGCGGCAGGTGGCAAACACCGGCACTCCAGCCACTTCGCTTGTATCGGTTCGGGCGGACGTTCCGCCAACGATATTGGTGCCGTAGGCGCGCATCAGCGCCGCATGCGTCCGCCCCATCCGGCCGGTAATGCCCTGGACAATGACCGGGGTAGCGCGCGAGAGCGAGGCGATCATCGACGCGTCATACTGGCGATCGCAGCGATCGAGTGGAGTGCCTCTTCGAGGTCGTCGGTGACCAGCACGTCCGGATGGCGCGCCTGGAGAACCTGCCGAGCTTCCGCGGCTCCGCGTCCGACAAGCCGCGCCACCACCGGAACACGCAGGCCCGGAGTTTGCTCGATCCCGGTCGCCAGCAAGGCGCCGAATTCCGCGAGGTCGGTGATGCCGGCGAACACGCTCACCAGGACCGCGCGCAGGGATGGGTGCGCCATGATCCACTCCAGCACGCGTATCACGCGCGCCGGACTGCCACGCATCTGACCCGTGCGGATGTCGCAGAAGTTCAGTGGCCGCATGCCTCGCGCCGCGAGTTCGTCGATCAGCATCATCGACAGCCCTGCGCCGGTCGTCACCAGACCGATCTCGCCTTCCGGGTCGATTTCGACATAATCGAAGCCGTCGGTCAGCTTGCGATTGGCGTCCGCGTAAGCCCTCGGCCGAGCCTCGAGCAGCGCCGCGATGCGCGACTGGCGTCCGATCGCGCTCAGATCAACGACCAGCTTTGCGTCACCTGCGATACAGCCGGTCTCGGATACGAACAGCGGGTTGATTTCTACAAGCGCCAATTCGCATTGCAGCAACAGCGCGGCGAGCCTGCGACCGGTGGCGATGATATTGCCGCGCCAGTGCGCCGGCTCGTCTGCCGCCAGATCGGTCAGTGCCGCGGCAACGCCGGCGGGCTGGGGCGGGCACAGCCGGCTGCGCGCCGAGCCCGATTGCTCGATTTCGACACCTCCCTGCGCGGCATAGATCACCCGCAGGCCGTAGCTGGCGGCATCGACCATGATCGCGAGGTAGCGTTCCGCGCCGGTGGCGGTCTGCTCGATCAAACAGGCATCCACCAAGTGCCCCTTCAGGCGGTGGCCCAGCAATTGTTGCACCGCGTCGGCCACTGCCTGCGGCGTAGCGCAACCGACAATGCCGCCGGCCTTGCCGCGGCCACCCACGGGCACCTGCGCCTTCACCATCCACGGACCATGTCCGGGCAAATTGCAGACGGCGGCATCGCTGACCAGCACCGCGTCCGGAACAGCGATACCGTGCTCCGCAACCAGAGTCTTCCCATCTGCCTCGATCAGCAGCACCTCAGTAGGTTCCCAGACCGAGAATGCCCTGATCGAAGTCGAGGTCGCCGACAATCTTGCGGCCCATCAGGTCGCGCAGCGTTTCCGAGGTGCCACCGCCGATCGTGCCATAACGCGCGCCGCGGTAGAGCCGCGACACCGGGTACTCGTCGGTGAAGCCAAAGCCCCCATGCAGTTGCACAGCTTCCGACGTGACGCGAAGCGACATCTCGTTGCAGAACACCTTCGCGGCGGCGGCCATGAATGGATCGGGAAATGGATTGGCGGTCAGGCAGGCGCGATAAAGAATGCCGCGGCCCGCCTCGATGTCCTTGAACATGTCGGCAAGCTTCCAGCGTATGCCTTGATGATCGGCGATCGGCTTGCCGAACACCGTGCGTTCCCGAACGTAGTTCACCGCCTCATCGAACGCGCCCTCGGCCAAGCCGAGTGAAATGCTGGGATTGAGACAGCGCTGGGTGTTGAAGGCGGTCAGCAGCTTGCGGAAGCCGTCTTCCTTGATCACCAGGTTCTCCAGCGGCAGTTCGCAGTCGTTGAACTGAATTTCGTACAGGTTCTCACCGCCCATCGTGTGGTAGGTGCCAGTGACCTCGAATCCCTTTGTTCCGGCTTCCAGCAGCACGCAACCGATCCCCTCCCGGCCTGGCTTGCCATCGACACGGGTGAACACGACGAACATGCCGGCTTCGGGGGCGCGGCTGATCAGCGTCTTGGTGCCCTTCAGAATGACCTGATCGCCGACGATACGCGCATTGGTGCGGTAGTTCGCGACGTCGGTACCCGCGTGCGGTTCCGTCATGCAGATTGCCAGCATGCACTCGCCGCCGACGACGCGGGGCAGGATGCGTTCGCGGATGGCCGCCGGCGCGTAACGGGCAATGACCCGTGTCTGCACACCCGCCTCGCCAAGCACGGCCATGGCCGTGGCGTAGCAGGCCTTGGCGATCTCCTCGAGAATGAGCGCGGTGTCCAGGATGGGCAGGCCGAGCCCGCCATAGTCCTCGGGCACCGACATTCCAAGGACGCCGAGGGCGGCGAGCTGCTTCATGTTTTCCCAGGGAAAGCTGCCATCCATCCAGCGGCCGGCCTTGGGCTTGAACTGGGACTGCGCCAGCTCACGCACCGAAGCGATCATCTGCCGCTGTTCCGCGCTGAGGTGGAAATCCATGCTTTCCCTCGCTTGCAGGCTTCCGGTGAGCTTACCGGCCTACCCCCCTTTGGCAATCACGGAAGGGATGCTACCCATGGGTAGCATCATCGATTGGAAGCTGAATGCCAGACGCAGGAATGGCGCCGGCCGGGGTGGTCGCGCGCAAACTGGCCTCGATCGGGGCGGTGGAAGAGGGTCTCGCTTCGGTGGGCTACATTCCCAGCCGGCAGATCGCGACGGCTGTGTACCTCGCCCAGCATCTGGAGAAGCCGATCCTGGTCGAGGGACCGGCAGGTGTCGGCAAGACGGAGCTGGCGAAGTCGGTTGCGGCGTTTCTCGGCCTAACCCTGATCCGCATGCAGTGCTATGAGGGGCTCGACGAAGCGAAGGCGCTGTATGAGTGGAAATACGGCAAGCAGTTGCTGTACACTCAGATCCTCAAGGACAAGATCGGCGACGTGCTGGGCACCAGCGAGACGCTGCCGGCCGCGCTGAACAAGCTGCATGCATTCGGCGATATTTTCTTCTCCCAGGAGTTCCTGGAGCCGCGTCCGCTGCTGCGCGCCCTGCAGCAGCCAGGAGGCGCGGTGCTGCTGATCGACGAGATCGACAAGTCCGACCAGGAGTTTGAGGCATTCCTTCTGGAGATCCTGTCCGACTACCAGATCACGATCCCCGAAATCGGCAGCATCCACGCGGCCAAGCCACCGATTGTGCTGCTGACCTCGAACAGCACGCGCGACCTGGGCGACGCGCTGAAGCGGCGATGCCTGCACCTGCATATCGGATTCCCGGATGCGAGACTGGAAGGCAGGATCATCCAGTCGCGCGTACCAGGGATCGAGACGAGCCTGCGGCGCGAACTGGTGGCGTTTGTGCAGCAGTTGCGCACGCTGGATCTGAAGAAGGTGCCGTCTATCAGCGAGACGATCGATTGGGCGCGCGTGCTGGTGCTGTTGCACGCGGCCTCGCTGGATGCCGAGTTGGTGCATGACACACTGAACGTGCTGCTGAAGTTCGAAGCCGATGTCGAGGTTGCGAACAAGCAGATCGCCACGCTGACGCAAAAGGCCAAGCACGAGGCCGGCCTGCCGGTATGAGTGCGGCTGTTGCATCCGAGCCGTTGCGCCAGTTCCTCCAGGCTGCCCGCAGCGCGGGTATTCGGGTTTCCGCGGCCGAGGGAATTGATGCCGCACGCGCCGTGCAGGTGGTCGGCTACAGCGATCGAACGGTGCTGAAGGACACGCTTTCCCTGGTGCTGGCAAAGACGCCGGAGGAGAAGCAACTATTCGACGAGTGTTTCGAGCTTTACTTCAGGCGCGACAACCTCGCCCCGGACGACGACCCGCTGGCCGATCCGCAGATGCGGATCGTTGAGGGAGGCTTCGGTGGCGAGGGCACCGGCGGCGGCGGTGGACGCGGGCTGTCGCAGATGCTGCTCGACGATGATCGCGCCGCACTCGCCGCGGCGATGGAACAGGCGGCCCGTGAGTCCGGTATCCAGAACATCCGGTTCTTTACCCAACGGAACCTGTATTCCCGGCGGATCCTGGATCGAATGGGGCTGCGGCAGGCGGAGCGCGAGATGGAGGCACTGCGCAAAGCCGGCGACCAGGCGACCGCCGACCGACTGGAGAACCGTGTTGAGGCGCTGCGCGACCAGGCGCGCGACCTGGTTGAGCGCAACCTGCTGCTGTTCGCCCGGGGCGAGACCGAGAAGTTCCGCGAGGAACTGCTGAAGTCCGCCCGCCTCACCAACCTTGAGCGGCGCGATCTCGAACGGATGCGAATACTGGTCCGTGCGATGGCTAAGCGGCTTGCCGCGCGTTATGCGAAGACCCGGCGCCGCCGGCTCCGGGGGCACCTCGATGTGCGGCGCACGCTGCGCAAGAACATGGGGTGGGGCGGCGTGCCGTTCGTCACCGTCTGGAAGCAGAAGCGCATCGAAAAACCGCGGGTGATGGTACTGTGCGACGTGTCCGGCTCGGTTGCGGCGATGGCGCAGTTCCTGCTGATGTTCCTTTACGCGCTGAACGAGGCGCTGAAGGACATCCGGTCGTTTGCGTTCGCTGGAAGCCTGATCGAGGTGAGCGATATCCTGGAGACCGAACCGATCGAGACCGCGATCGCCAAGATCATGCAGGCAATGGGTTTCGGCTCATCGAACTACGGCAATTCACTGGCCGATTTCGAGGACGGGTGGGAGCGCTATGTCTCCAGCAAGACGACGATCATCGTTCTTGGCGATGCGCGCGGCAACCGTACCGATCCGCGGACGGACATCATGCAACGGCTGTCGCAGCGGGCGAAGCGGATCATTTGGTTGAATCCCGAATTCCGCTCCGCCTGGGGCACCGGCGACTCCGACATGTTCCGTTATGCGCCGTACTGCAACGTGGTCACGGTCTGCAATACGCTTCGGCATCTCGAGCGGGTGGTAGCTGACCTTCTGAAGGATGCGACCTGAATTACGCCGCCGCGGCGATGGTAGCGCACAACTCCTCGACCATGCGGCCGATCAGTGCTTCATCGTCGCCTTCCACCATCACGCGGATCAACGGCTCGGTGCCGCTTTCGCGGATCACCAGCCGGCCCGAGCCATTCAGCGCCAGTTCGGCCTCGGCGATGGCGTGCTGAATATGCTCGCTGCCGAGCGGTGAAGGCCCGGCGAAACGGACGTTCTTCAGTAACTGGGGCAGCGGCGTGAACATCCGGCAGACCTCGCGTACCGAGCGTCCCTGCTGGACGATGACAGCGAGTACCTGGAGCGCGGCGAGCAGCCCGTCGCCCGTGGTGGCGAAATCGGACAGGATCACGTGACCGGATTGTTCGCCGCCAAGGTTCATTCCAAGCTCGCGCATGCGCGCCGCGACATAGCGATCTCCGACCTTCGTACGATGCAAGGTCAGTCCCTGGCCATGCAGGAAACGCTCGAGTCCAAGATTGGACATGACGGTGGCGACCAGACCATCTCCCTGCAGCCGGCCGCTGGCCGCCCAGGATTGCGCGATCAGCGCCAGGATCTGGTCGCCGTCGATCAGTTCACCCTTTTCATCGGAAATCAGCAGCCGGTCGGCATCGCCGTCCAATGCAATCCCGAGGTCCGCGCCCTGTTCGATGACGTGGGAGCAGAGATAACCCGGCACCGTCGAACCGCAGCCGCGGTTGATGTTGAAGCCATCAGGCGAAACGCCGATCGGGATGACGGTGGCGCCCAATTCCCACAGGACGATCGGGGCCACGCGGTAGGCCGCGCCGTGCGCGCAATCGACCACTATCTTCAAATCGTCCAGCCGCAGTCCGCGCGGAAAACTGCCCTTCGCGGCCTCAATGTAGCGACCGCCCGCGTCATCCAGCCGGGCGGCACGCCCGAGCGAAGCCGGCGGAGCCATGCGAGACCGCATATCACTCGCCATCAAGGATTCGATTTCGGCTTCCGTCTCGTCGCTGAGCTTGAAGCCGTCAGGTCCGAACAGCTTGATGCCGTTGTCCTCGAAGGGATTGTGCGAGGCTGAGATCATCACGCCGAGATCTGCCCGCAAGCTTCTGGTCAGCATCGCGATCGCCGGTGTGGGGAGCGGACCTACCAAGGTGACGTCCATGCCCGCGCCGATGAACCCGGCGGTCAGTGCGGGCTCGATCATGTAGCCGGAAAGGCGAGTGTCCTTGCCGATCACCACGCGATGGCGGTGGCTGCCCCGCGTGAACAACAACCCGGCCGCCTGACCGAGCCGCAGTGCAGTTTCTGCGGTCATGGGATCCGTGTTCGCGGTGCCACGGATGCCGTCAGTACCGAAGAGGTGTCTCGCGGGTGCCATTATTCCTCCGGCATGTTGAGCACAGTGCGGCGCCGCATGCGATACTCCTTTGGTTCAGGGCGGATTGGGCGCTCGGGCCAGGGCCTGCCAGACCCGCAGCGCCTGCACTGTTTCCCGAACGTCGTGGACCCGCAGTATGGTCGCGCCGCGCGAAAGCGCGAACAAGCCAGCGGCCAAGGAGCCGGGCAAGCGCTGACGCGGGTTCGGCTCGCCGGTGACATCGGCCATGAACGATTTGCGGGAGACGCCGACGGCGACCGGGTACCCCAGTGCCGCCACTTGCGGTAATCGTCGCAACAACTGCATCGATTGTCCCGGCGTCTTGGCGAAGCCGATGCCGGGGTCAAGCACAATATTGTGCCGGCAAACTCCGGCGGCTTCGGCCCGGAAGGCGCGGTCCGCCAGCTCCCGACACACCGCGCCGACGACGTCTCCATAATGGGTATGGGCGTGCATATCGGCGGGCTCGCCACGCATGTGCATCAGCACGACCGGGCAGCGGCGCGAAGCGATCAGCGATGCCGCACGCGCATCGAAGGCCAAGCCGGAAACGTCATTGACCACGCTCGCCCCGCCATTGAGTGCCGCTTCCATCGTGGTTGCATGCCGCGTGTCAACCGAGACGCGGACACCGGCGGCGACAAGACGCCGGACAACCGGAAGTATGCGCGCCTGCTCGACTTCCGGTGGTGTCGGGCGAGACCGAGGTCGCGTACTTTCTCCACCTACGTCGATGATGTCGGCGCCATCGGCGAACATCTCCAGCGCCGCGGCGACCGCGACTTCAGGGTCGAGAAAGTCGCCGCCGTCACTGAAGCTGTCCGGCGTGACATTGAGCACGCCCATGACGCGTGGCCGGTCGAGGCTCAGGCCGGCCCATGAACGTGGACCGCGTGGGCCGGCGCCGCAACCCGGCCCAGCTCCTGCGGGCATCAGCCTGGCTGTGGCGCAGGTCCCAGTCCGCCCGCGGGCGGTGTCGGAGCCGCTGGCCGGCCGGCGGTCGGCACCGACGCCCGCCGGCTCTCCGGGGCCGGCTCATCGACCACCTTGCGGATGACCGGCTCGCCACGCAAAACGGTGCGGATCTCGTCGCCGGTCAGGGTCTCGTGCTCCAGCAGGCCGCGCGCCAACCGATGCAGTTCCTCGATGTTCTCCGTCAGGATCCGCCGGGCCTTGGCATAGGCGCGATCGATGATGTCCTTGATCTCGGCATCGATTTCGCGCGCGGTTGCCTCCGAGACGTTCTTGTTCTGCGTCACCGAGTGACCCAGGAACACCTCCTGGCTGTTGTCGCCGTATGCGATCATGCCGAGCTTGTCGCTCATGCCCCACTCGGTGATCATCCGGCGCGCCTGATCCGTCGCCATCTTGATGTCGCCGGCCGCGCCGTTGGACACCTTGTCGGGCCCGAAGATGATCTCCTCCGCTGCGCGGCCGCCCATCGCCATGGTCAACTCGGCGAGCAGCTTCGACTTGCTCTTCGAGTAGCGGTCGCCTTCCGGCAGGCTCATGACCAACCCCAGCGCCCGGCCGCGCGGAATGATCGTGGCCTTGTGCACCGGGTCGCACTCGGGCTCGTGCATGGCGCAGAGCGCGTGACCGCCCTCGTGATAGGCGGTCATCCGCTTTTCCGCCTCGGACATCACCAGCGAGCGTCGCTCGGTGCCCATCATCACCTTGTCCTTGGCCGCCTCGAACTCGGCCATCGCCACGACGCGCTTGCCGATCCGCGCGGCCAGCAAGGCGGCCTCGTTCACCAGGTTGGCAAGGTCGGCTCCGGAGAAGCCGGGGGTGCCGCGGGCGATCACCTTGGGGTCAACGTCGGACGCCAACGGCACCTTGCGCATATGGACGCGCAGAATCTTCTCCCGCCCGTTCACGTCCGGGTTGGGCACCACGACCTGGCGGTCGAAGCGTCCCGGCCGCAACAGCGCCGGGTCCAATACGTCGGGACGGTTGGTCGCAGCGATCAGGATGACGCCTTCGTTGCTTTCGAAGCCGTCCATCTCGACCAGCATCTGGTTCAGCGTCTGCTCGCGTTCGTCATTGCCGCCGCCCAGGCCGGCACCGCGGTGGCGGCCCACAGCGTCGATCTCGTCGATGAAGATGATGCAGGGGGCGTTCTTCTTTCCTTGCTCGAACATATCGCGCACGCGCGATGCGCCGACGCCGACGAACATCTCGACGAAATCCGAGCCGGAAATGGTGAAGAACGGCACATTCGCCTCGCCCGCGATCGCGCGGGCGAGCAGGGTCTTGCCGGTGCCGGGCGGACCGACCAGCAGCACGCCTTTCGGTATCTTGCCCCCGAGCCGCTGGAACTTCTGGGGGTCCTTGAGGAATTCGACGATTTCCTGCAGCTCGCCCTTCGCCTCGTCGATGCCGGCAACGTCGTCAAACGTCACCCGTCCCTGCTTTTCGGTCAGCATGCGGGCGCGCGATTTGCCGAACCCCATGGCCCGGCCGCCCCCGGCCTGCATCTGGCGCATGAAGAAAACCCAGACCCCGATCAGCAGCAACATCGGGAACCAGGACAGCAGGTAATGCAGCAGAGGGTTAACGTCGGAATCCTCCGGCTTGGCGATCACCCGCACGCCCTTGTCTGTCAGCCGGCCGACCAACGAGGAGTCCTCGGGCGTATAGGTCTGAAAGGTCCGCCCATCGGTAAGCTGGCCCGAGACAGTGCGCCCCTGGATGACGACATCGCGCACGCGCCCGCTGTTCACCTCGTTGATGAAGTCGGAATAGGCGACCTGTGTGGCCGCGTTGTGGGTCGCACCAGGCTGAAACAGGTTGAATAGCACCACCAGCAGCAGGGCTATGATCACCCACAGTGCCAAGTTGCGGCCAAAGTTGCTCATGTGTCTCTGCTCACGTCCAAGCGGCCAACCATGCTGGCTGGCTTACACTGAAAGGTAAACCGGCCACACGAGGTTACATCAACATAGGGTGTTACCGCCGTTGATGCATCCCCAAATGGAAACGCCGGAGGGCGTCGCCGGTCGAATGGGGCTGAAAATCAAAGGCCAACGTGCATGGGCCTGACAATCCGGGAAATTCAGGTGAGGAACTGCAAGAATCCTGGAACCGAACCTGACGGCGGGAAGGCTCTGTAACACAACGAACGGCAAGGGCGAGGCCCAGCGCAGGCGCGATGCCGCTTCACCCAGTGCACCCACCACCGCTCCGGCATATGCCTTGCCGTCGGCCCGAAGCCGAAAGCGCCCATCCCAGATGGCATTGGGCAGCGCCGGGACCGGAGCGGCCATTGCCGCGGCCTCTCGCACGGCAAGCAGTCCCGGCCCCCAGCGGCCGGCCGGCAGCAACCGGACACCTCCCAGAGTTGCCGGTCGCGGAGAAGCGGCAAGCTCGGCGACCGACCGCGACGCCGGTGGGTATTTCGCGCCAGAAAGGGTTTGGATCAATGCAGTAAGGAGGTCAGGCGCCATTGACCGGCCGGTTACCAGGGCAAATCCCTCTGGTCGCAACACGACGTGTTCGGACAACCCACTGGCGAGCCGTTCCGCCTGCTCCGCGCGTCGCCTCCCGGAGGCAGCGGCCGCGTGAACCAGGGCAGCCGTGGCCGAGCCGGTCCCGTCGCCATCCTGACGCCGCAGGCGCAGGCGCGGCCTCGTGGCGCCGATGTCCCGGTTCGAGGGATCCTCGATCCATCCTAGCCCGTTGGCGGTGAGGGTGGATCGCAACCGCACTGGTGGAAATGCAAGCAGGGGGCGCAGCATGCGGAGCCATGTCAGCTCCACGAAAGGCAGCATCGCGGCCATGCCGGCCGGGCCGCTGCCGGAGAGCGACCGCATCAACAAGGTTTCGGCCTGGTCCGCCGCGTGGTGTCCAAGCAGCAGATGCAGAATACCGGCGTCCTTGCAGGCGGCTTCGAGCGCGGCGAATCGCGCCGCCCGCGCCCGTTCGGCCAAAGCCGGGCCTCGCGCAAGACCTTCGATGGACAACAATCGCGCGGGGATGCCCATTCTGGCAACCCGCTGGCGGGTAAGCATCGCCTCGTGACGCGATTCGGTTCGCAAGCCGTGATCGACAATCAGCGCGAGGAGCGAGCCGCCACGATGCCTTGCCCAGCGGTCCGCAAGCAGCGCGAGCGCCAGGCTGTCGGCGCCGCCAGACACGCCAGCCGCCAGGCGTGGCGCCGGTTCGAAAGGCCCGAGGTCCTGCATAGCCGCGGCAAACTCGGCGTCGGTTATGAGAGGCGGAGCGCTCACCTTACCTGCAACCAGCCCGCTGCGCGGACGCCGTTGCTGCATCGCGGGTCTCGGAGCGTAGCGTCGGATATTCCGCGCGCAGCTTGCCAAGCGAGTCGCAGGCCGCCTTTTTCTCGTTGATGGCGATCAAGGCATTCGCCAGCCCGAGCAGCGCATCGGGCGCATGCGCCCCTTTTCTGGCGCGATTGTAGGTATCGTCAAAGGCGATTGCCGCCTGCGAATACTGATGCTGACCCATCAGGGCCTCAGCCAACAGGAATTGGGCGTCGTAGGCCCGCGGCGAGGCGCGGCTGCCTGTCAGTACCTCGCGTGCCGCCTGTTCGGCGCCGGCATAGTCCCGGCGAGCCAATGCGGCATTGCCCTCCTGCAACGACAGTTCCGGCGTCCTTCGAACCGGAGGCGAGGGAGCCGCCGGCACCGGGTTGGCAGCCACTGGCGGTACCGGCGACGAGCTGGAGCCGGGCGGTGCCGATGGCTGAGTTGCCCTGGGGAGGGCGCCAGCCGGTCTGGCACCCTGCGGATTCTGTGTCTGGAATGCCATGTCATCGATCCGCTTGCTGAGATCGGCCCCCTGGCGCTGCAGCTCGTTCTGCGTCTCGTCAACGCGACCGCGCAGTTGGCGGACCTGTTCCTCCAACGCGTCAACGCGGGAGAGCAACTGAGCGACCAAATCGCTGCCTCCGGCGGTTGGAGGCAAAGGAGCACGACCGAGATAGGTTGGATTGCCACCGCCCCTCGTCTGCTCCTGCAGGGTTTGCATCTGGCGCCGCAATTCCAGGATCTGGTTCTGCAGAGCGATGCCTTCCCGGCTTTCCACCTGCGCGAAGGCTGGCGCCGCCGTTGTCAGCAGGGCGAGTACAACGATCAGGTAAGCCACACGTGACTGGACCATTTGAACTCTCCTGGGCCGCATGCCGATGGCTCGCCGGAACCTGCTTTCCAGAGCAGCATCGCGCACGGCTGACCTGGGCTGAACCCTGGCGCGGTCATATGGCAGCCGCCGCGCAAGCAAAACCGGCGGCCAGTGGCCGCCGGCTGGTGATCCGGGCCGCGTCGAAATGAAACCGTCAGCGCACCGAAGTGATGGTATTGCGATTCTGCGCCCAGGCCTGCTCGTTGTCGCCAAGGGCGGTCGGACGATCCTTGCCATAGCTGATGGTGCTGATACGTGACCCCGCGACGCCGCGGGCGACCAGATAGTCGCGACTGGCATTCGCCCGGCGCTGGCCGAGCGCGAGGTTGTACTCCTCGGTTCCGCGGTCATCGCAATTGCCGGCCACTTGCACATTGACCTGCGGGTATTTGGCCAGCCAGCCCGACTGGCGGTCGAGGGTTGCCATTGCATCAGGCTTGAGTGTGGAGCGATCGAAGTCGAAGAAGACGCGGTCTCCGACGTTCGCCACCAAATCCTCCTCGCTGCCAGGGGCCGGACCGGCCGTGGCTGCCGCGCCTGCCCCAGTCGAGGCGTTCTCGTTCTTGTTCGCGCAGGCCGCCAACAGGGCGACGGCGGCCAAAGCGCCGATCATCTTGCTGTTCATGTTGTTTTTTCCTGGCTTGGGGTGGGCATCGGCAATTACATCAAACCGATACAAGGGTAAATCCATTCCGGCACTGGATGCGATTACCTGCTTGCGCCTAAGCCGGTCAAGTTCGCGAGAACCGTCGGTTCCGCCGGGCATCACAATCAGGCCGCGAGAGGCGACCATGCCGGGTCGGACGCATCGGTCGGAGTCGCCACAACCCTCTCGTTGAAGCCCGCGATGTCCACCGATACCAGACGCGATGAAAAGCCGGAACCGCGGCTGTCACGCGCGGCTGACTGGCGCCAGAACATGAGTACCCTTCCGTTGGGGGCAAAGGTCGGGCCTTCGACCGAAAACCCTTCGGAGAGCAGGCGCTCACCCGAGCCGTCCGGATGCATGACACCGATCGAGAAGTTGCCGGATTCGCCGCCAAAGCGGGTAAAGGCAATGAGGTCGCCGCGGGGCGACCAGACCGGGGTGGCGTAACGGCCGGAGCCATAGCTGATCCGCCTGGCGCCGCCTCCCCCGGCACCCATCACGTAAAGTTGCTGATCCCCTCCCCGATCCGAGTTGAAGGCGATCTGACTCCCGTCAGGACTGTAGCAGGGGCTGACGTCGATCGAACCCGAGTTGGTCAGTCGCCTCGAGCCATGACTTGCCAGATCAACGCTGACGATGTCGGAGCCGGTGCCGGTGGCGACGGACATGATCACGCTGTTGCCGTCGGGGGAAAAGCGGGGGGCGAAGGTCATGCCAGGGAAGTCCCCCAGCATGCGCTGCTGACCTGAGGTGAGACTGAACAGATACACACGCGGGCGGTTGTTTGCGTAGCTCATGAAGGCGATTTCGTCCCGGGTCGGGTGGAAGCGCGGCGTGAGCACCATCCACGACCCGTCGGTCAGGTACCGATTGTTCTCGCTGTCCTGATCCATGATCGCCAGGCGCTTGGTCTGACGCCCGCGCGGCCCGGTGGAAGCGATGTAGACGATGCGGGTATCGAAGTAGCCCTTCTCTCCCAGCAGACGCTCATAGATCACATCGGCGACGATATGGGCGATGCGCCGCCAGTTGGCCTGGCTCGTTGTATAGGCCGTGCCCTGAAGCTGCGTCTGCGGCAACACGTCCCAAAGCCGGAACTCCACGCGCACTTGGCCACCGCCCTGTGCTTCCGCCCGCCCGGTGACCAGGGCCTGCGCACCGATTGCCTTCCAGTTCTGGAAGTTCGGCATATCGCCTTGACTGCCCGAGGCTTGAATAAAGGCCTGCTGGGCAATTGGCCGGAACAGGCCGGAATGCGCGAGGTCGTTGGTGACCACGTTGGCAATGTCCTGGCCGAGCTGGGCAGAAGCGCCATCACTGCCGGTGAATCCCGGGATGGCGATCGGTATGGGGTCGGTCCGCGCGCGATTTACATCGATCACCGCAGTCGGGCCGCCGCTACCCGATTGAGGCGGTGCCAGCGTTTGCGCACGCACCGCACCGACGCCGGCGAACAGGGCAATGGATCCGGCGCCGGCAAACAGCGAACGCCGGCTGAGCGGCGGGGTTGGCAACGGGTTCATCCTGGATCCTTCCTCAAGCGAAACCCCTCACGGACGGAATCTGAAAGTGAATGTGCGGACCTGTCCCAGCATGGTTGGTGGCAACGGCAGGTTGGCACAGTTGGGATCGAGAACGGCGCGCACAGCCCGCTCGGAAAACGCCCGCAGTATCGGGTCGCGGGTCACGCGGCTGGCGTCCTCGTCCGCCACGTTGGCGCGCCGGACAACGCCACCGGTGTCAGTGGTCACGGTCAGCAGCACCTGCATCTTGTCCAGGTCGCGCGCGTCGGGATCGGTTGACCAGCAGCGCCGCACGTAATCGCCAATGGCCCCACGCTGCGCCGCCGACAGTCCGGCGGTGTCATCGCTGTTCGGGTTTCCTCCCCCGTTGGGAGCACCGCCGGACTGCGGATTGTAGCGCGCCCTTGGCGGCTGGGACTGGGGCTGCCGGCTACGGAGCTTTTCCAGGGTGTTATCCAGCGCGGTGCTTTCCGGAGCGGGGTTCCTGGTCGGATTGGGCTGCGAGGTGGCGCTCCGCGGGCTTGGCGTTGGCGTCGGCGGGGGCGGCACCGGCAAAGGCGGTGTGGGCAGGGGTTGCTCTGTCTGGGCCGGAGTGGGCGGTGCGGCAGGTGGCGGCGAGACTGCGGGTGCGGGCGAAGGCGTTGGCGGCGGCACGGGCAAGGGCGGCGTGGGCAGAGCCAGGGCAGTCGCCTGCGGCGGCGGAGGCGCCGGCGGTGGCGGGGGTGGCGGAGAGGCCTCGATCGGCTGCGGCTTGGGTGGCTGCTGCGCCGCCGGGGCCGGCGTAACGTCCGGGACGTTGGCCGGTGCGGGTACCGGTCCAGGCGCTGGTGCCTTGACCGAAGACTCAGCGGTGCCGTCGAACACCATGGCAACGCCGACTTCCTGTTGCTCGTCCTGGGGTTTGGCGGTCGGCAGCCCGACAAGCAGGAGCAGCAGGACGGCGACATGCACCGCCGCAGAGATCGCGGCGCCGCGCCGGAGCGCGGGGTTGCTTCCGCCGAATCGGCTGGCCCGGGCATCGGGAGCGTGGAGAACGCGTTGCAGCACGCAGTTGGCCTCACCCGGCTTTCGGGGCGGCCGGCGCCGGCCTGGCCGGCGGCAATCTCGGCTGTTCGGCTAGCAGGGCAACCTTGGTGAAACCGCCCTGGGTGATGGTTCCCATCACCTCCATGATGCGGCCGTAAGCCAGGTCCTTGTCGCCGCGCACGAAGATTCGCCGATCCTGGTTGTTTTGCGCGATCGCCTGCAGCTTGGACACCAAGTCGGGGAGCTGCACTTCCTGGTCCTGCAGGAAGATCTTGCCGGCGGCGTCGATGGTGACTGTCAGCGGCTGGCTGTCAGTATTTAGCGGCTTGGCGTCGGTCTTGGGTAGGTCGACGGAAACACCCGACGTCATCAGTGGCGCGGTCACCATGAATATAATGAGCAGCACCAGCATGACGTCGACGAGTGGCGTGACGTTGATTTCCGACAGAGGCCGGTAGCGGCCGCGCCGGCTCCTGCCATTCGTTCCGACTGCCATGGCCTATGCGCGCTCCTCGCTTTGACGCGACAGGATGGCGCTGAACTCGGCACCGAAGCCTTCGAGACGCGCCGCGAAACGAGCCAGGTCATTGCTTATCTTGTTGTACGCCAGGACCGCGGGGATCGCCGCGACCAGGCCGATCGCGGTGGCAAACAGGGCCTCGGCAATACCAGGCGCCACAACAGCCAGATTGGTGTTGTGCATGGCCGCAATCGCCGAGAACGAGTGCATGATGCCCCAGACGGTGCCGAACAGTCCGATGAATGGCGCGGTGGCACCGACCGAGGCGAGAAAGATCATCCACCGTTCGAGCCGGTCCATCTCCCGCTGAACGGTTACGGTGATCGAGCGGTCGATCCTCTCACGAACCGACGTACGGCTGATGTCGGCCCCCGCAACCCGCACCGATCGGCGCCACTCGCCCATTGCGGCACCAAACACCGCGGCCATCGGGTGCGCCGGCGTGGTCGCCTCCTGCTCGAACAGGTCCTCCAAGCTGCCACCGGACCAGAAACGGTCCTCGAAGCCGTCCGCCTCACGGTTCACCTTGCGGAGGCTCGACCACTTTTCGAACACGACCGCCCACACCCACACGCTGGCTGCGAGCAACCCGATCATGACGATCTTCACGACGATGTCGGCCTCCATGAAGAGGCCCCAGAGCGACAGATCCACGCCCGGCGTCGCCAGATTCGCCGCATCGACAGCTCGATCCACCTGCTACCCCCTATTCCGCGCCGCGGCGCACATATCACTCAGTACTCGCCGCCAGAGCGGCGGAAGACGGGCCGGTTTTCCCTCCCCCGGCTTGACGCAGGCAAGCCGGACCCTCAGTACGGCGCACGGCCCTTCCGGCCCGCGCACATCCTGCCGCAGCGTCACGGTGGCACCGCCAACTGCGACCGGTTCGGTTACCACAAGCAGCGAGTCGTCGAGACGGGCTGGACGGGCATAGTCCACTTCGATGTGGCGCACCACGAACATCAGAGTGAATCGTTTGAGCAGTTCCGAGTGCGGGATTCCCGCCACGCGCAGAGCCTCGGTACGGGCTCGTTCGGCGAATCGAAGATAGGTGGCGTGATAGGCGACACCACCAGCGTCCGTGTCCTCGTAATAGACGCGCACGGCATAACGGTGCCTGCCATCCGGCGACATGGAGGGCGGATGTCCATTCATTCACGAAGCAGGTCCAACTGGTCGGGCAGTCGCGTCGGCACCGGAAGGTTCAGGTGCCGCCAGCCCGGCTCCCCCAGCATCCGGCCGCGGCTGGTCCGTAGCACGAGGCCTTCCTGGATGAGGAAGGGCTCGATCACGTCTTCCAGGGTATCGCGGGCCTCGGCCAAGGCCGCGGCCAGGGTGTCGACGCCGACAGGGCCACCGGCATGGTGCTCAGCGATCCGGCGCAGATAGCGGCGGTCCATGGCGTCGAGGCCAAGCGCGTCCACCTCCAGACGGTTCAGTGCGACATCCGCCCGTGCGCGGTCGATCTGCCTGGCACCCGCGACCGCCGCAAAGTCCCGCACCCGGCGCAACAAACGCCCGGCGATACGCGGCGTCCCCCGGGAACGGCGTGCAATCTCGCTGGCGCCGTCGGGCGTCAACGGTACTCCCAACCGTTCCGCTCCGCGGCGCACGATCAGCTCCAGCTCCCCGGGCGTATAGAACACCAAGCGCAATGGGATACCGAAACGGTCGCGCAGCGGCGTCGCGAGCAGCCCGGCCCGCGTGGTCGCACCGATCAGCGTGAACGGGGCAAGGTCGATACGGACGGACCGCGCGCCCGGCCCCTCGCCAATGATCAGGTCGAGCTGGAAATCCTCCAAGGCGGGGTAGAGTACTTCCTCGATCGCAGGCTGCAATCGGTGGATTTCGTCGATGAACAGCACATCCCTGGGCTGGAGATTAGTCAGGATCGCCGCGAGATCGCCGGCACGCTGGATCACCGGACCGGAGGTCGCGCGAAATCCCACCCCGAGCTCGCGCGCCACGATCTGCGCGAGCGTGGTCTTACCCAGACCAGGCGGACCGTGCAGCAGGACATGGTCCAATGCCTCTCCTCGGGTCCGCGCGGCCTGAATAAACACGGCAAGGTTCTCACGCGTCGCCGGCTGCCCGACGAAGTCGTCGAGAGTTTGCGGACGCATGCCGGCCTCCGCGGCATCCTCCTCCCGGCGGGTGGGTGAGATCGTCCGGCTCTCCTCCTGCCGCACAGGCTCGGGACGGACGGGGCCGGTGCCGGAAGCCGCGCGCGATCGGGAGCGGCCGCTCATCCGGGCGTCCTCTGCGCCAGTTGTTTCAGGCTATCGCGCAGCACGGCGTCGAGCGTGGCAGCATCGCCAGCACGATCGATCACCTGAGTAACGACCGAGTGCACCTCCTGCCGGCGATAACCGAGGTTGAGCAAGGCTGAAATGGTGTCCTCGGCCACCCGAGGCGCCGATGCCGGAGCGGCGGCGAACGAAGAGACGGTGGGCATTGCGCCGGCCTTGTCGCGCAGTTCGGTCAACAGCCTGACCGCGAGACGGGCGCCGACACCTGGAACACGGGTCAGGCTGGCACGATCGCCCGCGGCAATTGCCGCGGTGAGGTCACGCGGCGAGAGGACGGAAAGCACGGAGAGCGCGACCCTTCCGCCGACGCCCTGTACCGTGGTCAGCAGACGGAACCAGTCGCGTTCAGCCGGGTCGATGAAGCCGTAGAGCAGGATGGCGTCCTCGCGCACCTGCGTTTCCACCAGCAAGCGCGCCACCTCCGGCCGTGCGGGCAGCGCGGACAGGGTGCGGGTCGAGGCATGCACCAGATAGCCGACACCGTTGACATCGACTACGCAGCGGCCGTCCTCCAGTGCCTCGACATGCCCGGTGAGTTGGGCGATCAAGCGATCCTCTCGCGCAGACGCCATGCCGCGTTGCTGGCACGGTGATGTGCGTGGCAGACAGCGACGGCCAGGGCATCGGCAGCGTCCGAACGGCGGATGGCCGCCCCAGGCAGCAGACGCTGCACCATCATCTGGACCTGAGCCTTGTCGGCGCCGCCAGTGCCCACCACGGCCATTTTCACCGACTTCGCGGCATACTCGGTGACCGGTATACCCGATAGAGCGGGCGCCAGCAGGGCCACACCGCGCGCATAGCCAAGCCTCAGCGTGGCAGTACCATTGCGGTTGACATAAGTCTCCTCCACGGCGGCCTCGTGGGGCCGATATTGGGCGAGGATCATGGCCAGTGCGTCGTGCAGCACCTTCAGGCGTTCCGGCACGCTCACCGCGCTGTCGGTGGCGATCACGCCGTCGGCGAGATGACGCAACCTGTTCCCGTCCGCCTCGATTATTCCCCAGCCGGTAAATCGCAGGCCGGGATCGATGCCGAGCAGCCTTGCCAGCAGCCTTGCCATAGGGGCGAATCGCGTCCTGTTCAGGGCCTGTGCTGGTATACGACAGGCTGAGGACGAAGGGAGTGGGGCTGATGAGCGATGACCTGGTTTTCTATACGCACCCGATGTCGCGTGGCCGCATCGTGCGATGGATGCTCGAGGAGTTGGGGCAGCCGTACCGGACCGAACTGCTGGACTACGAAACGTCGATGAAGGCACCTGAATACCTGGCGATCAACCCGATGGGGAAGGTGCCGGCGCTCCGGCACGGGGAGACCGTTGTCACCGAGTCAGCGGCGATTTGCGCCTATCTTGCCGATGCCTTTCCTGCAGCCGGGCTGGCACCTCCGGCTGGCGACCGCCTGCGCGGCCCCTACTATCGGTGGTTGTTCTTCGGCGCTGGACCGCTCGAAGCGGCGTGGACCAACAAGGCAATGGGCTTCGTGGTTCCAGCGGACCGCGAGAGGATGGCGGGATATGGGAATTTCGCCGCCGTGGTGGATGTGCTGGCGGATGTGGTGTCGCGCGGTCCGTATCTCGTGGGCGACAGCTTTACTGCCGCGGATGTTTACATCGGCGCCAACCTGGGCTTCGGGCTCGAGTTCGGCATGATCGACAGGCGTCCCGCCTTCGCCGACTATGTCAGCCGGCTCAACTCGCGTCCCGCCGCCTTACGGGCGAAGGAGATCGACGAGGCACTGTCGGCGAAGCAGCAGGCCTGATGTCAGGCTGACAGTTGCCGCATGACGGCGTCGGGGATGTCGAAGTTGGCATAGACGTTCTGCACGTCATCGCTTTCGTCCAGCACGTCCAGCAGCTTCAAGACCGAGGTAGCCCGTTCCTCGTCGAGGGTCACGGAGGTCGTGGGCCGCCAGTCCAGTCTGGCGCTTTCCGGCGAACCGAAGCGGGCTTCCAGGGCATCGCGAACCGCGAAGAAATCCTCGGCCGCGGTGGTGATCTCGTGGCCATCGGCGTCGCTCTCGGTGTTATCGGCGCCGGCCTCTATAGCCGCCTCCAACATGTCATCGGCAGAGCCGGCAGCGGCGGGGTAACGGATCACACCAACCCGAGTGAACAGAAAGCTGACCGAATTCGTCTCGCCCAGCGTTCCGCCGTGCTTGGCGAAGGCAGAGCGGATGTCGGAAGCGGTGCGATTCCGGTTGTCCGTCAAGGCCTCGACGATGACCGCCACTCCCGCCGGGCCGTATCCCTCGTAACGAACCTCGGCGTAGTCCTCGCCGCTGCCCCCGCCGGTCGCTTTCTTTATCGCGCGATCCACGGTGTCCTTCGGCATGTTCGCCTGACGCGCGGCCACCATCGCGGCCCGCAGGCGCGGGTTTGACGCGGGATCGGGCAAACCGTGGCGCGCGGCCACGGTGATCTCTCGGATCAGCTTGGCGAACTGCCGGCCACGACGGGCATCCTGGGCGCCCTTCCGGTGCATGATGTTCTTGAACTGGGAGTGTCCGGCCATCGCTCACTAGTACGTGAATGAGATAAATCTGCTAGGTCACAGCCTACACTGTGAGCGAACGAGGAGGCGAGAGTTGACCGACGCACCCGGCTGGCCAGGCATCCCGCCGCGCTGGACGTCCAGCGCGAAGAGCGGGGTTGGAACTGCGTTGTCTTCGGTCAGCCGCGTGTGGTTCACCATCAGCCACGGCATCCTGGACGAGATCTACTATCCGCGGGTCGATCAAGCGTGCACTCGGGACTTCGGGTTTATCGTAACCGATGGCCACGGCTTCTTTGCCGAGGAGAAGCGCGACTGCACGTTCGAAATCTGCGGGCTCGAGGATGGCGTGCCGGCGTTTCGGTTGGTCAACACCCATGTGGGCGGACGATTCCGCATCTACAAGGACATACTATCCGACCAACGAGCAGACGTGGTGATCCAGCGCGTGCGCCTCGAGGTGCTGAACGGGCCGCCGCTCAGGCTGTTCGCCCTGCTGGCACCGCATTTGGTGAATGGCGGTGCGCACAACACTGCCTGGACCGGAGACTACAAGGGCCACCACCTGCTGTTCGCCGAAGGCGACGGGACAACGCTCGCGATCGGCTGTTCGCGACCGTTTCTCGCCCGTTCGGTCGGGTTTGTCGGTGCGTCCGACGGCTGGCAGATGGTGCAGCAGAGCGGATACCTGACCGGGGAGTACGATCGGGCGGCGGACGGCAACGTGGCGTTGACGGCGGAGATCGAAGCTCCCGCGACCGAATTCCGGCTCGCGCTGGGGTTTGGCCGCAGTGCTCCCGAGGCTGCCTTCCGCGTCCGGGCCAGCCTGCAGACAGCGGTCGACCGGCAGATGGAGGAGTATGCCACCGGCTGGCGGGCCTGGCAGGCGCAGCTTCGCTCGCTCGACCGCAAGGTGGGAGAGCACAACGTCTATCGTGTCAGCACGGCCGTGTTGCGCTGCCATGAAAGCCCCACCTTCCCCGGCGGCCTGATCGCCAGCCTGTCGATCCCGTGGGGCGGCAGCAAGGGTGATGACGACCTGGGCGGGTATCACCTGGTCTGGCCGCGAGACCTGGCGCAGACTTCCGGAGCCTTCCTCGCGTGCGGTGCATTCGACGAGGTGCTGCGCGTGGTGCGCTACCTGCGTGCCATACAGGAGGACGATGGAAGCTGGCCGCAGAACTGCTGGTTGGACGGCACGCCGTATTGGCACGGGGTTCAGCTCGATGAATGCGCGTTCCCGGTGCTGCTGCTGGACATGGCCTGGCGCGAGGGAGCTATGCCGCGACCGGTACTGCCGGCCTATTGGCCGATGGTGGCGCGTGCGGCGGGGTTCGTCATCAGCCATGGCCCGCGCACCGGACAGGACCGGTGGGAAGAGAATGCGGGCTACACGCCATTCACTCTGGCGGTACAGGTCGCGGCCTTGCTTGCAGCGGCGGAACTGGCGGAGACCTGCGACGTCGACGATGTCGCCGAATACCTGCGTGATACCGCCGATGCGTGGAACGAGCAGATCGAGGACTGGGTCTACGTCACCGATACGCGCCTGACGAACGAGGTGGGCGTCGCCGGTTACTACGTGCGCATCGCGCCGGACGTGCCAGGAGAGGCACGGGCAGAGTTGCGCGGCACGGTCGAGGTGCGCAACCGCTTCGGCGAAGCAAGCCACGTCGCCGCGGACGACCTGGTCAGCACCGATGCCCTGGCATTGGTGCGGTTTGGATTGCGGGCGCCGGACGATCCGCGCATCGTCGATACGGTGAAGGTGATCGACCACGTGCTGCGCGTGGACCTGCCGTATGGGCCGGGCTGGCGGCGCTATAACGGCGATGGGTACGGCGAGTATGATGACGGCAGCCCCTATGACGGTGCGGGGATTGGCCGGCCGTGGCCGTTGCTCGCGGGCGAGAGGGCACACTATGAGCTGGCGGCTGGCCGGCGCGCCGAGGCCGAGCGGTTGCTGGAGATGATGGAGGCGGGAGCAAGCCCTGGGCGATTGCTACCTGAACAGGTCTGGGATGGCCGGTCCATCCCCGCCCGGGAACTGTTCCCCGGAAAGCCGAGTGGCTCCGCCATGCCGCTCGTCTGGGCTCATGCCGAGCATATCAAGCTGCTGCGCTCGCTGGCCGACGGCGCGGTGTTCGACCGGCCGCCGCAGCCGGTCAGGCGCTATTTGCGGGACAGGCGTGTGCCGCGTTGCCGCCCCTGGCGGCCGGACTGGCGGACACCTTCCGTGCCGGTCGGTCGCGCGCTGCGGCTCGATCTTCCGGAACCGGCGGTGATCCATTGGAGCTCGGATGGTTGGAAGACCCGTCAGGACGTAGCGACGCGCGACACCGGTCTCGGCATTCATACGGCCGACCTGCCAACGGACGGTCTGGTGCCTGGGCACGTCCTGACCTTCACGTGGAAGAAGATCGCAAGCGACGAGTGGATCGGCGTCGATCACACCGTCACGATCGGCGGCCCCGGCTGAGGCTTCCTGCGCAAGAGGAAGCGCTGTCGTCCGTCCAGTACGAGCTCGCGCCGCTGGTTGCGCACCGTGCTCCGCAAACCTACGACCCCCGTGGTCCGGTTGGGGGAAAGTTCATCCACTTCCAGCGTTGGGTACACCGTGTCTCCGGCGAACACGGGTTTGAGAAAGCGGCTCGATTGCTCGAGGAAGCCGACCAACGACTCCTCGGTCAGGAACGGAAACAGGCCGGCGCCCGGCGCGGTCTGGATCAGCGTCTGGAAACCATGCGCAAGCATGCCGGGCAAACCATGCGCGCGGCAGTACTCGATATTGTAGTGGATCGGGTGGTTGTCCCCGCTGGCGGCCTGAAACGCCAGGAACAGCGCTTCGGTCATCGTCCGGCTGGGCAGCACGAACCGCTCGCCGATGCGGAAGTCGTCGAACCAGCGCTGTTCCGGAATCATGCGGTGCGAAACCGGATCGAATTCGCTCATAACGCTCCGGCCGCGTGCAGCGCGGCGATCTCGCTGGCGCCGTAGCCGAGTTCCGCCAGCACCGCATCGGTGTGCTGGCCCAGGCCGGGCACGGCAGCCATCGAAGCCTCGGCGTCGGTGAAGGTGAACGGGGGCAGCAGAGCGCGAATTGACCCGTTCGGCGTCTCGACCTCGCGCCAGCGGTCGCGCGCGGTGAACTGCACGTGGTCCCAGACGTCGCCTGGTTCGTTCAAACGCCCGTTGGCGATGCCGGCGGCATCCAGTTTCTTCACCACGTCGAGCGAAGTCTTGTCGGAAAAGTACCGCTCGATGAGATCGGTCAGCTCCACGCGATGTTCCCGCCGGGCGTTGTTGTCGCGGTAGCGCGAATCCGTCGCGAGTTCCGGCATCTCCATGACCTTGTTGCAGAAGGTCACCCATTCGCGTTCATTCTGCACGCCGAAGATCACCTGGCCCTCGCCGGTCTGGTGCGCGCCATAAGGGGTCAATGCCGGGTGGCTGGTGGGCAGCCGGGGCATTGCCGAGCGGCCATATGCTGTCCTGTACAGCGGGTAGGTCATCCACTCCGCCACCGCATCGAGCATGGCGATCTTCACATTGGCGCCCTCGCCGGTCCTGCCGCGCCGCACCAGCGCGGCGAGAGTGCCCGACAGTGCATACATACCGGTCGCGATATCCGCCGCGGAGATGCCGACGCGAGATGGTGTTTGCTCGGTTCCGGTGACGCTGATCAGCCCAGCCTCGGCCTGGATCAGCAGGTCGTAGGCCTTCTTGGCGGCGAATGGCCCGCTCTCGCCGTAGCCGGAGATGTCGCAGACGATGAGCCGCGGATGACGTGGAGCGAGATCGGCGTGGCCGAGGCCAAGACGTGCAGCCGCACCCGGTGCAAGATTCTGCACCAGCACATCGGCTCTCCCGACCAGCCGGTCCAGAACTTTCGCGCCCTCCGGATGCTTCATGTCCAGGGTGATGCTGCGCTTGCCTCGGTTGAGCCAGACGAAGAAGCTCGATTGATTATGAACGAAGCTGTCGTAGTGACGGGCAAAGTCGCCCTCGCCGGGCCGCTCCACCTTGATCACGTCGGCGCCGAGATCTGCCATGTGGCGCGTGCAGATCGGTGCCGCGACGGCATGTTCGAGTGCCACAACGCGGATGCCTTCGAGCGGAAGCACGACGGGCCTGCCCTCCTGGTGCTGCGAGCCGAGAAAAGCGCCGCCGTGCGAGGCTGTCAAAGTGCGATCGCGGTGACCGCCGCCAGGGCGTTCGCGACGCCCGGCGCGGCCGCCAGCAGCGCTCTGCCGGCGACAGCGCCATCGTCGCCCATGAAATTGCTGACCGTGGCGCCCGCCTCGGCCAAGATGGTCAGAGCGGCGGCGGCATCCCAGAGGTTTATGTGCAACTCTACATAGGCGTCGAGACGTCCGGCCGCGACACTGGCGAGTCCCAGTGCGCCGGAGCCACCAAGGCGAGGCATGGCGCCGGCGGCGAGGATACGATCCGCCAACGCCACAAACTCCTGTCGCGGGCGCCGCTGCGACCAGCCGAGCTCGACCGTGGCCTGCGCCAGATCGGTGGTTTCGGCGGCACGGATTGGGGCGCCGTTCAGCGTCGCACCCATGCCGATACAGGCTGCGTAGGTCTCCTGCATTGCAGGCGCGACGATCACGCCGATGACCGGCGCATTGCCGTTCAGGCAACCGAGAGAGACGCAAAAGCGCTGGCCGCCGCGCATGAAGTTGGCGGTGCCATCGATCGGATCGACGACCCAGCGGAAGCTGCCGGCGCGAGCACAGCCACCCTCCTCGCCCTGGAACCCGTCTTCCGGGAAGGCCTGCGCCAGGCGGTCCGAAAGCAGCCGTTCGACCGCCCCGTCGGCCTCGGTCACCCAGTCCTGCGCGCCTTTCAGCGTCGCCGCGATGGTGGCCCGCGGTGTCCGCATGCGCTGTGCGAGCGCGGCCGCCTCCGTGGTGAATTGGACCGCGGCCGCAAACCGCCCGGCGAGTGCGCTCATCGAATCCCTGCCCGCATGAAGCTGTGGACGAATTGCCGCTGAAACAGCAGGAAAGCGACTAGCAGCGGCAGACTCGTCATCAGGGTGGCCGCGGTCACAATGGACCAGTCGATGCCCTGGTCGGTCGTGGCGAACACGGCGAGACCGACGGTGAGCGGACGAGTGGCGACCGAATTGGTGATCACCAGCGGCCAGAGAAAGTTGTTCCAGTGATAGCTGACGGACACCAGCCCATAGGCGATGTAGGTTGGCCTGGCCAGCGGCACGTAGACACGCCAGAGCCTGCCCAGCAGCGAGCAACCTTCCAGCCGCGCGGCATCGTCCAAGGGTTGTGGAACAGTCAGGAAGGCCTGGCGCAGCAGGAAAATGCCAAACGCCGAACCGAGATACGGCAGGGCTATCGCGAGAATCGTGTCGGCCAAGTGCAGTGTCACCAGGGTTCGGTAGTTCTCGACCAGCAGCACTTCGGGCATCACCATGAGCTGCAGCAAGACCACCGCGAACAGCAGGTCACGGCCGGGGAAAGCGAGGTGTGCAAAGGCAAAGGCGGCCAGAGTGCAGACCACGAACTGGGCCGCCAGGATCAGCGTGACCAGCATCATGGTGTTGAGCAGATAGCGCGTGAACGGTGCCGCCTGCCAGGCCGTCTTCAGATTGGCGAGCGTTACCGGCGCGAGGGGATCGAAGCGCGTCGCATAAATGGCGGGATGAAACGCGGTCCACACCGCGTACAACAATGGGAGCATCCACAGCAGACCGAGCAACCACGCAGCAAAGGTTTCGAGCGTGCGCGCCAACCGGCTGTGGTCGGCGATCATCAACGGTAGTGCACCCGCCGGCCGAGGACACCGAACTGCACGGCCGCGGTCGATGCCATGATGACCAACAGCACGACGGTGGCCGAAGCCGCAGTCGCCGTATCCCAGAAGCGGAAGCCGTTCTCGTAGACGTAAAACAGCAGCAGCGTGGTGGCGTTGTCCGGGCCGCCGCGCGTCATCACGATGACATGGTCTATGACGCGGAAGGCGTTGATCACCGCGTTGACCAGGACGAACAGCGTTGTGGGCATCAGCAGCGGCAGGGTGACGCGACGGAAAAAGTTCCAGCGCGAGGAGCCTTCCAGCGCGGCGGCTTCGC
The DNA here is from genome assembly GCA_036555825.1 of Acetobacteraceae bacterium. Lineage (GTDB taxonomy): Bacteria > Pseudomonadota > Alphaproteobacteria > Acetobacterales > Acetobacteraceae > JAMXLO01. The sequence goes on along the minus strand of DATBKQ010000163.1, from coordinate 481 downwards.
GCAGATCGGTCGGCATGGTCTGCAATGCCGCCAGATAGAATATCATGAAAAAACCGGCTTCCTTCCAGACCGCGACGGTCATCATCGCCGGAAGCGCGGTCGAGGCGTCGCCCAGCCAGTTGTGCCGGCCGCCGCCGAACCATGCAATAATGCTGTCGAACAGCCCGTAATCGGGCGTGTAGAAGAACGTCCAGATGTTGGCCACCGCGATCATCGGCAGCATGGTGGGCAGGAAGTAGGCCATGCGGAGCAGCGCGCGGCCCGGCAGTGCCTCGTTGACCGCCAGCGCCATCAGCAGGGCGAGAAGGATAGAGGCTGGGATGGTGACAACGGCGTACCAGGCGTTGTTGCGCAGCGCCTGCCAGAATACCGGGTCATCCGCCAAGTCCTGGTAATTGTCCAATCCTACGAACGGCGCCGGTCGGCTGCCGTGCGGCGTGGCGAAGACACTGTCGATCAGCGTTGCCGCCGTCGGCCAGTG
>DATBKQ010000162.1:0-7964 GCA_036555825.1 Acetobacteraceae bacterium | reverse complement strand
TGCCGATGGGCTGGAATATCGTGATCGACAACGATCCGTCGTGGCGGACCAGCGTCAGGGGCAGCATAGAGGTCGGTGCTGCGGCCGCTGCTCCAGATTACTTCCGGGCATTCATGGTCGTTCGGCGATTAGCGGACGCAGATCTGAAGTTCGAGCTCCAAGGCCGGATTCTCGTCACCAAAGATTTCCTGCACGAACGGTGGATCGCATTATCCGCGAGTGACTTCGATGTCGAGCGGAAGCCGGACAGTTCGCACTGAGTTACACTTCCACATCGCTCCTGGTCCAAGCAACAATGAGGCGACAAGCCCGGCTTTTTGGGGCCTGGGTGTGTTAGCTGGCATCGCCTGCGTTGCTTCAGTCGGGCGGACGTTCCACTCACTATCTACCGGGATGAGCTCAGAGATTCTTGTCGTGAGAGCTTGACTGGAACCGAATCTATCGACGATCTGGTGGGAATGGGGTTGGAGTACGTCCCCGGCACAGAGCGAGAATCTCAGGCCATGGCTTCCTTCGCTGATCAATTATCTCGACGTAGAGATCGCAGATCCAGGCGGCCTTGGGTATACGCCGATCGTGCTGACGCCCGGTCCGGCGTCCCGAAACCACATATAAGCGGCCACAGATGAGCGACCGCGAATACCCCACTCGGCCCATCGTCGGCATCGGGATCGTGGTCATCAAGGACGACAGCGTGCTGCTGGTCCGCCGCGGCAAGCCGCCCAGCATCGGCTCCTGGACGTTGCCCGGCGGCGCGCAGGAAGTGGGCGAAACCGCCGAGCAGGCGGCGCGGCGCGAGCTGTTGGAGGAGACCGGTCTGGATGCCGGCGAACTGCACTTCGTCGCCACAGTGGACAGCATCCGCCGCGACGAGACCGGGCGGATACGCTTCCACTACACCATCATCGACTTCGCGACCCGCTGGATCGGTGGCGATCCGGTCGCCGCGACCGATGTCACCGAGGCGGTGTGGGCGCCGCTCGATGCGCTCGACGGCTTCAACCTGTGGAGCGAGGCGCACCGGGTGATCGCGATCGCGCGCAGGCTGGTCGGGTGACTGGCTACCGAAGCACGTCGCCGGTTCGATCGATGCCGGGCAACTCGCGGCTGATCGCGTAATTTGGCGCGAAATCCCAGTTCCGGTAGATGGTGCCGTCGGCAGGATCGAATTCCATATACGGCTTGAACAACCGCGCGACATCGGCGGTGCCTCCCGTCTGGCAGTTCGCCACCCCGATGAACTCCACCAACGTCGCCAGGGCGCCGTTCTTCAGCGTTCCGTTGCCGACTGTGGCGAGTTCCGCCTTGGGCACGAAGCGCCCCGAATCCTCCGCCGCCTGATTGCCGGCAAGCGATTGACTGCTCCAGAAGCCGATGCCCGTCGCGTTTCGCAGTCCATCGTCCTTGGCCGCGACGGTCACCCGGAGGAGCGTGCACGAGCCGATATCCTGCTTGGTCGAAAGGACGACCCGGTACATGCTTGGACGCCCAACAGCGGCGGCAAGCGCGTCAGTGCAGTCGATCGAGGCTGAGCCGACCGCCTTGCATGTCCCGGTATCGAGCGTGAGCGGCCCGCTCGCCGCGTGCACCAATGCGACATCGTCGGTGTCCTTGTTGACCACCCGGTGGGGCGGCGGCACCGCGGGCAGTACGCCATAGACCGCAACATAATAATTGGCGGGAAACCGCGTCGGCCGGTCGGCATTGGCATAGGTCTGCAACGGCTCGCTATCGCCATAGGTCGCGACGAACAGTTTGCCACCGGCGACTGTCGGCGGCGTGAACTTGGCGAACAGGCCGACACGGTCGCGCCCCGGTGCCAGTTCGCTCGACCACAATGTCCGGCTGACGTCCTCCGCGTCCAGCGCCATGGCAGCCGCCGTCACGCCGCGTTGCCTGTTCGCGTCACCATCGAGCGGCACCACCGCCCACACGATGCCGCTGCCGGCCGCGCTGCCGTTCGCGGTAAGCGACAGCATGCCGCCGGGCATGCCGACCGGCGGCTGGAACGCGCTCTGTCCTGGCGCATCCTGCAGCCGGCCATCCTTGAGCACGTACGCCTTCAGCGGATTGTTCTCGCCCCATGCATAGATGCGCGCATAATCCGGTCCCTGCCAGAACACCGGCGAGCCGTGGATATTGCCATAGTGGGTCTGCCCATCGTGCACCACGGCCGGAAAAGCCAGCACCTGCTGCAGCGCATTGGTGTTCTGGCAGTCGGGCGCGGTGGGACTGCGGACATACTTCCCCATGTTGTCCCGCGACAGTACATACAGCACGCCTTCCTTTCCGCCGCCGATGATCAGCGGCGGCGTGCCTGGTACCAGCGCAGGGCCGGACGAGCCGAGGTCCAGATCGATGTCGGCGAGATGGCCTTGATTGCACGGCGTGAAGTAGTCCCTGACGACGAGGTTCTGTCCTTCCAGTCGCAGTTTGACGAAGCTGTCGCCGTAATTCGGGCCGCCCGCATCGGCGTCGAACGTGCCGTTGCCGATCATCAGGTAGATATTGCCATTCGCGTCCTCCGCGGGCCCCTGGCCCGACTGCCAGATGCCGCCGCTTTGGCCGGTCGGCGTGGTACTCCAGATGGCCCGCTGTCGCAGCGAGCCTGCGTCGAACGCGAACAGCACGCCGCGATTTCCGTCGCCGCCGAAGCCGGCATAGAGCACGCCATCGTGCAGCAGCAGCGCGGCTCGTTGCTTTTGCGAACAGGGATTGAAGGCGCTCTGTACCTTGCACGGTTGCGACGGGTCGGTTGACGCGACCCCGATCAAGGCGGGCGGCTGACTTTCGGCACCGCTGGCGAGATCGAGCGCGTGCAGTCTGTAGGCGATGCCCTGGGCGCCGTCTTCATGCCAGGCGACGACATAGAGCGTCTTTCGATCGTCACTGACCACCGGCGTGCTCAGGATGCCCCATTCCGGGTCGTTCGTGCTCCACATATCGATGTCCTTGCCGCCGTGGCGCGGCGGACCGAGCCACCGCGCCCAGAGTGGAACAGTGCGGCCGTCGGGACCTTGCCGTTCGTTATCGGCATCGTAGACATAGACAGTATTGTGCATTGTCGCCACGACGACCGCGTTGAAGGTACCCCTCGTCAGGGGAATGCCAGGGTTCCGCGATGTATCGACCGTCAGGCTGGAAACGTACAGCGGTTGGGCGACCACCTGCCCATCGGCGTACAGCGACCATAGTTTGCCAAATCCACCAGGGCGAACCGTGTCACGGTTCAGAACCTTTTCATCCAGGTTCGCCCCGGTGCGAGCATTGTTGTAATGCTCGGTCGGTACGTCGGCCGCAGTTGCCGCGCTGGTTCCGGCCGACAGCAGGATGGCAGCGGTGCACGCGGCGCGCAGCAGTGAAAGGATCTCGCAACAACCCATTTTCACCTCCCCACATAGCCTGCTTGCACGCCGGTTGGTGGTGTTGCGGGTTCTTACGCCGCCTCCACCACACATAGTTCCGACTGAAACTGGCCTAGCACCGTCACCTTGACTTCCTGTGCCGCCAGCTCCTCGACCGCCCCGTCGAACCAATGCACGCGATATCGCGAGGCCGGTGCCAGTCCCGGCAAAGGAAACGCGCGCGAGGACTCATCGCTGCCCAGCCGGAAGGCGAACAGCACGCCACGCGACGCATCCTTCGCCGCGTACCAGATCGCCGCCCAATCGCCGCTGCCATCGGCCTCGGGCGTGCGCGTCAGCAAATACTGGTCGCCATGGTGCACCAGTTCGCGCACGGTCTGCCGGTACAGCGCGACATGCGCCGCCGCGGTGGCGAACTCGTCATCGGACCATCGGTCGGCGCGTGCACTGATGCCGAAGCTGCCGAGCATTGCGACGCGCAGGCGGAACGGCAGATCGCCACGCTCGTCCAGCGTGCCGGCATCCTCCTCGTCGTAGCCGGCGATGTTGCCCGGCGGCCATTCCACCAGCCAGTCGTTGCACGCGACCGCCGGATGCGCGAGCTGGCTGCCGAAGTGAATCGCCAGCTTGCGCAGCGCGCCGGGCTGATCGCTGATCCAGTTGACGTGCGCGTGCGACAGGATGGCGCCGTCCAGCCGTCCTCCGCCACTCGCGCACATCTCCAGGATCAGGTCCGGGAACCAGCGGCGAATCATGTCCTGCAGCCGGTAAAGACCCTCATAGTGCGCGACCAAAGGATCCTGGTCGATGAGCGCGGCAGGCAGCCCAGGGGCCCATCCACCGGCTCCCAGGTCCGCGTTGAAGTCCCACTTCATCCAGCCCACTCCCACGCCCGACAGAATGCGGGTGATGCGCTCGAACACGTGCCGCCGGGCCGCGGGTATTCCGAGGTTGAGCACGGCGCGCGCATCCTTGGGCGGCGGTTTCCCGTCGATGTGATGCAGCCACTCCGGATGCTCCCGGCGCAATGCCGACAACGGACCGATCACCTCGGGTTCGAACCAAAGGCCGAAGCGCATGTCATGCTCGCGGCACGCGTCGCTGACCTCGCGCAGGCCCTTGGGAAAGCGTTGGCGACTGGTCAGCCAATCGCCGGTGCGCGCTTCCCAGCTTTCCGCCGACTCGCCCTCATCGGTGCGATACCATCCGGCGTCGACGACGAATGCCTCGCAGCCGAGACGCTTCGCCGCCGGGATAAGCGCCAGCATCGCGCCCGACGTCGGCTCGCCGAAATACGGATACCAACTGTTGAATTGCACCGGAATGACCCGGTTCGGATCGGGCCGCCGTGCCCGGCGCCAATCGTGCAGGCGTTGTGTTGCCGCGTTCAGGCCGCCCTCGAAGCGGCCGAACAGCACTCTTGGCAGAGCGAGGGTGCCGCCAGGCGCAAGCCGGTACTGGAAACGCCAGTTGTTGAGCCCGCCAGAGAGCACGGCACCAGGCTCAGCCGGCTCCAGCCGCAAGGTCCAGTTGCCTGACCAGAAGATCTGGCACAGCCATGTTGTCTCACCCGCTCTCAGTGCGACGTACGGCTGGAATGCGAAACCGGTCTTGCCGGCGCGGCTCTCCAGTTCAAGCGGGATATTGCCCTGGCCGTGCCTGATCTGGGTTTCATGCGCCCATTCCCCGGCCAAATAGAGGATGCGATCGGCCGGCTCGTCGATGCGGTACCAAAAGGCAAGGGTCTCAGCGATGTCGACAGCGGGACCGACGCCCTGATGGCGCACGGTTGTGGTGCGATCGAGGATGCCGGTGGCCGTGTCTATCATGTAGGTTATTTCCGCGAACAGCGGCTGGTCCAGCGCGGCGAGCGCGAGCCGCAGCGAGTGTTCGTCGGGCTGGTGCGCGGCCGCGACGCGCCATATCACCGGTCGTCTCCCGGCGACGAGAAGCGCCGCCTCGTTCGGGGGAGCCGGCAACTCCTGCTGGTTGCCGGATCGAAGGCAGTCGCAGATCACTGCCGCATCCTTTAGCCGGACGACGTAGCGGACGCCCGGCGCGGACAGTGTCCAGCCGGATGTCTCGGCGTGCGCCCGCCGAACCGCCAATGCGGCTGCGCCGCCGACCAGGAAATGCCTGCGTTTCAAGCCGGCGCAATTTCCCCTGTTCGAGACCGCCCGGCAATGCGACAGCCGACCGGCGAAAGGCAACACCAGCTCACACCAGAAGCGCTGCGTGCCTCGCCTGTCGCGGTCTGCTCGCTCCCGCTCAACTCCGCCGATGCGACCGACGCGCTGGTTTGCGGGTGGAGAGCGACACCGATGCCCCGCCACAGACCAGACCGACCGTCGCCGGCACCAGCCAGGCCGGGCGCACCAGCACCGGTACCAGCAGATAGTCCCAGAGCCACGACGCCAGATGGGTACCGACGAAGCCGTGCACCGCCTCCATCAGGTCGTGGTTGATCATGAACAGCACCTGTCCGAGCGGGACCTCGGGCGGTCCGAGCATCGCCAGGGCGACCGCGCCGACCAGCAGCGCGGCGGACAGGACGGCGAGGATACGTTGCGTGATCACATGAACAGTTTCTCGTTTTTGCGGTCGGTGTAAAGCGACGCGACGAACTCACCATAGCCGTTGTAGATCTGGGTTGGCACCATCTCGTTGCTGCCCAGCAGCCGCTCGCGCGCCTGGCTCCAGCGCGGGTGCGCCACGTCGGGGTTCACGTTGGCCCAGAAGCCGTACTCCGAGGGCTGGATCGCCTGCCAGAAGTTGAGCGGCCGCTTGTCGGTGAAGCTGATCTTCACCACCGCCTTGCCCGACTTGAAGCCGTATTTCCAGGGCACGACCAGCCGGATCGGCCCGCCGTCCTGCGGCGGCAGCGTCTTGCCGTACATGCCGGTGGAGATGAACGCCAGATCGTTGGCCGCCTCGTCTATCGCCAGCCCCTCGATATACGGCCAGGGGTAGAACGGCGATGACAGGCCCGGCATCTTGGGGTCCTGCGCCGTCTCGAACACCACGTATTTCGCCGATCCCAGCGGCTCGGCGATCGACAGCAACTGGCTGAGCGGGAAGCCGGTCCAGGGCACCGTCATGGCCCAGGCCTCGACGCAGCGATGACGGTACACCCGCTCCTCGAGCTGCACCTGCTTCAACAGGTCGTCGATATCGAGGGTGCGCGGCTGCTTCAGCATCCCTTCCAGGCTGATCGACCACGGGCGCGGCTTGATCACCTGCGCCGCCCGCCAGAGGTCCTTGTCTTCGCTGAACTCGTAATAGTTGTTGTAGGTGGTGGCGTATTTCTCGTCGGTGATCGCGCGCCCGGCCGGGTATTTCGGGTTGCGCTGCACGTCGGCCTGGGCGCGTGCGGCCAGGGCGATCGAGCCGGCGCCCGCGAGCGCGGCGCGCCGCCCGAGTACAAGGGCCTCGGGGGTGGCCGTCCGCTCCGGCAATTCCCAACCACGGCGTCGCAGAACACGCATCGCTCTCTCCACAGTCTGACCAGCCAAATCTGGGGTCTTCCGGCGCTTTGTCACGCTGGCCCCTCCCGCATTGTGGGACGCGGCAGGATGCGGGACATTACAGCCAGATCGCGCGATTGGCAGGAGATTTCATGCACCTCGCCCGCTTCCCCCGAGTTCGCCTGTTCCCCACCCCTACTCCGCTGGAACCGCTGCGGAATCTGAGCCGCCATCTCGGCGGCCCGGAGATCTGGATCAAGCGCGACGACTGCACGGTGGTGGCCACCGGCGGCAACAAGGTGCGCAAGCTGGAATGGCTGGCCGGCGAGGCGCAGGCACAGGGCGCCACCCATCTGGTTACGCAGGGGGCGGTGCAGTCCAACCACGTGCGCCAGACCGCCGCGGTGGCGCGCCGGCTGGGCATGAAATGTACCGCGCTGCTGGAGCACCGGATCGAGACCAACGACCGGGACTACCTCAACAGCGGCAATGTGCTGCTCGATCGGCTGTTCGACTGCGCCATCGAGTACCGCCCTGGCGGCGCCGATATGAACGCCGAGGCGGAGGCGAAGGGCGAGGCGCTGCGGGCGGCGGGCGAGAAGGCCTATGTCATCCCGGGCGGTGGGTCCAACCGGGTGGGCGCGCTGGGCTACGTGTCCTGCGCGCAGGAACTGCTGCAGCAGGCGGACGAGATGGGGCTGCGGATCGATCGGGTGGTCACGGCGACCGGCAGCGCCGGGACGCAGGCGGGGCTCGTGGTCGGGCTGCAGGGCTGCAACGCCGGCATCCCGGTGCTGGGCATCGGCGTGCGCGCGCCGAAGGACCGGCAGGAGGCCAACGTCCATCGGCTGGCCGAGGCCACCGCCGAGTGTGTCGGCGTGCAGGGGGGCATCGCGCGATCCGCCGTGGTGGCGAACTGCGACTATGTCGGCCCGGGCTATGGTCAGCCGACGCCGGGCATGACGGAGGCGGTGCTGATGCTGGCGCGGCTCGAGGGCGTGCTGCTCGACCCGGTGTATTCCGGCAAGGCGATGGCCGGGCTGATCGACCTGATTCGCAAGGGCGAATTGCGGCGCGGCGAGACCGTGGTCTTCCTGCACACCGGCGGGGCGGTCGGCCTGTTCGGCTATACCGG
>DATBKQ010000161.1:0-2617 GCA_036555825.1 Acetobacteraceae bacterium | reverse complement strand
TCCTGCTCGACCGTTACCGGCTGGCCGACGTCGCCTTCAAGGTCGTCGGCATCGGCAGCGTCGGCACCTTCTGTGCCCTCGGCCTGTTCGCCGATCGCGACGGGGCGACACTGCTGCTGCAGTTGAAGGAGGCGCAGCAATCGGTGCTGGCGCGATATGCGGCGCCGAGTGTCTATGAAAACCAGGGTCAGCGCGTGGTGACCGGTCAGCGCATCATGCAGGGGGAACACGATATGTTCCTGGGCTGGACACACGAGCATGGCAATGACCAGTACTGCTACGTGCGCTCGTTGCAGGACTCACGGCTCTCTTCGATCGGCGAGGAGATCGCCGACAAGGCACTGCCGCTGCATGCCACGTTGTGCGGCACGGCACTTGCCCGGGCGCACGCGCGTTCCGGTGACGCAGCGCGCATCGCCGGTTACCTGGGATCCGCTGCCGCGTTCGACGCGGCGGTCGCGGAATTCGCGATGAGCTATTCCGGACAGGTGGAAAGCGACTGGCGAATTTTCGTCGAAGCCATAAGGTCCGGCACGGTGGAAGCGCGGAGCCAGTGATCGCTCCGGCGCTGCTCGATGAAGCCGCGGCGCTGTTGGACGCGTGCCGTGCCAGGCGCGTGAGGCTTGCCACCGCCGAGAGCTGCACCGGCGGTCTGATCGCCGCCGCCCTGACCGCCATCGCCGGCTCGTCCGATGTGGTGGAACGCGGCTTCGTGACCTATTCGAACGCAGCGAAGATCGAGCTGCTCGACGTGCCGGCGGACCTGATCGCCGCAGTGGGGGCGGTGAGCGAACCAGTGGCGCGGCTGATGGCCGATGGCGCGCTTCGCAGGTCGCACGCCGATATCGCCGTCGCGGTGACCGGCGTCGCCGGGCCCCGCGGCGGCAGCGCGGAAAAACCAGTCGGGCTGGTATGCTTCGGCCTCGCGCAACGTGGCCGCGGCGTGATGAGCGAACGCCACGTCTTTCCCGGCGACCGCACGGCGATCCGCGCGGCCTGCGTGGCGAGGGCCTTCGCCCTCATCCGCGCGCGCCTGTGATCGCGGACCTGCCGGGGATATGCGTTGGCCGGGCGGATCGGCGCTTACGTGCCCTGCTCAGTGGCACGCGCACCCGCTGGTCGGGCCGCGATCCTCGCGCACAACGTGGTGGTCGATCCATTCCGCCACGAGCCGGCGCGCCTCGTTCAGCGAAGCTTCGGGGTGATGGATGCGGTACAGCGTGGTGCATACCAGGAACGCCGCCATGTCATCCGATCCAAGTTGACGCAGGTCGCGGTAGGCGGTGACAACGGCGCGCTCGCAGCGCCGGGCAATCTGACTGACGTCGGAACCCATTGGCGACGTTCCCTCGGAGATGCGAATCATTCGCAAGTGAGCCGGTAGGATACGTGGCGGTACCAGGCTCGGCAACCCGTCGACGCTCAGGCCAGGAAGCCGTTGGCTTGCGCGATTTCCACTTCGGTCGCGCCAACGCCCCATTCCGCCAGCACAGTTCGTAGATCGGCGGCGCCCGGCGGTTCCGGCGGGGTGGGCGGATCGAGCGGCGTGCGGCTGAAGCGTGGCGCCGGCGCGGGCTGCGACACGCCATCCAGCTCGACAAAGGCGCTGCGCGCGCGATTGTGCGGATGAAGCGGTGCCTCATCCATCGAAAGCACCGGGGCGAAGCAGGCATCGCTGCCTTCCAGCAGCGCGCACCATTCGTCCCGCGTGCGGGTACGGAAACGGTCCGCCAGGCGCTGCTTCGTCTCCGGCCAGCGCGCCCGGTCCATCTGCGGCGGCATGGTCGCGGGGTCGATCTCCAACAGGCGCAGCAGTTCGGCGTGGAACTTGGCCTCGATCGCCGCGACCGAGACATAGCGCCCGTCGGCGCATTCGTAGACCTCGTAGAAGTAGGCGCCTGAATCGGTGATGTTGGTGCCGCGCGGGCCGGCAAGCCGCCCCTCTGCCTTGCCGCCGTAGATCGAGGTCATCAGCGACGATGCGCCGTCCACCATGGCGGCATCGACCACCTGACCTTTTCCGGATTGCCGCGCCGCGATGAGCGCGGCGAGCACACCGACCAGCAGATAGAGCGCGCCGCCGCCGAAGTCGCCGACCAGATTGAGCGGGGGTGTCGGCGGCGCACCGGCCCGGCCGATCGCATGCAGGGCACCGGTGAGCGCGATGTAATTGAGGTCGTGGCCGGCGGCGTGCGACAGCGGGCCCTCCTGGCCCCAACCGGTCACGCGACCGAACACCAGCCGCGGGTTGCGGGCGAGGCAGACAGCGGGGCCAAGGCCGAGGCGCTCCATCACCTTGGGGCGGAAGCCTTCGATCAGCGCATCGGACTGCTCGATCAGGCGGAGCGTCAGCGCGATCGCCTCGGGCCGCTTGAGGTCGAGGCGGACGATGTGGCGGCTGCGCTTCAGCACCTCGAATCTCGCGGCCATCGGAATGCCCAGGTCGGCCTCCGCGATGCGATCGATGCGCAGCACGGTCGCGCCCATCTCGGCGAGCATCATCGCCGCCATGGGCGCCGGGCCGATACCGGCGAATTCGACGATTTTGATACCTGCAAGCGGGCCCATCGGGGCAAGCTAGGCGGCAACGAGGTTGCGGGCAATATGGGCGGGACGA
>DATBKQ010000160.1:0-4722 GCA_036555825.1 Acetobacteraceae bacterium | reverse complement strand
CCGTCGTTCAGCACGCCCAGCACCGCCGCGCCGATCAGTGCGCCGATGATGGTGCCAGAGCCGCCGGCGAGCGGAGTGCCGCCGATCACGCCGGCCGCCACCGCGATGAACATGATCTGGTTGCCGCCGGCCAAGGGATCGATCGAGCCGATGCGAAATGCTTCAAGGATTCCGGTGAAGCCCGCCAGCACCGCGGCGAGTAGGAAGTTGCCGATCTTCAGGCGGGTGACGTGGATGCCCGCCTCGCGCGCGCCGGTTTCGTTGGCGCCGGAGGCGACGGTGTGAAGACCCCAACGGGTATGGCGCAGCACGACGTGCAGCACGAGCACCACGAAGACCGCCCACAGTATCTCGCTGTAGCCCCAGGCGCCGAACACCTGCGCGAAACCCTCGCTTGCCGTAGGCGTGACCGGTGTGCCGCGGGAGATCGTCAGCGTCAGGCCGTTGACCAGGAACAGGGTGCCCAGCGTGGTGACGAACGACGGCACCGACAGGAGCAGCGTGACCACGCCGTTCAGCAGCCCGACGCACCCCGCGCCGAGCAGCCCAAGCACCAGGGCGATCAACATTGGAACGCCGGCGGCGGCGGCGAAATGCATAATGAACGGCGCGAAGGCATAGACCATGCCGGCGGAGAGATCGATTTCGCCGCCGATCATCAGCATCACCTCGCCGCAGGCGATGATCGCCGCCGGCGCGACGTACTGCGACAGGTTCTGCAGGCTGGCGCCACTGAGCAGGAAGTCGTGGTTGGCGCTTTCGAACCAAGCGATCAGCAGCAGGGCGACGACCAGGATGCTGGCTTCCTGCCGGCGCAGAAAGCCAGACAGCAGACGTGCGCCCATCGGCTTACGCGCCCACTCCGGCTCCGCCGGCAAGGCGTACGCCGACGGGCCGCGGCTTCGGCGCTTCGAGCATTGCGATCAGCTCTTGATCGGACCCGAGCGTTCGACGATCTGCGGCTTGTCGGACTTGCCTTCGTAGCGGGTCGAGGTCGCGAGGTAAGGGCCTACATTGTCCTTGGTCACGAATTTCAGGCCGGTATTGATGTCGGCCGGCCCCGTCAGTCCGCCGGAAGCCAGGAAGGTGAACATCTCCATCACCGTGTAGAAGCCTTGCAGGTATGCCTGCTGGTCGATGGTGAAGTCCAGGTCGCCGTCGTGGACAAGCTGCACAGTGCGCGGCAGCAGATCGTAGCCGCCGGCATGCACGTCTTTCGAGGTCAGCTTGAACTCGTGCATCACTTCGCCGACGCCCTGGGTGCTCCCGGCGTCCACTGCGAACATGCCCTTCAGGTCCTGGTGGCCGAGATAGAACGATTTGATCTTGGACAGCTCCTCGTTCACCGTCGCACCGGTGGCGATCTGCTGGGCGTCGATATTCTTGCCTGACTTCTTAATCGCCGCGACGGCGCCATCCAGTCGGGGCTGGATGTTGAGCTGGCCGGGGGTCGCGATGAACAGCGCGACCATGCCGGATGCCACCAGCGAGGCAATGCGCTCGCCCATCTGATAGCCGGACTGGTAGAGGTCCTGGCCGATATAGGCCAGGCGTTTGTTGGCGCTGCCGGCGGGCGCATCCGCGTTGTAGGCGAACACCGGGATGCCGGCGTCCAGCGCGCGCTGCACCGGCGCATCGAATGCGTGCGGGTCGACGATCGGCACCGCGATGGCTGCCGCCTTGCCGGCGATGGCGGCGTTCATCGCATTCACCATCTGCGCCACATCGGCGTTGGTCGAGCCGGTCCACTGATAATCGCAGTCGAGCAGCGCGCAGGCGTCCTGGATGCCGTACTGCGTCGGCACGAAAAAGGGGTTGGTGGTGACGTGATTGACGAACACGAGCTTCCAACGCGGATGCGATGGAAACGGAGAGGATGTCGCGGCATGAGCCGCACCGGTGCTGCCCAGCAGCGCAAGCGCGCTGCCGAGACCCGCACCGTGCAGCATCGCCCGCCGCGCCACGCGGTACCGATCGCATTCCTGCACCATCGCTTTCTCCTGGGGCTGTCTGCTGGAGCGATCGGAGCGGGAAGCCTGCGGGGCGTGCCAATCAAGAGACCGTGACGGCGGTACAATCGCCGCAAGGTCATTCGCGGCGCTCGCAACGATCGAGGCGTGCTGCTCAGAGGCAGTCGGCGATATAGGGCGGCAGATTGAAGGCGCCGACATGGATCTCGGGCGTCCAGTAGCGCGTGGTGCCGAGGACGCCGGCGGTGCCGGCGCGGGCGCGGATCATGTCCGCGCTCGCCCGGGTCAGCGCCGGATCCTTCGCCGCCCAGCCCAGGGTCATGAAGCCGCCCACATAGGTGGGCACCGCGGCGACATAGGCGGTGACGTGAGCGAAGAACATGGCGCGGCGCGCGCTGGTCTCGCGCAATTCGTCGGCCTGCATGAACGGCACGCCGCACTGGTTCACCACCACGCCGCGCGCGGTGAGGATGCGGGCGCAGTTGGCATAGAAATCGTCCGTGAACAGCACCTCGCCGACGCCGATCGGGTCGGTGGAATCGACGATGATCACATCGAAGGCGGCGTCCGGCGCGCGCTTCACGTAGTCGATGCCGTCGCCCACGATCACCTCGGCGCGCCGATCGTTCCAGGCGTCGCCGCCGATGTCGGGCAGGAACTGCCTGGCGAGGCGGATCACCTCGCCATCGATCTCGACCATCACCGCGCGCCTGACGCCGCGATGCTGCAGCACCCGGCGCAGCACTCCGCCGTCGCCGGCGCCGATGATGAGCACGTTCGCTGCCGCGCCGTGCGCCAGCAGCGGCACATGCGTCAGCATCTCCTGATAGACGAACTCGTCGCGCTCGGTGATCTGGATGACGCCATCCAGCGCCATGACGCGGCCGTGCGAGAAACTCTCGAACAGCACGATATCCTGGAACGCGCTCTGCACGCGCGCGAGTTCGCGCTTGACCAGGAAGCGCTGGCCCCAGTCGGGGTACAGCGATTCGTTGAGCCAGCTATCGGTCGCCACGGGCGGCTTGCATCTGGAAAGACGTCTGGAAAGACGTGGATGGCCGAGACAGGCCCGGCCATGACGCGAGGTGGATGGTCACCTACGGGATCAGGCCGCGCCGCTGCTCGGAAAGCAGGATCGACTTCGGTGCGAACACCTCCTTGAGCACCGGGACCGAGTGGTACGGATTGCAGGCGCCGCACATGAAGATGTCCACCGCGGCGAAGTCGCGCTCGGGCCAAGTGTGGATCGAAATGTGGCTTTCCGCCAGCACGAGCACGCCGCTCACACCGCCATCCGGTCCGAAGTGGTGGAAGTGGCTGTGCAGGATCGTTGCGTTGGCCGCCTCGGCGGCGTCGCGCAGCGCGCGATCGATCAGCTCGGGATCGGTGAGGTTGGAGGCGCCCCACAGGTCCAGCAGCAGATGCGTGCCGGCGAACTTCACGCCGTCCCTCTCGACGAAATAGTCCTTCTGCTCGACTTCGCGCGGAGCTTCGGAGACCATCCCCAGTGGGCTGAGTGCGTCCATTGCGTACCCTGTTCCTACCAGCAGACAGCCTGTTGGACGGGCGCGCGGCGCGTCCCGTCCCCTCGGGCCAAGGCTGCCGAACATGGGGAAAGGGGGGACGCCATGCAAGAGGCTAATTGGCCCGGCGCCCCTCGGCTTTATTGCGTCAGCCGTGCGGCGGGCTGGAGCGCCTTCAACTGACCTGGCAGCCCGCGTGCCAGCGTCGCTTCCTGGCCGGAGCGTTTCAGATCAGCAATGCCACGCACCTGGTCGGCCGTGAGCAGCCGGAACATGTCGGCCAGAGGCCCCGATCCCATGCGCGGCCCCTCGTGCTCACGCAGGCCGGCCAGTGCCGCGTCATCGCCCGCCCTGGCCGCGGTCGTCGCCAGTCGTAGCAAGGCCCGGCGCTGTGCGTCGTCCAGTCCGCCGGACGTGGGGACGGTCCGGGCAACATAGCTTGCGAGCGCCTTCTCGGCTCCGGCCCAGTCATTGGCGCGTTCCAGGATGGTCGCGCGCGCCTCGTCGGCTGCCGGCTCGTCCAGCGTGCCGAGAGCAGCGAGGGCGCGGCCGGTGTCGCCGCGGCGGGCATAGGCCTCGGCTGCCAGCAGGGCGCGGCGTTGGATGAGCTCGTTCGGCAGACCCGGCGCCTCCGAGGCATCGAGCGCGGCGAGCGCTCCCGCCGGGTCGTCCTCCCGCAGGCGCAGCGCCGCCAGGCGAGCGCCCAACCCTGCGCGCGCCGGAGCGGAATTCGCTGCCTGCATCAGTTTCTCCAGCACCGGCCCGGCGCGTTTTGGCAGGTCGAGGGCCAGCAGCCGGTCGGCCAGCCGTGCCTGGAGGGCTTCGCCATCTGGCCCGGTGGGGAGCAGGTCGGCGTTCTCCTCGACCATGGACACCAGGTCGAGCGGCGGCAGCGTGCCGACCGCATCGCTGCGCAGCAGCGCCGCGAACATCTCGCCCAGGCCCGCGTGGATGGCGGCCTTGTCGTCCGGGAACAGGGTTTCGGTCTCACGCAGCAGGCTGAGCGCGGTGCGCCAGTCGCCGCTGCGCGCCTCGAGTTCGGCCAGGCGCTCGCGCAACGCGCGCTCCTGGGCATCGCCGCGCCAGGCGTACAGCAGCCGTTCCAGTTGGTCGGCCGCCTGCCGCACATTGATGGCACTGCTGGCGAGCCGGAGTTCGACCGCGCGCACGGCTGCGCGGGCGTGGACCGACTGGTCGCGCGATTGCGCCAGGCGGTCGTAGCCTGCCAG
>DATBKQ010000159.1:0-2362 GCA_036555825.1 Acetobacteraceae bacterium | reverse complement strand
CCGACCCGGGCGTGGTCGAGGAAGAACTGGCCGGCTGGACAGGGCAGCTTCAAGGCGGAGCAGTCGAGCCACGCCAGATAGGTCGCCTCCGGCGGCCGCATCGTCACGCCTGGCAACTCGCTGCCGATGGTCTGCGCCAGCCAATCGCGGTTCGCCTTCAGGTGAGCCAAAATCTCGTCGAGCCAGGGCTGGCCCTCGTCCCAGGCCGCCATCGTCGCATCGACGCCGGTGACGCCGGGCGATCCGAGCAGCCGCGCGGGGATGCGGGCGAAGAAGCGTTCCTTCAGCGCCGGCGCGCCGAAGTGCATCACCGCGCAGCGGAGTGCGGGAATGTTGAAGCTCTTGGTGGCCGAGGTGATGGTGATGGTGCGGGCCGCGATGTCGGGAGAGAGCGACGCCAGCGGTATGTGCGTGTTGCCCGGATAGACGATGTCGGCATGAATTTCGTCGGACACCACGATCAGGTCGTGGCGGATGGCGAATGCGGCCACGTCCTCGAGCTCGGCGCGGCTGAAGGCGCGCCCGGTCGGGTTCTGCGGGTGACAGAAGATCAGCACGCGCGTGCGCGGATCGGGGGATGCTTCGTAGGACGCGAGGTCGAGCATCCAGCGCGAGCCGTTGTCGCGCATGTGGTTGGCGATCAGACGGCGGCCGGTGTCGTTGATCGCGGCCATGAACGGCGGATACGACGGCAGTTGCAGCAGCACGGCATCGCCCGGTTCGCTGAACGCCATGACCGACGAGAAGCTGGCCTGCACCAGGTCGCCGATCGGGTGCGCATCGGCCGGATCGACGGTCCAGCCGAAACGCTGCCGCATGCGGCGGGCGAAGGCAGCGGCCAAGGCGCCTTCGCGCGCGGCGTAGCCGTATTCCTGGTTGCGGGCGAGACGCGCCAAGGCCTCGGCGATCGGCGGCGCGACGCCGAAGTCCATGTCGGCGACCCAGGCGGGCAGCACATCGTCAGGGAACTTGTGCCACTTGTTGGTGCGGCGGGAGCGCAGGAATGCGATGTCGAAGCCGGTTGTCACGGCAGGCATTCGCTACCGCCCGCCGCCGGACAGGATGGTATCCACCGCCTCGACCAGGGCGCGCGCCGACTGGACGCGCTCCAGCGCCATCTCCTCGGCCGCGACATCGGCCGTGTCGGTCTGCGCCAGCGCCTCTTCCGCCGCGGCCAGGCGCCGCTCGCCTTCCTCGCGCGAAAGGTCGGTGGGCGCCAGCACCTCGCTGGCGAGCACGGTGCACCGCTCCGGTGTCACCTCGGCGAAGCCGCCGGCGACGTACATCTGGTCGGTGACCTGATCGTCCTCATACAGTGCGATGATCCCGCCGCGCAGCATGACGATCATGGGCGTGTGACCTTCCAGCACACCCATGTCGCCTTCGCTGGCGGGGATCACGGCCATGTCCACCTGACGCGACAGCAGCAGCCGTTCGGGACTGACAATCTCAAGGTTCACCGGCATCAGGACTCGCTCCAGGTGTCATTGCGAGTGGAGCGAAGCAATCTCGCGGCGCACGGCAGCTGGACCGAGATTGCTTCGTCGCTGCGCTCCTCGCAATGACAGCAGGAGCGCAGCGTGGCGGTCAGGCGGTGGCGGTCAGCGTCTCGGCCTTCTTCACCGCGTCCTCGATGGTGCCGACCATGTAGAACGCGGCCTCGGGCAGGTGGTCGTACTCGCCGGCGCAGATCGCCTTGAAACTGCGGATCGTGTCGGCGACGGGCACGAAGATGCCGGGAAAGCCGGTGAACACCTCCGCCACGTGGAACGGCTGCGACAGGAAGCGCTGGATCTTGCGCGCCCGCGCCACCACCAGCTTGTCCTCCTCCGACAATTCGTCCATGCCCAGGATGGCGATGATGTCCTGCAGCGACTTGTAGGTCTGCAGAATACGCTGCGTTTCGCGCGCGATCTGGTAGTGCTCCTCACCGACGATGCGCGGATCGAGCGAGCGCGACGTCGAGTCCAGCGGGTCCACCGCGGGATAGATGCCGAGCTCGGCGATCTGCCGCGACAGCACGGTGGTGGCGTCCAGGTGCGCGAACGAGGTGGCCGGCGCCGGGTCGGTCAGGTCGTCGGCCGGCACATAGATCGCCTGCACCGAGGTGATCGAGCCCTTCTTGGTGGAGGTGATCCGCTCCTGCAGTGCGCCCATGTCGGTCGCCAAGGTCGGCTGGTAGCCCACGGCCGAGGGGATACGGCCCAGCAGCGCGGAGACCTCGGCGCCCGCCTGGGTGAAGCGGAAGATGTTGTCCACGAAGAACAGCACGTCCTGGCCTTCCTCGTCGCGAAAGTATTCAGCGAGCGACAGGCCGGAGAGGCCGACGCGGGCGCGCGCGCCGGGCGGCTCGTTCATCTGG
>DATBKQ010000158.1:0-17969 GCA_036555825.1 Acetobacteraceae bacterium | reverse complement strand
GCGGCGACGAGCAGCACGTTGGCGCCGGAGCTCTGCATCTCCACGATCTGCGAATCGATCGTCGGATCGGTGGTCTCGTAGCTGACCGACTTGACCACGATCTTGTCCCATTTGTCGCCGAGGATGTCGCGCACGCCGAGTGGATAATCCTTACCGAAGTCATCATTCTGATACAGGATGGCCAGCTTCGGGTCCTTGACGTTAGCCAGTATGTGCTTGGCGTAGATCTGTGCCTCGGTGCGATAGCCGGGCTGGAACCCCATCGTCCACGGATACTTCTTTACGTCCGCCCACTTGCTGGCGCCGGAACCGACAAACAGATGCGGAATCTTCTTGTGGTTCAGATACTCGGCGATCGCCGAATTGCATGGGGTCCCCAGGTTCTGGAAGCAGAAGTCGACCTTGTCCTCTTCCACCAGACGGCGCACCTGCTCGACCGTCTTGGGCGGGCTGTAGCCGTCATCGTAGGAGATGAAGTCGATCATGTGCCCGTCGACGCCACCCTGCTCGTTGACCATCTTGAAGAAGGCACTCTCGGTGCGGCCGATCACGCCGTAGGTGGAGGCGGGTCCGCTGTACGGCATCGTGTTGCCGATCTTCACGGCATCGGCGGCGCGTGCGCGCGGCAGCGCAGCCAGCGCCGCGGTGGCGATTCCTGTCGTCAGTGCAGCTCGACGGCGGATCATGCTTTGTTCTCCTGAACGATGATGGTCTCCCGGCCCGGCTCTTCGGCCGGCCGCCGGACATTGCACCCTTGCCGCCGGTCCCGCTACCGTCCTCGTACGCACCTCGCGCGGAGAGCGATCATGGACATCCCGGTCACGCATGGCCTCGCAGTCGACCTGGCATGGCCGCCGGAGGGCGTCACTCGCGTGCCATTCCGGGTGTTCTCGGACCCGGAGATCTACGACGCCGAGCAGCGACGGCTGTTCCGCGGTCCGATCTGGAACTTCCTCTGCCTGGAGGTGGAGATACCGCGACCCGGTGATTGGCGGCTCGCGACCGTCGGCGAAACACCGGTGGTGGTGACGCGGGATGAGCATGGCACCATTCACGCGATGGTGAATCGCTGCGCGCACAAGGGCGCACTGGTGTGCCTGCAGGACCGCGGCAACGCCAAGGCGCTGACCTGCGTGTACCATTCGTGGAGCTACGACCTGTCGGGCCAATTGCAGAGCGTCGCGTTCCGCCACGGCGTGCGTGGCAAGGGTGGCATGCCGGAGGATTTTTCCACCGCGCAGCACAGGCTGGAGCCGCTGCGGGTCGAGGTGTTCTGCGGCCTGGTGTTCGGTACCTTCTCCGACGCGACGGTGCCGGTGGAGCAGTATCTCGGCGACACCATGGCGCGGATGATCCGCCGCAATCTTGGCCGGCCGCATCGCATCCTGGGCATGCACAGCCAGATCATCCACAACAACTGGAAGCTGTACGCCGAGAACGTGCGCGATTCGTACCACGCGACGCTGCTGCACACCTTCTACACCACGTTCAAGGTGAACCGGCTCGACATGGACGGCGGCATGCTGCTGTCCGAGGACGGACGGCACTCAATCAGCTATGCCAAGCGCGATACGCTGCAACAGTCCGACGAATACCGGAAGGTCCATTCGGCGCAGTACAGTTCGGCGCTCGCGGCACCGCAGTTGCTGGACAGCTTCACCGAGTTCGACGACGGGATCACCCACTGCATTCAGACCGTGTTTCCCACGCTTGTCGTGCAGCTCACGCTCAATTCGCTGGCTGTGCGCTTCTTCACGCCGCGTGCTGTCGACAAGACAGAGCTGTTCTGGATTTACCTGGGCTACCGCGACGACAGCGAACAGCAGACCCGGCAACGGCTGCTGCAAAGCAACCTGACCGGCGCGGCAGGCCTGGTGTCGATGGAAGACGGCTGCATCAACGAATTCGTTCAGCGCGGCACGCGCGGCAGCGAGGATCGCAATGCGTTCCTGGAAATGGGCGGGCGCGACGTCGCCTCATCCGACGGCTCGCGCGCGACCGAGACCGGCATTCGCGGCTTCTGGCAGGGATACCGCGAGCTGATGGGCCTCTGAACGGTGCGCGACGCGATCGAGGACCTGCTGGCGGAGTACGCCGACGCGATCGACGAGGGCGAACTGGAACGCTGGCCCGGTTTTTTCACCCAGGATGGCGAATACCAGATCATTACCCGCGAAAGCCGCGATGCCGGCCTGCCGATCGGCATTCTATACTGCGGCAGCCGCGCCATGATGGAAGACCGAGTGCGCGCCCTGCGCACCGCCAACATCTACGAGCCGCATGCATATCGGCATCTGCTCGGCCGTCCACGGTTCGAGGAGCAGGATGACGGGTTTGCCGTCGCATCGAACTTCTGCGTGTTCCGGATTGCCCAGGATGGCGATACCGTGACCTTCGCCACCGGCCGCTATCTGGACCAGGTGGTTCTGGACGGTGATTCGCTGCGGTTCCGTTCGCGGCGTGTCGTGCTGGATTCGCGGCGGGTGGACATCCTGCTGGTGCTGCCGCTGTAGCCGAATAGGCTGAAGAATTTCTAGCGGCGCGCGCCGCATTGGCAGTTGTGCAACGGCCCCAACGTCGCACGCCTGACCACTGTCAAGCGTTCTTGAACTCTCCGAGGTTGGATCAAGAGGATGGCAGGTGCCTTCTATGCGGGGCCCGTGGCCAGCGCCCCGCAGCAACATCGGAGAGGAACCGATGTGATGGCCGATGCCCCCACACGACGCCACGCTCTCGTGACAACGGCGGCCGGCTTGGTGACCGGCGCGGTTGGTTCCCTGCGGACCGCTCAGGCCCAGCAAGCACCCGCCGCAGCACCGACCAGCGCAATACCTGCTGCGCCCTTCGAGCAGATAACAAAGCCCGCAGACGGCGTGATGATGCCTCCTGGCTATATCAGGACAGTGGCGCAATTCGCCTATGTTTGGGGCTGGCCGCTGATCAAAATGGTGAATCGCCGCGCGGCTATCACCAAAGCGCCGCACCCCGGGCGCCTGGGCGGTTTCGTGCCGGCCGCGCCCCGCGGGCGCATCGCGATGCTCTCGGACTATATCAAGCCGCAGGAAACCTTCGTGACCTGCCCGAATCAGGATGTCGTCTACGGCCTCGGCTTCTTCGCCCTCGATGCCGAGCCAGTGGTTATCCAGGTGCCTGACTTTGGCGATCGCTTTTGGGTCTATGCGTTATATGACAACCGCACCGACCAGTTCGGCCAACTCGGCAAGCCATACGGCACGAAACCTGGCTTCTACCTCCTTGCAGGCCCCCGCTGGCAGGGCAGCGTCCCTTCAGGCATCGCGGAAGTCCTGCGCAGCTCGACTGAACTTGGCAATGCCATTCCGCGCGTCTTCCTGAACGATACGGCCGCGGACCGCAAGGCGATCCAGCCCATCATCAACCAGATCGTCGTCTATCCGCTCACCGAGTTTGACGGAAAGATGAAGACCGTAGACTACGCGTCCCTCCCCGACATTCCCGTTCCCGCGTCGCGCGATGACGGTGGCGAGACGAAATGGGTCATACCCGAGAAGTTCTTCGATGAATTTTCCGCTCTGCTAAATAATGTTCCGCCGCTTCCGGGCGAGGAGGCGATGTATGAGAACTTTCACCAGTTGATGAATGCCGCAAAGGCTGACCCCGCCGTGGCAAAGTTGCTCACCGAACGGCCGTCGCCGCGGAGCGTGACATTATCCAGCCCTTCTTCAAGTGGCGCTATAATGGCATGCCGGCGGGCAACAAATGGAACCGTTCGGTGCACAACGCGCAATATGGGGTGGACTACTTCGACCGCCTGGGCACAGCACGGTCCAACATGTTCGAGAACCGGCCGACTGAGACGCAGTATTTCTACACCGATCTAGATGCAAGTGGTCAGCAGCTTCAGGGTGCCAATAGCTATACCATCACCTTCCCTGCCAACCAGACGCCGCCGGTGAAGGGATTCTGGTCACTGACGCTCTACAACGACAAGCACCTGTTTCACGCTAACCCGCTGAACCGCTATTCACTGGGCACAAAAAATCAGACCCTGAAACGCAATGCGGATGGATCGCTGACGTTGTATGCGGGCAAGAGGAGTCCCGGATCTGCTCGTGAGGCAAACTGGCTGCCTGCGCCGGATGGCAACTTCTCCCTCTATATCCGTGCCTATTGGGGTGAACAGGCGATCCTGGATGGGTCTTGGCAGCCGCCAACAGTTCGTAAGGGATAGCTATCCATGCCGAAAACTCGCACCCGCGCATCAGCCGCGATCTGCGTCCTTGCCGCCGCATCCATTCACACGCCGGCTGCGGTTGCGCAGCAGCAGCCCGCCCCTCCGCTGGTCCGGCAGTTGAATAATGGCAACTGGCTGCCGCAGAAGGAGGCAGAGGCTCTGCGCGATGAGCTTTATTACCAGCACGCCGTTCATGCCTACATGACCATGCTGCCGGCGCTGAATGTCATCGGCATGCGTGACGGTTCCGAGGCCACGTTCGGCAAAGGCTACAACATCCTGCCGATCTGGAAGGACCGAATGGATGCGCGCACCTGGGTGCCCACGCCCAATGCCGATGTGATCTACTCGATGAGCTATCTCGATTTGAAGGAAACCGGTCCGCTCGTCGTCGCCGCACCGCCCAATGTCATCGGCATGCTCACCGATTTCTTTCAGCGTACGATCACGGATGTCGGAGCGGTCGGCCCCGACCGCGCGCGCGGCGGGCTCTACCTGTTGTTGCCGCCGGATTATGACCGCGAGGTACCAAAGGGTTATTTCGCTTTCAAGTCGTCGACCTACAATGTTTTCCTGTTCTTCCGCACGGTGATAAAAAAGGGCACGGACGGACCCGATCCGGCCCCGGCCGTGGCGCTCGCGGAGCAGACGCGGGTTTACCCGCTCTGGACAACCGAGAAAGACGTGAAGCCCATGCAGTTTCCCAATGGCAGCGGCAAACGCATCAACATGATGTATCCGGTCGACAATAGCTATTGGGCTAAGCTGAAGGTATTCGTCGACTACGAACCCGTCTCCGCGATTGATCCCGAATTGCGCGGCGTCCTGGCCTCGATAGGCATCATCAAGGGCAAGCCCTTTAACCCGACCGACAAGCAGAAGAAGCTGCTGCAAAAGGCCGTCGAGACAGCGCCGAAGATGATACTGGCGCTCCGTCAGCTCGGGCGATCAGATGGGCGTCAGCGTTACTACAAGGATCGACAGTATGAAAACGTCTGGGGCGGCGCAACATCGGAGTGGCTGCAGGACAGCTATGTAGACGTCAATCAGCGCGCAACCTATTTCCAGGTCGCCTATTCGTCGGCGCCCGCCATGGTAATGCGGACCCTGGATGCCGGCTCCAAATATCCGGTTGCGCTCCGGGATGCCCAGGGCGAATTTCTCAACGGATCGAATACCTACAGGCTGCACCTGCCACCGGACCCACCAGCAGCACTCTTTTGGGCCGTTACCGCCTACAACATCACCGACGGCACGATGCCGGAGACGCCTCAGTTGCTGCCGTCGATCAACGGGTTCAATAAGGTTACGACAAACAGCGACGGCTCGGTCGATCTCTGGTTCTCAACCGAGAAGCCTGCCGATGTCCCCGAATCAAATTGGATTCAGACTATCGGTGGACGTGACTTCCTTGTGGCGTTGCGCCTTTACGGCACCGGCGTCGCATTTTTCGATCAGACCTGGAAGCCGGACGATGTGGTCAAGGTAAAATGACGGACACCCATCTTCATCAAAATGCTGCTGCTCTAACAAGGCTGACCCGTGCGGAACAACGAAAGAGAGTAGTTCCCTATCTGAGCCAGCCGGTGGCCGTCCGAGGCGGAACAGCCAGAGGACATGAACCGCGGACATGAGCATCGGCTTCGACCATCATCGGGCCCGCAGTCAGCCAATAACAGTCTAAGCCGGTACATCGGAGGTGGCGCGCGCGACCGCCTGGGGAAGCCACACGCTGACCGTGGTGCCGACGCCTTCCTCGCTCTCGATCGACAACTGACCGCGGTGGCGGTTGACGATGTGCTTGACTATCGCGAGACCGAGGCCAGTGCCGCCGGCGGCGCGCGAGCGGTGAGTGTCGACACGATAGAAGCGCTCGGTCAGCCGCGGCAAGTGCTCGCGCGGAATGCCAGCGCCCTCGTCGCTGACCTTCAGCACCACACCAGGACGCGTGCCCGGGACGGTCACGACATCGACGCGGACGATGCCCCCAGCCCGGCCATACTTCACGGCGTTGTCCAGCAGGTTCTGCACCACCTGCGTCAACTGGTCCGCGTCGCCGACCACCGGCGGCACATCGCATGCGATGCGCAGATCGAGGGCGACCGAGCGTTCCTTCAGCCGCGGCTCGAACCCGGCGGTCAGGTGCGCCAGCAGCTCGGGCAGTTCCACCGCGGCCGAAGGCGGCTGGTGCTCGATCAGCTCGATGCGCGACAGTCTGAGCAGATCGTCGATCAGCCGGTTCATACGCGCGGCCTGCTCGGCCATTATGGCGAGGAATCGGTTTTGCGCGGCAGGGTCGTCCGCCGCGGGGCCGCGCAGCGTATCGATGAACCCGATCAGCGACGCGAGCGGCGTGCGCAGTTCGTGGCTGACATTGGCGACAAAGTCGGCGCGCATGCGTTCGACCGCCCGCTCGCGCGTACGATCGGACAGCACCAGGACCGCGCAGCCGCCCTCGGCGATCGGGGGATCCATCGGCACCACCGCGGCATGCAGCTCGCGCGGCACCGGCACCGGCAACGTGACTTCGGCGCTCTGGTTCAACCCCGATGCGAAGGCGCGATCGATGGCGGCGCGCAGGTCGGGATGGCGCAGGACGGCCGGCATTTCGGCGCCGAACGCCACGCGTGCGGCGGAATTGGCACGCCGCACACCGCGGTCTTCGCCAAGCACGATCAGCGGGTCGGGCAGGCGCTCGACCACCGTTCGGTCGGCGCGGCGAAGCCGCTCAACCAGACGGCCTCGGGCGGCCACCCGCCGGCCAAGCCGTTCCAGGGCGGCGCCAAGCCCCTCCATCCCAGGCAGCTCGGCGCGGCGCCGGGTGATCGGCTCGTCGGCCGCGATGCGCCGGACGCTATCCATCAGCACATCGAGGTCGCGCCACCAGCGCTGCGCCAGCAGCAGCGCCGCGATCAGCGTGGCGACAATCGCCGCCAGCGCGGGACCGGCGGCGACCTGATGCGCGAAGGCCAGAATGATCAGGGCAGCGACCGGGACCAGCGCGACCATGGCCGCCGCGCCCAGGACGCGCATGGCTATTTGCCGGCTTCCACACGCTGGTGGCGCGCGCGCACGCCACGCTCGATGGCGGCCGAGATCAGCGGGTCGAGGTGCAGTTCGGTCCGCACGAAGTCCAGCATCTCCAGGGTCCGCTGCCGTGCCACTTGGCTCGCAGCCACCACTTCGCAGGCGAGCACATAGGCGGTCTCGCGCAGGCGCGGCTCCAGTGCACCGCGGATCAGCCTTGCCGCGTGCTGGAGGCCCTCGTCCTCGTTCAGCAGCTTCACCGCGGCACCGGTGGCGGTGTCGAGCTGCTCCGAGGTGAACTCGTAGAACGCCGGCAGCGTCTGCACGATGCCCGACATGACGCCGATCTCGCGATCGGTCATGCCGCCATCGGCCGCGGCGACCAGCACCATCGTAAGAACCAGTGCCTCAGGCGCGGCCAGGCCTTCACGCGCGCGCATCGCCAGACTCCATGGTTTGGTTGCGGGAACCTGATCGAAGCGGGAAGACAGTTCAAGCGGGCAGCGACTCGCCTAGAGCGCGATGACCGAAGGCGGAATCGCCGGAGGTCTGAATCGCGCGACAAAACAGAGACATAGAGCAAGATGGCTTCGCCTGTCAGAAGTCATCCTGCTCTAGGAATGCGCGCGTTTGTTTGACCGCCTCGGCCAGGCCGACGCGCCGGACCGCGACGCCCGGTGGGAATGCCGAGAGCAGGCGCGACGGGGTCTGTCGGTCGAGCAGCACGAACACGCCGCGATCGGTGCCGCGGCGGATCAGCCGGCCGAAGGCCTGGCGCAGCCGCAGCCGGGCGATGCGATCGTCATAGGCCTTCGGGTCGCCACCCGAGAGGTGGATGCGCCGTTCCCGGTGCAGGATGTCGGGGCGCGGCCAGGGCACCTTCTCGAATACCACCAGGCGCAGGGCGCGGCCCGGTACGTCGACCCCATCGCGCATGGCGTCGGTACCCAGCAGGCAGCTCTCTTCCTCGGCGCGGAAGACGTCCACCAACGTGGCGTTCCCCATCGCATCGACGTGCTGGCCATAGAGCGGGATGCCGGCCTCCTCCAGTTCCCGCGCGATGCGGGCGTGCACCGCCTGGAGCCGGCGTATGGCGGTGAACAGGCCGAGTGCACCGCCGCCCGCGGAGACGAACAGCGCGCGATAGGCGGCGGCAAGCTGGGCGAGATCGCCGCCGTATACGTCGCCGACGATGAAGGCGCGCGTCTGGGCGGCGTAGTCGAACGGGCTGGCGACAGCGGCCCGGATCGCCGGTGACGGCAAGTGCGGCGCCCCAACCCGCGCCTCTGCCGCTTCCCAGGCGGCTTCCGGATCGGCGTCGCCCGCGTCCCGCAGGGTGGCGGAGGTGACCAGCACGCCGTGCGCCGGTGTGGCAAGCGTCGCGGCGAACGGAATGGTGGGATCCAGCCAATGGCGGTGCAGGCCGACATCGATCTCGCGTCCGCCCTCCGCGCGCGTCAGGCGTAGGAACAGGACCTGCCGCAGCCCCTCGGCACCCGCTTCCCGCGGTTCGTTCAGCGCATGCAGCATGTTCTGCCAGGCAGAGAGCGGTGCGAGCACGCGCCGGTTGAGCGAGCGGCCCGCGGCCTCGATGCGGTTGCGGGTGGCAGCATCCATATCGTCCGCCTCTTCGTCGAGCCGGGCGAGCAGCCGTTCGCGCAGCGTGGCGATCGGTTCGGCGATGCGAGCCAGCGCGCGGCCCAGCCGCTCGGCGGCTTCGCCGACGCCGGGGCCTGGCGGAAAGACGTCGCATTCCAGCGCCCCCCAGCCGGTTTCCTCGCCCGGTGCACGTGCCAGCACCTGCTGCCGGATCCGGCGCAGGAAGGCTTCCGTCGGGTTCGGCCGGCCAGGTTCCATGCCGCCGAGTTCCGGATGGTCGGCGGCGATCCGGCCTCCCCAGCCAGGCGCCGGCAGCGCACGGGCCGCCTGCAGGGCAGCATCGAGCGGAGCCTCCAACAACGGGCGGGCCGCGACGATCTCCTCGATCCGCCGGCGCAGGCCCCGGGCGCGCGAGCGGCCACCTTCGGCGCCCAGCAGCCACCGGCGCAGCTCCGCGGTCTCCGATCCGCAGAGTTCCGCCGCGAACGCGCCGTCCGCCGCATCGAACACGTGATGGCCTTCGTCGAACACGTAACGGCTGGGCACCACGCTGTCGTCCAGCCCGCCCCACGCGGCCTGGGTCATCACCAGCGCATGATTGGCGACCACGAGCTGCGCGGTGCGGGCGCGCCGGATCGTGTGCTCGACGAAGCAGCGCCGCCAGTGCGGACAGGCGGCGTGGATACATTCGCCGCGCCGGTCGGCAAGACCCAGGATGGTGCCGGCGCCGAACAGCTCGGACAGCCAGCCAGGCAGGTCGCCGCCCTGAATGTCACCGTCGCCGGTCACCAGGGCCCAGCGTGCGACCAGCGCGAGCGGGATCAGCGCCGCGGGCGCAAGGCCGGAGATCGCCGGCCCCAATGCATCCTCCAGGTTCAGCAGGCATAGGTAGTTCTCCCGCCCCTTGCGTACGACCACGCGCCTGTGGCGCTCGGACGGATCGGGAAACAAATGCGTCAGCTCTGCGTCGATCTGGCGCTGCAGATGGCGGGTGAATGTGCTGATCCACACGCTGCCGCGGTTCTTCTCGGCCCAAAGGCTGGCCGGGGCGAGGTAGCCCAAGGTCTTGCCCGTACCGGTGCCGGCTTCGGCCAGGACCAGGAGCGGATCGCCACGCGCCTCCCGCGGCGCGAAAGCCGCGGCGGCGGCGCCCGCATAATCGGCCTGGCCGGGGCGTTGTTCGGCGTCGGGGCCGAGCATGGCGGCAAGGCGCGACCGTGCCTCGGCTTCGGCGACGGGCAGCGATGATGCCGGTGGGGGCACGGCGGCGTCCTCCCATTCCGGCAAGCGCTTCCAGACGCGCAGCGCTTCGCTGGACGGCCGAGTGTCGGAGCGGTCCAATGCCGCGACCACGGAAGGCGCCCAGCCCCATCCGGCCTGTCCCATGCGGGCGGCGAGCCCCGCCGCGTCGCGGTTCAGGGCGATCTCACGGCCCTGCGCGAGACGGTGCAGCAGCGCGGCGGCCAGCTCCGGCAACAGCGCCGCCTCGGCTTCCAGCCCGGCGCGCGGCTCGAAATCGAGCGCCATGGCAAGCCCGCGAGGGGTCGGCGCGGCGGCACGGGCCGGCAGGACGAAGGCAAACAGCTCCAGCAGGTCGAAGGCGGGACCGCCGCGCAGGCCGAGACGGCGGAAAGTCGCGGGAGCGTGGACCACCAGGGGCGGCGGGAACTCGCGCAGGCGCGCCGCTGCCTCGGCACTGCTCAGCAGCAGCAGTTCACCGTCGGGGGTGAAGATGGCCGCGCGGCCATGTCCGGCGACGACCGACGGAGCGTCTGGCAGAACGATGCGCGATGCAGCCACTCGCTACGGGTACAGCAGATGGCTGCCGCAAAGAAGAGATGACCGACTTGCAATGATCGTTGCGATTGACCGCGCACCCGGCGGTTTCTAGCTTCGGGCCAATGTCCGCAACACTTCGCAACAACGAAACGGCACATCCAAAAATCTGGCCGTTCGAGGAAGCTGCCAAGGTCGCCCGCCGGCTCGCCGTATCGGGCAAGGACCACGCGCTGTTCGAAACCGGCTATGGCCCGTCCGGCCTGCCGCATATCGGCACGTTCGGCGAGGTCGCCCGTACATCCTGGGTGCGCCACGCGTTCGCCGCGCTGACCGGCCTGCCCTCGCGGCTGATCGCGTTCAGCGACGACATGGACGGGCTGCGCAAGGTGCCGGACAACGTGCCGAACCGCGACGTGCTGACACCGCATCTCGGCAAGCCGCTCACCCGTATCCCCGACCCGTTCGGCTCGCACGAGAGCTTTGGGGCGCACAACAACGCGCGGCTGCGCGCGTTCCTGGACTCGTTCGGCTTCGATTACGAGTTCGCCTCGTCGACGGAATACTATGCCGCCGGCCGGTTCGACGCGGCGCTGATCCGAGTGCTCGAATGCTACGACGAGGTGATGGCGGTCATCCTGCCGACCCTGGGGCCCGAGAGGCGTGCCACCTATTCGCCGATCCTGCCGATCCATCCGCGCACCGGCCGGGTGATGCAGGTGCCGGTGGAGCGGCGCGATCCGGCCGCCGGCACAGTGGTGTGGCGCGATCCCGACAGCGGCGATCCGTTCGAAACCTCGGTGAAGGGCGGCGGCTGTAAGCTGCAATGGAAGGCGGACTGGGCGATGCGCTGGTACGCCCTCGGCGTCGATTACGAGATGTCGGGCAAGGACCTGATCGACTCGGTGCGCCTGTCCGGACGCATATGCCGCATCCTTGGCGGAGAGCCGCCCGATGGCTTCACCTACGAACTGTTCCTGGACGAGCACGCGCAGAAGATCAGCAAGTCGAAGGGCAATGGCCTTTCGGTCGAGGAGTGGCTGCGCTACGCACCGCGCGAGAGCCTGGCGCAGTTCATGTTCAACGCGCCGCAGCGGGCCAAGCGGCTGTATTTCGACGTGATCCCGCGCGCGGTGGATGAGTACCTGGCGAATGCCGCGAGGCTGCAGCCGGACGACGGGCTGAACCCCGCCTGGCACATCCATGCCGGGCGGCTGCCGAACCATGGCGGCAGCCCGGTCTCGTTCGGCATGCTGCTGAACCTGGCCTCGGTGGTGAATGCCGAGACGCCCTCGATCCTCTGGGGCTTCATCCGCCGCTACAGCGCAGATGCCTCCGCCGAGACGATGCCGTTCCTCGACAAACTGGTCGAGCACGCGATCGCCTACTATCGCGACTTCGTGCGGCCGCATAAGCGCTATCGGCAGCCCGACGATGTCGAGCGCGCGGCACTGGCCGACTTGGCGGAGACGCTGAAGGCCCTCGATCGCGGTGCTGACGCGGAAGCGATCCAGGCCATCGTCTATGAGGTGGGCAAGCGGCATCCGTTCGCGGAGCTGCGCGCCTGGTTTGGCTGCCTGTACCAGGTTCTGCTGGGCCAACAGGAAGGACCGCGTTTCGGCGGCTTCGTCGCGCTGTACGGCATCGACGAGACGGTGGCGCTGATCGAGGCCGCGCTGTCACGCCCGGCGGACGCCGCCTGACCGCGATGCCCGCGCAACGGATGCGCGTCTTCGGCACCGCCTGCCTCCGGCAGTTGCCGGCGGCACTTGGCGTGGTCCTGCTGATCGGCGCCATCTACGTCGTGCAGAAGGAGTTCCGGCATCTGCGTCTGCGCGACATCGAGGTCGTGTTGCGCGACTATCCGATGCACGCACTGGCGATCGGCTTCCTCTGGACCGTGCTCTCCTACGCCGTGCTGACGATCTACGACCGGCTCGGCACGATCTACGCCGGACACAAGGTCTCGTACGGCCGCGTGGCCTTCGCGTCGTTCTGTGCCTACGCGCTGTCGCACAACCTGGGTTTTGCCGCGGTGTCGGGCGCGGCGGTGCGATACCGGCTGTATGCGCATTGGGGACTGACGCCGCTGCAGATCGCCAAGACGGTGGCGTTCTGCAGCCTGACCTTTGCGTTGGGCGGGATGGTACTCGGCGGGATGATCCTGTTCCTGGAACCGCGCTCGATCCCGTTCTTCGGCGAGCACCTGCCGCCGGCGCTGATGTATGCGGTCGGCGCGATGCTGTGGAGCATCGTGATCGGCTATGTGACGCTGTCGCGGATCCTCGGCAACGTGCGGCTGTTCGGCTTCGCCGTCGTGCTGCCAGGCTGGCGGATGGCGGTGCTGCAGGTGGTGCTGGCGACGGTGGATGTCGCGATCACCGCCTCGATCTTTTACGCGCTGCTGCCGCCGGCCCCGAGGCTGACCTGGATGATCTTTCTGGGCGTCTATGTCGCTTCCTACACGGCGGGGTTGGCTGCCAACCTGCCAGGCGGCATCGGCGTGTTCGATACCGCCATATTGCTGGGGCTGGAGCCTTACCTCAGCGCCCCGCAGATCGTCGGCGCGATCGTGGTGTTCCGGCTGTACTACTACGTCATCCCGCTCTTCCTGGCCGGCTTCCTGTTCACCGGCAATGAGCTGCTGTTGCGCGGGGGGGTGCTGCTGCGGCGCTGGGAGAGCCTCGGCGCGCTGGCACGTTGGAGCGAGCCGGACTTCGCCGTTGCCAGTGCCACCGGACTGGTCGCGCTGTGCGGCGTGCTGCTGCTGTGCGTCGGCGTGCTCGCGCCGGAACCCGACTTCTCCTGGCTCGATCCGGACTTTGCCGATGTGGCCAATCGGGCCGGGCAGTTCATTCCCTCGTTGATCGGTGCCGGGCTGATCGTGGTGGCCCTCGGCCTGTCGCAGCGGGTCAATCTGGCGTGGGTCACCACGCTCTTCCTGCTGGTACTGGGCGCCGCGTTCATAGCCACGCAGGCCGAGCGGCTGTGGATCGTGGGCATACTGGTGATCGTGGCCATGCTGGTCGCGCCGCTGCGGCGCAGCTTCTATCGCCATGCCAGCCTGTTGTCCGGGCCGCTGGATGCGTCGAGCGCCATCCCGCTGTTCACATTGGCGATCTGCCTGCTGGCCCTGGCGGGCACGCGGCCCCGCGTGCACCTGCTGTCGAACAACGCGTGGTGGGCAGTGGTTATGTCGCGTGATCTGCCGCACTCGCTGCGCCTGACCGTGGCGCTTGCCGTGGCACTGGCGCTGATCGCGATCTGGCGGCTGCTGCGCCCGGGCAAGGTGCGCTGGCTGCCGTGGGACACGGCGGCGCGGCAGCGGCTGGCGCGTCTGGGCGGCACGATCCCGCCGGCACGGGCCGATGGCGTCGTGTTGGGCGAGGCCGAGCGCGCCGGCATTCCCTTCCGGCGCTGCGGGCGTGTGTTGCTGGGAATCGGCGATCCGATGGGAGCGGAAGCCGATCGGGTATCGGCGATCTGGCGGTTGCGCGACCTGGCGCAGCAGGAGGGGCTGGACCCGGCGTTCTGGCGCGCTGGACCGGCACTTCTCAAGGTATATGGCGATCTCGGACTGACCGCGCTGCCGCTCGGGCCGGATGGCCTGCCGCTGCCCGAGGCACCCGACGAAACGCCGGAGGCGGCGCAGTACCTGGTGTGCGTGGCAGAGCGCGACCTGAGTACGCTGCTGCCGCTGCTGCCGCTGCTGGCCACCAACCAGGACATCGTGCCCGCCGCCGCTTAGCGCGTGATGACCGAAGGCGGAATCGCCGAAAGGCGAAAACGCAAAAAGCTGGCGCGACGCGCCCCGCACGCCGGCGCCGATGCGACGTTGATCCGGATCAATGATGTCCGACACCGGCGCCTCCACAATTCAAGACGCCGAGCCGTACATCACCCGCAACCCGAGCTTATCGGAGCGCCGCACATGCGCTCTTTCCGCCGGTCACAGCAGTGTCTTGCCGCCCAGCCTCCATTGAGGCGGTCGCGGCAGGACAGGCGCAAGTGCCGGCTCCTGCTGAGGCTCCGATCCTTGTCTGCCCAGTTGCGGGACGCAGCCGCCCGAATACAGTTGCTTGAGCAACAAAAAGGCACCCTTCACCATGAACTCGGCGTCGCGCTCGAGGCATTGGTGATCATGCAGGAGGAACTACAGAAGGTGCACGAGGTGCACCCCCGGGCAGGCAGGTAGCGCACCCTCGCCGGCCAGAGTCGCGATACTGCCAAAATCGCTTCAGAGTGGCCAAATTCACTGAATGACGGGCTGATAATGAAAGCGGCGTGGGGTCATCCGCGGAACAGGAGCCAATGATGGGCGAGAATTCACAATATCGGATCGGACACGCCGGCCAGGTGCCGGCCCCAGCATCGCGCAATGCCCCGGCACGGTCAGGCGCGGGCACCATTGCGATCGGCGCGACAGCCGTCGGCGCCCTGGCACTGGGCGCCCTCGCAATGGGCGCGATGGCCATCGGCCGGCTCGCTGTCGGCCGGCTCGCCATGGGCCAGGCCAACCTGCGAAGAGGCCGGGTCGGCGAGCTGAGGATCACCCAGCTCATTATCGAGGAACTCCGCGTCGACCGCGTGCGAGGCGAGCGGTAGAGCGGCGGCACACCCGGTTCAGCTCACCCGTCGAGCCGTGGACGGATGACTTGTTCGAACGCCTGTAGCTCTGCTTCCGGCATCCGGTAGCCGCCGGCCAGATCGTGCGCCGGAAACAGGAAGACGCGGTTGACCCCCGCCTCGTCGCGGGCTTGCAGCAGGCGGTCCGCACAGCGCTCCGGTGACCCGAACAGCCCGAACGCATCCGCGATCTGCCGCACCCGGTGCTCGGGAATGCATGACGGATCGTGGTCCGGTTCAACTGCGAACCCAGCCTCTCGCAGCCAGTGAAGGTTCGACGCACTCGGATAGGCCAGGAATGGCTGGCCTGGGGCGAACCAGCTCTTCACCCATTGCGCACCCGCCGCAGCATCGGACCCAAGGCCCAGCGTTATCACGAACACGACGGGAAACCCCGTCAGCAAACGGCCAGCCCGCCTGGCTCCGACCTCGAGGCGATGCATCGCCGCTTGGATGGCGCCCGGATGCAACCCGACGAACAGGAATGCGCCGTCCGCCACCTCGCCTGCCAGCTCGATCATGCGAGGGCCCGCCGCCAGCAGATAAACGGGTGTTGCGGCTGATGCCCGATTCCTGAGGCGCGTCGAGGTCGCACCGAACACCACCTCTTCTCCGGCGAGCAATCTGCGCAGGTCGCGTATCGCCTCGCGCATGAGTGCGACCCCGGCTCGAGGCCTGCCGATGCTCCGCGTCGAGATGAACCCGGGTGCGACCGTCAGATACGTCCGCCCCGCGGCGATCTCCTCCAGGCTGTGCGCCAGCGAGGCAAGCACCAGCGGATGCCGCACCAGCGGACTGGATGTCGCAGGGAACAACTGAAGCGTGCGCGTTGCCTGTGCGGCCAAGGCCAACGCAAGGTAAGCGTCGCGCCCGCTCGATGGATGGTCGTGAATGCCGACACCGTCGAGTCCTGCCGCCTCGCACCGGGCAACGAACGCGGCGATATCAGGCAAAGGCCGGCCGACTGGAACCCGGAGCGCGACGCGGAGCCGATCCATTCCTCGTCCCTGATACGACGCCGTATCAGGGACTGACGTGGCCGCGGAACTTTTCTGGCGGCCGCGTCCCCCATTGCGACCGCAACCCCTCCTCGGCCGGAACCAGGTTGCCGCCGTTGCGCACGTTCAGCCGGTCGGTATCGGCCCAGTGCTCGTGCACCCGGCCCCAGGGATCGGCCCAGTAGTCGTAGACCTGGCTGCCGAGCAAATGCCGGCCGATTCCCCACATGTGCTCGTACTTGCCGAGCCCGGCCAGGTACTCGTGGCCGATGAACACGTCGTCGATGTCCTGCACCTCGAACGAGAAATGATTGAGACCGGCACGCTCGTTCTTCATGCAGAAGAACGCGTGGTGATCCACATAGTCGTCGCCTGCGTCGATACGGCTGAACTGGCCGATGATATTATCCTTTTCGCCGGCGTACACATCGTCCGAACAGATCAAGCCAAGTGTCTCGCGGAACCAGCGCACCGTTTCCTGGTTGCGCGGCGAGCCCAATACTGCATGGCCGATTCGCTTCACGCTCGACGGACCCGCGGCGAACCGGATCACCTCGCCGGCCCGCTTCAACGGTTCCACGCCGGAGTTGATCGGCTGCCGCACAACCTGGACCGGCGCCACCCTCTCGATGCCGTGTACGATCTCGATCGTATAGCCGTTCGGCTCGGTCAGCCGGACCCGCTTCCCGCCGCCGGGCTCGTCGATGTTCTCGATGCCCGATGCGCCAGGCAGCCTCGCCGCCTGCTTCAGTTCGTCCTCGGAGTCGACCGACCAGGCGAACCCCAGGCACTTCGGATCACCCTTCTCGGTGATATGGATGTGGTGCACCGGATCGGTCCCACGCATGTAAAGCGCTGTCGGCGTGCGTGCCGCGCGCGCCATGCCGAATGCGGTGAGGAATTCCTCCTCGGCATCGAGGTCCGGTGCCTGGAGCCGGCCATAGGCAAGGTCGCGCACCTTCAAAGCCATACTCACCCTCCCCGATCAGTCAGTTCGAACGGCAGCCAATCCGCGGCGATGCTTGCCCGAAAGGACGGCTCCGCTGTCGCAAGATCAACGGTGTCCACCTTGTAGGGAATGTCGGATAGAGACAACGCCTCGGCAACTTCGCCAAGCATGTCCAGCCCAAGCGGCCTGACCGACTCCAGCGCCAGGTCCAGATCCGAATAGCGTCGTGCTCCGCCCCACGCCCGCGATCCGAACACGTAGACCCGCGCATCCGGGGGCAGCAGCGAGCGCAGCACATCGCGCAAGATGCGGACATCCTGTTCGCGCATGTCCTGTACCGGCGTCATCGCAGCCGCTGCCGCGGTTGTTCGACAAGGTGGGTCGTTTCCTCAAGGAATTCGGGAATTCCCGCCACAACCTGCTCGGCCACAGCGGCCGAATAGGTGTGGCTGGTGCGCGCGCGCATGTCGCGGAAGCGGCGCCAGAGGGGCCAATCGCCACGCAGCAGCCCGTGTTCGTCACCCGTCCGGATCAGGTCCTGCAGGCAGCGTCGCAGCATCCGGTGGCACAATTCGTATGTGTACTCGAAGCGCTGAATCAGCCCATCGCGCACTTGCTCGTCTTGCGGCACCCGCAAATGGCACTCAAGACCCTCGCGCAACCGCGCGGTAGCGTTGATCAGGGCAGAAATATCAAGCCTTGTAGTGCGATCCGTCACGCCGCTTGCCCCGACTGCCCGCAGTCCTCATTCCGCCGCCAGCTTCTCGGCTTCCTTCGCCGC
>DATBKQ010000157.1:0-3633 GCA_036555825.1 Acetobacteraceae bacterium | reverse complement strand
CTTTCCCGCAATTCAACAACCTGCTCGTGGCGGTGGTGGACGCGCGCGAGCCCGAGGAGGCGGATGCCACCGCCGCCGCGCTGGCCGCTGCGATCGCCAAGGACCACACCCATTTCGAGACGGTGCGCCGGCCGGACGCCTCACCCTTCCTGCGCAAGGAAGGACTGCTGTTTCTCGACACCAAGCAGCTTTCCGACCTGATGAACCGCACCATCGACGCACAGCCGTTTCTCGGCCAACTGGCGGCGGACCCGACGGCGCGCGGATTGTTCCAGGCATTGTCGCTGCTCGGGATCGGCGTGAACAAGGGCGACGAGGACATCACGCCCTATCTGCCGTCGCTCGAGGCATTCCACCGGGCGTTGGCCGGCGCGCTGGTGGGCCAGCCGAAACCGCTCTCCTGGCAGTCCCTGTTGGGTGGCAATGAACTCGGCGATCTCGCCGGCAAGTACCACTTCGTGCTGGTGCAACCGAAGCTCGACTACGGTGCGCTCGAACCGGGCGGCGAGGCGACCAAGGCGATGCGCGACATCATCGCCGGCCTGCCGTTCGTGCAATCGGGCGACGCGCATGTCCGCATCACCGGACAGATAGCGCTGGCGGACGAGGAATTCGCCACCGTGGTGGAAGGGGCGATCTGGGGCCTGATCGGCAGCTTGCTGCTGATCACGCTCTGGCTGTTCCTTGCCGTGAAGACCTGGCGTCTGATCCTGCCGATCCTGGCAACCCTGGGATTGGGGCTGATGCTGACGCTGCTGTTCGCCTCGGTCGCGGTCGGCACGCTCAACCTGATCTCGGTGGGCTTCGGCATCCTGTTCGTCGGCATCGCGGTGGATTTCGCGATCCAGTTCTCGGTCCGTTACCGCGAGCGGCGGTTCGAATATCCCGATCCGGGCGAGGCCCTGCGCCAGAACGCGGTCCGCACCGGCGATCAGATTCTGGTGGCGGCGGTGGCCACGTCGTTCGGCTTCCTGGGCTTCGTGCCGACCGACTTTTCTGGCGTGGCGGAACTCGGGTTGATCGCCGGTGTCGGCATGCTGATCGCCTTCATCTGCACACTCGGCTTTCTGCCCGCGATCATCACGCTGTGCCGGCCGCGCGGTGAGGAGGCGGTGGTCGGCTTTTCCTGGCTCGCGCCGCTCGACCCGATCTTCGCGCGTCACCGGCGGCCCATCCTGCTGGTTTTCGCCGCCCTCGCCGCGGCGGCGATCGCCGTTTCGCCGCATCTGCGGTTCGACTCCGATCCGCTGCACACCAAGAACCCGAACACCGAGGCGATGCGCACGCTGTACGACCTGATGAACAATCCTGTCACCAACCCGTACAGCATCAACATCATCGAACCGAACGTGGCGGCGGCCGAGGCGCTCAAGGCGCGGCTGGTCAAGCTGCCGACCGTGTCAAAGGTGATCGATATCCAGAGCCTGGTGCCGGACGATCAGCAGGCGAAGCTGGCGATCATCGCCGATGCCAACACCATCCTGGCGCCGACGCTGATGCCGCAGGCACCGCCTGCGCCGATCACCGCCGATCAGATCCGCCTGGCGGCCAGGACGGCGCTGGCGCAGATCGATCCGGCGATACAAAAGCTGCCCAAGGACCATCCGCTGGTGGCGATCGACGGCGACCTGCACCGGCTGCTGACCGCGCCCGACAACGTGTTGCTCGCGACTGACCGGGCACTGACGGAGTTCCTGCCGGAACAACTGGACCAGTTGCGCACGGTGCTCAATGCCGAGCCGGTGACGGCCGGCTCGATTCCGCCTGACGTGGCGCGCGATTGGCTGCTGCCGGACGGACGGGCGCGCGTGCAGGTAGTCTCTACGCCGGAAGCGCGAAGCAGCCAGGGGCTCGCCGAGTTTGTCAGTCAGGTGACCGGGATCGCCCCCAATGCCGGCGGCTCCGCGGTGACGATCGAGGCGACCAGCGCCACCATCGTCAACGCGTTCCGCAACGCGGCCGTCATCGCCATCGTCTCGATCACCATCATCCTGCTGCTGGCATTGCGGCGGGTACTCGACGTCGCACTGGTGCTCGCGCCGCTTCTCCTGTCGGCACTGCTGACGCTGCTGATGGCCGTGCTGCTGCCGCTGCCGCTGAATTTCGCCAACATCATCGCCCTGCCGCTGCTGCTTGGGGTCGGCGTGTCGTTCAACATCTATTTCGTCATGAACTGGCGCGCGGGACGGCGGGCGATCCTTGGTTCGGCGACGGCGCGGGCGATCGTGTTTTCCGCGCTTACGACCGGAACCGCGTTCGGGTCGCTGGCATTGTCGAACCATCCCGGCACGGCAAGCATGGGCAAGCTGCTGCTGATCAGCCTGGGGTGCACGCTGCTCGCGAGTCTGGTGTTCATTCCCGCGCTGCTGTCCAGCGTGCACGCGCGAACCAAGCGTTAATCGGGAAGGTGGATGCTGCCAGGATGTACCCGCTGCTTGCCGCCGCGTTGTTGTTAGCAAACGCCGATTGCGCGGCTCCCGAGCCGTCGGGGCCGACGCTGCCGCTATCGCTGAACCTGCCGAACAACCAAGGCCAGGCGTATTTGGCCGTGCCCGTCGCGCCGCCGCAGATGGCCTGTGAGGACCCGCAGCGCCCGCCGGCCGATGTGCTGCGGGGCGAGCCAGGCGACCTGCTGCGCGGCCCGGGCCGGCCGGCGGTGCGGATCGAGCCGGTTCGATAGCGCACACAGCCTTGTGAGGCGACAGGTATCGGGTGGCGCCGCTAGGCATCGGGAGACACCGCTGTTGAGGAATGCCCCCGATGCGCCTGTTGTCATTGCTGCTGCCTCTGCTGCTCGGGGGATGCCTCAGCTTCAGCAGCAGCAATCCGCCACCACCCTCGCACACCACCGTGGTTGTGCCGCCCGGCTCCACTGTCTGCCCGAACGGCTCGGCGCCGCCCTGCTGATCATCCGCCGCAATAGCTCGACGACCGGAGGCGGAGTCGCCGGGGACCCTGGATCACCCGATCATACCAGGAGCAGGGGGATGAGCGCGCCCTTCCGCGCTCATCTCGCGCTGGCCTGCCGGGCGGCGACCGTGCGCACCTGCGACATGACCTGGCCGGCGAACAGCACGCCCGGGCTCACCGGAAACCCGGCATCGCGCAACAGCAGCGCCGTCCAGGTGTTGCAGGTGTGGAACGCGTCGTAGGTCTCGTTGGAGGCATAGAATACGCTGCCGGCGTAAGGGCCATCGGCAAGCCGCACCGCCGAGTCGTCCGGCGCTTTCTCCAGATCGTCCCAGAGCCGATCCGTCATGCGCGCCAGATCGCGTTGCGGCAGCCGGAGGACGACGACCTGATGGTCCGGGAAGGCCTCGGTCGGGGAGGCAGTGAGCGCGGTCATCAGAATGGCACTCTTGCTCGGGAGCAGCGCCGCAAGCATTTCGCCGGAACCTTCGTTTCGTCCCATGTAGTAGGCGCGCTCGCCGAAGCCGAACACCAGGTAGCGGGCGCCGGGGAAGCCCTGCTCCAGTGATGCGAGCCGCCCGCCGACTTCGTCCACCGGAAAACCGAGGTCGGTGTGCCAGCCGCGGGCGACAACGTACAGTTGCGACTTGCCGGTCGGGACTGGGGCTTGATCCGGCACGGCGGCACAACCCGACAGCCAACCGGCTAGGACTGCGACGAGGA
>DATBKQ010000156.1:0-5230 GCA_036555825.1 Acetobacteraceae bacterium | reverse complement strand
ACCATGCGGCCACCGCGCTCGCGAGAGGGAATTCGGGATCGATCGACTGTGCCCGGTCGAGGTTCTCCAGGGCCCGGTCGCTCGCCGCCTGCGTTATCTCGACGACCGCGCGAAACGCCTGCCTCACGTAGGCAACTGCGGCGGGATCACGCTCGACCTGCCGCGCGCGCGGCGAGCGCGCTTCGCGCAGCCGAGGCAACAGCGAGCTTGCGATGCCTTCCGTCAGGCGCTCCTGCAATTCCGCGACGTGTTCCGGCACCCCCTCGAACGCCCTGCCCCACATCTGGCGGCCGGTCGAGACTTCGAACAACCGCACGGTCGCCTGCACATGGCCGCCCAGGGACCGCACGTGGCCGCGAACGGCGTACTGAGCGTCGGATGGGGACGGGACGGATGGCACGTCGTGCCTCGCCGCCAATACATTGAGCCACCGCGTCCGTCCCAGCATCGCGATCAATCGCTCCGTCGCCGCCGCGGCGAGCGCCGCTTTCCCGGCACCGGCGCCAGTGAAGGGAAACACCGCAACATCGACCGAGTGGCGGAGCTGTCTCGGAGGTAGTTGCACACTCGACACCCGCGCCGATCGCAGTGTTTCCGACGGCAACTCGCGGAAGCGCCGGCGGTATTGCGCGGTGAAATGGCCGAAGTGACTGAAGCCGTGCGCGCCGGCGGCGGCCGTCACATCGGTGCCGGCGTCCAGCGCGCGGCGGGCCGCATCGAGGCGGAGATCGCGATGGAACGCGGCCGGAGACTGTCCGATGAAGCGGCGAAACTGCCGGCGCAAAGTGCGATCGGGTATCCCGGCGGCGGTCGCGATCATGCGGGCGCTGAGCGGCGTGGCAAGATTGTCCCGCATGAACCGAATGGCCTTGGCAACACCGCGCGGCACCGCGATCCCGGCGCCGACGAGGCTGGCCGACCGGCGGCGGCTCGCCTGCGGAGATCGCCGGTCGGTCAGGGCACCAGCACGGTGCTGCCAGTGGTCCTGCGCGATTCCAGCGCGATATGCGCCGCCGCCGCGTCCTTGAGCGGGAAGCTCTGGTTCACCTCGATCCTGACGATCCCCTTGGAGACAACGTCGAACAGTTCGCCCGCCACCTTTTCAAGGTCCGCGCGCTTCGCGGTGTAGGTGGCGAGGCTTGGCCGGGTGACGTAAAGACTCCCCTTGGCCGACAGGACGCTGAGGTCGAACGGCGGAACCGGACCCGAGGCATTGCCGTAACTCACCATCAGGCCGAGTGGCGCGAGGCAGTCGAGACTGGCGTTCCAGGTGTCCTTGCCGACGCTGTCGTAAACCACCGGAACCATCGCCCCGCCGGTGATCCGCTTGACCTCCGCGGCCAGGTTGGCGTGCCCGATGACGGTATGCGCCGCGCCATGCGCACGCGCCAGTTCCGCCTTCTGCTCGGTGGACACGACGCCGATCACGGTGGCGCCCAGATGCTTCGCCCACTGGCACAATATCAGTCCGACCCCACCGGCGGCCGCGTGCAGCACGATGGTATCGCCGGCCTTCACCTGACAGGTGCGACGGATCAGGTACTGCGCCGTCATGCCTTGCAGCATCATCGCCGCGGCGGTCTTGAAGTCGATCGCGTCGGGCAGCTTCACCAGCCGATCCGCGGCGATGACGCGCTCGGTCGCATAGCCGCCAAGCGAACCGGCATAAGCAACGCGATCGCCCGGCCTGACGTTCGCCGCCCCGGGACCCACGGCGACGACGGTGCCGGCACCTTCCTGGCCGATGACCAGGGGCATGGACGGGGCCTTGTACAGGCCGGACCGGAAATACACGTCGATGTAGTTGAGGCCGACTGCTTCTTGTTTGACCAGTGCCTCGCCGGGGCCTGGCTCGGGGCGGGGCACGTCTTCCCATTTCATCACCTCGGGGCCACCGGTGGTGTGGATGCGGATAGCCTTGATCATGGTTTTCTCCGTGCGCAGTGGGGCCGGATCAGGCCGCGGAGGCGACGGGCCGCAGCAACGGTTGCGCGTGCCCTTCCAGCGCCAGCAGCCAGCGTTTGGTATGGAGACCGTCGCCGCCGGAATAGCCGCCGAGATGAGTGGTCGCCCCCCGGGTCGAGCGCCCGGGGGCAAGGACCACGCGGTGGCAGGGAATGATGATCGGGATCGGGTTGTTGCCGTTGGCCTGCCCCACCGACCGAGGGCTGCCGCCGGCAACCTGGGCAATGTCGCGGTAAGTTCTCGTTGTTCCGTACGGGATCGCGCACAACGCACGCCACACACGCAATTGATATGCGGTGCCAGCGGGAGCCACCGGCAAATCGAACTCGGTCAGCACACCATCGAAGTACTTGTCGAGCTGATCCCGGGCAAGCCGCAGCAGCCGCGTATCGCTCTGCCGGCTGCCCCAGCCCCAGTCGACCGAGACGATGGCGCCGTCCTCTTCCGAAACCGAGATGTCGCCGATCGGGGTATGGAGCGAAACCTGGGGCACGGGGATCAATGCCAGCGCCGCCTTGCGGCGCGTGTCAAGGGAGGAGGTCCGGGTTAAAGCATGATGAGGTCAGGTCGACGTCACCCTGCTTTAGCTTTCTTCGGTTGAGCGCGTGATTCAGACCTCCGGGCGATTCCGCCTCCGGTCATCACGCGCTAGGTATCACCGATGACCCCCGATGAGATTCGAGTCGCACTGGAGAACGCCGTCGGCATCCCCGAAGAGGCGATGCGCACCGCGATGTGCCAGTCGGCCGCTGTCGCCCCGGCGGTGATATCGGCGGCGGAGAGCATGGCTGCCGGCCGGCTGCCGTTGCGGCAGGGCGAGAAGCTGCTGCGCTTCGGCCTGCACGCACTGGCGGCCGCACGCGAGGCAAGCGCCTTCCCGGCTTTTCTTGCTCTGCTGCGCCGGCCGGAGATCGAGCTCGCGTGGCTGTTCGGCCAGGACTACGGGCCGCTCGTTGCGCAACTGATGCTTGGCCTATTCGACGGGAACGAAGCCGCTGTCAGCGAGCTGGTCGCCGATCAAGGCGTTGACGAGCAGGTAAGGAGCGGATTGCTGCAGGCCCTGGCGAGCCTGGCGTGCGAGGGACGGGTTTCGCGCGAGCGGTTCTGACGCTGCTCGATCGGCTCGACGATGAGGCGCTGGCCCCGGTCGACAGCCTTGTCTGGTTCGGTTGGCAGGAAGCCATTCTGTCACTCGGCGCAACCGATCGGATCGAGCGCGTACAGCGTGGCTGGCAGGCCGGCCGCCTGGCGTACTCGTTCCGCGATATCGATCGGCAGGACTGGCTGGAGCGGGTTCGTGCTGTTGCCGAGCATTCGGACGACGCACAGCGGTTCCTCGAACGGCAACTCGTTCCGATCGACGATCCGGCCAAGAGCGTCGGTTGGTCCGCTGACGCGCCGCGCGGATCGGGCGATGCACTTGGCGAAGACGAACTGGCGTGGCTCGATCTCGCGTTGCTGCGCACGGTTGCCGCGAACAATCGATGCCTCGAAGAGGCGGATGGGATGTTGACCGCGCTGGCTGCCGGTCCGGTCCGCACTACGCGTGGCGAATACCTGAGCGCGATTCTCGGTGCGCCCGGGGAGACCTCCGGCTTCGACTCGCCGGAGCACAAGGCGCTCGTCACCGAGTTGCTGAAGCGTCATCATGCCTCGATCGAACGCGAGCTGGAGGCCAACGCGGCTCCGGCAGCGTAGGTGTGGGATGCAGGCGGCGACAAGCATGGCATGCTGTGGGCGCGCGGCTAACTGCGCGCGATGTCGCTGCACAAGGAAGCCTGGGAGCCGTTGGTTCGCGACCGCCGGCTCGCCGACCGGCTTGGTGATGCCGCTGCTCGCGCTGCTGCCAAACTCCGAGCAGGAGGCCGGGAGCGTTCCGTCGCATGAAAAGCGGTCGTCGCTGGTTCGCATGCTGCCCGACATCGCCCTGGCCACCAAAGCCTATTGGACCGGATCCTGGCATCCGTTGCTCGATGCGCCGATGCAACGGGAGCGGAAGATCGGCCGCAACGACCCGTGTCCCTGCGGGTCGGGGAAGAAATACAAGCGGTGCTGCGGCGCCGTCTGAGTCGACGCCATCCTGCTACTGCCGCTGTTTCAGCGCGATCGACAACGCTGCGCTGTCGGTCACCGGCATACCGCAAACATTGCGCCGGCAGACATACGCGGCGGCGCCTTCGACACCGGCCCACTTGCCGGATGCGGGATGACCGTCCGGCAACGCATCCGGCCGGGCCACGCGCAGTACAACGACGGCCGGGTCGGGTGAAGCCAGCGCGGCAGCCGCGAGTGCGCGCGCAACGGGATGCGCGGGATCGCCGGCAACGACAATACTTGCGCCTTCTTCCAGCAGGTCGGCGGCGCCGAGCAGCGTCGGCATCGCCGCCAACTGGTCGGGATTGCCGGTGAAGGCCCGCAGCAGCGCTTCGCAGCCATGGCGCCAGGCCTGATCGCCGGTCAGGTGCCACAGACGCGCGAACACCTCGGCCAGCAGACCGTTGCTCGCCGGCGTGGCGTTGTCGGCGGCGGTGCGAGGCCGAGCCAGCGGCACATCCGTCGCATCGGCCGCGGT
Source organism: Acetobacteraceae bacterium (assembly GCA_036555825.1). Classification (GTDB taxonomy): domain Bacteria; phylum Pseudomonadota; class Alphaproteobacteria; order Acetobacterales; family Acetobacteraceae; genus JAMXLO01. Next base: position 693 of record DATBKQ010000156.1, on the reverse strand, counting down.
GGTGTAGAAGCCGCCCTGACCGTCGGAAAAACCCGTACAGGCCGCTTCCGCCAGGCGGATCGCCTGGGCCATGCGCCGCTCGTCGCCAGTCGCCTCGAACAGGGCCAGCGAGGCCCGCGCCATCGAGGCCTGATCGTCGAGCAGGCCGGCGGCGGCGATCCGCCCGAGCCGCCAGGCGTGCTGGACACGGCCATCGGGGGCCGACATTTCGGCCATGATGAAGTTCTGCGCTTCCTCGGCGCGCGCCAGCCATTCGGGCCGGCCGAACACCGCCGCCGCCCGCGCGAGCGCGGCGATCGCCAGGCCGTTCCAGTCCGCCAGCACCTTGTCGTCACGCCCCGGCCGAACGCGCCCGGAGCGCGCCTGGAACAGCGCCGACCGCGCCTGGGCCAGCCCTTCTTCTTCTTCGGGCGTGCCGGGCGGCGTGACGCGGCGGAGGATGTTATGGTTTTCCCAATTGCCGCCTGGCGTCACGTCGTAGGCGCGCTTGAAGGAAGGCGAGGCACCGCCCAGCAGCGCGTCCACCTCCGCCTCGGTCCAGACGTAGAATTTTCCCTCCTCGCCTTCGCTGTCGGCGTCTTCGGAAGCGGCGAAGGCGGCGCTGCCATTCACGCGCTGCGCCGTCATGTCGCGCAGCATCCAGCCAACGGTCTCTTCCGCCCGCGCCGCGTACAGCGGATCGGGACGGTGGGC
>DATBKQ010000155.1:0-2564 GCA_036555825.1 Acetobacteraceae bacterium | reverse complement strand
CCGCGCAGACGCTGTACTGGCTGTTCTGTGCCGCGATGGGCGCCAGCCTGACCAACATCTTCCTGATCTACACCAGCGAGTCGATCGTCCGGGTGTTCTTCATCACCGCGGCGACCTTCGCGGCGATGAGCATCTACGGCTACACGGCGAAGGCCGACCTCAGCCGGTTCGGCAGCTTCCTGTTCATGGGGCTGATCGGCATCGTCATCGCCGGGGTGGTGAACATCTTCCTGGCCAGCTCCGCCCTGCAGTTCGCCATCAGCATCATCGGCGTGATCGTGTTCACCGGGCTGACCGCCTATGACACGCAGCGGATCAAGGCGACCTACGTGCAATACGCCTATGCCGAGGGCACCGACGGTGCGGCGAAGCGCAGCGTGTATGACGCACTGAGCCTCTACCTGAACTTCATCAACCTGTTCATGCTGCTGCTGCAGTTGCTGGGCAACCGCAACAACAGCTAGCGCCATCGAACGGCTGTGCTAGCAAGGGCTCCGGGGCAACCCGGAGCCCTTTGTCTTGAGGAGAGGCACACATGGCGCGAACGATCGACCTGCCGGCGGCCGGCTATCGCTACATCCCGTTCGCCTTCCAGTATTCCGGCGGCGTCGAGGCACTGCCGGGTTACCGCATCGAACGGGTCGAGTTCTCGCGGCCACTGCCGCTCGCGGCCGGCTTTACCTGGATCGAAAACTACCTGGTCAGGCTGGGAGTACCCCTGCTTGGCTTCTGCGCCTGCGAGCTGCGGTCGCCCGAGCAGTTCACCGACCAGGGCTTCATCGACTTCAACCGCCACTACACCGGCACGCTGCTGCGGTGGGGCGTGATGAAGAATCCCGACGACAACCCGGTGGCGCGCAGCAACGTGATTCCCGAACTGCACAAGCCGCCCGAACCGAGCTTCCACGCATTCTGCTTCGCACGCCGGGCGGATGGCGGCGCTGGCTCCTTCGTCATCGCCGGCAGCGGCGAGGCAGGCGACGAACCGGTGCCGTATGAGCGGAAGACGATACGCTTTGGCGAGACCGGCGCCGATGCGATGCGCGAGAAGGCAGTGTTCGTGATCGGCCGGATCGAACAGCGCCTCGCCGCGCTAGGCAAGACCTGGGCGGATACCACGGCGACGCAGATCTACAGCGTGCACCCGTTTCCCGCCGAGGAATTCGTGCGCCGCGGCGCCGCGTACCACGGCTTGACATGGCACTACACCCGCCCGCCGGTGCAGGGCCTGGAGTTCGAGGTGGATTGCCGTTCGGTGCCCCTGGAGCACCACGTCGAACCGTGATCGCAGGCCTCGCGACCGGCTGGAGCTACACGGTGAACTGCTCGGCGATGATCCGTTCGGACAGCACCCGGTCCGGATCGAACAGCACGGTGATGCTGGTGGACCGGTCCTCCTTCACCGCCACCGATACGACATCGCGCACCTCGGTGAAGTCGGCGACCGCGGCCGTGGGCCGCTTGTCGGCTTCCAGCACTTCGAACAGCACCTCCGCCGTACTCGGCAGCAAAGCACCGCGCCACCGCCTCGGCCGGAACGCCGAGATCGGCGTCAACGGCAACAGGTTCGCCGACAAGGGCACGATCGGCCCGTGCGCCGACAGGTTGTAGGCAGTGGATCCCGCCGGGGTCGAGATCAGGATGCCGTCGCACATCAACTCCGCCAGCCGCACCTTGCCGTCCACCGTGACGCGGATCTTCGACGTCTGGCGGAGCTGGCGCAGCAACGAGACCTCGTTGAACGCCAATGCCTCGGCCGCGGTGCCGTCGGCGCGGGCCGCGCGCATGCGCAGCGGATACAGCACCGCCTCCTGTGCGTGCGCCAACCGTTGCGGCAGATCGGTCTCGCTGAAGGTGTTCATCAGGAAGCCGACCGAGCCGCAGTTCATGCCGTAGACCGGGGTGCGCAGTTCCAGCACCCGGTGGATCGTCTCCAGCATGAACCCGTCGCCACCGAGCGCCACCACCACAGCGGCGCGTTCCAGCGGGCAGTCGCCGTACGCGGCGACCAGCCGCTCGCGCGCCTCGATCGCCAGCACCGTGGCCGAGGCACAGAAGGCGATGCGCCCGGGAACCAACTCGCGCGGCCGGAAAGTCTTCGCGGCGGGCTCGATGTCGTTCACACGCGTTTCCGATGTTGCAGCACCGGCATGTCGCGGCGAACCCGCTCGGTCACCTTGTGGTCGATCCGCGTGGTCGCCCAGCCGGTGCCGTCGGACACCTTCGCCGTCACGTGGCCCCAGGGATCGACGATCATCGAGTGGCCGTAGGTGAAGCGCGGCTCGCCGCGTCCTTCCAGGTGCTTGCCCCAGGTGGCGGGGGCGGCGAACCAGCACTGTGTCTCGATCGCGCGCGAGCGGATCATCACCTCCCAGTGGTCCTTCCCGGTCGCGAGCGTGAAGGCTGAGGGCAGGAAGATCACCTCGGCGCCCTGTTCGCGCAGTTTCCAGAACAGGTCGGGGAAGCGCAGGTCGTAGCAGATCGCGCAGCCGACCTTGGTCCCGTCCGCCTCATAGGTCACCACTTCGTCGCCGGCGCCATAGGTGTTGCTTTCGCGATACCCG
>DATBKQ010000154.1:0-5892 GCA_036555825.1 Acetobacteraceae bacterium | reverse complement strand
TCGAGCGGCGCGACGGCAGCGACGTGTTCGAGGTGGAATGCGATGCGCTGGTGGGCGCGGACGGCATCCACTCCACCGTGCGCGCGGCATTCTATCCGGACGAGGGTCCGCCGGTGTGGAACGGCATGATGCTGTGGCGGGATGCCGCTGACTGGCCGGTGTATGTCGATGGCCGCACCATGGTGATCGCCGGCGGCATGGGGCAGAAGTTCGTGTTCTATCCGATCCATGCCGATCCGGCCGCGCCGGAGCGGCGGCTGACCAACTGGGCGGTGATGGCACGCATCGGCGACGGCACCGCGCCGCCGCCGCGGCGCGAGGACTGGAACCGGCCAGGCCAGTGGAGCGAGGTGGAGCCGTTCGTGCGCGACCGGTTCCGGCTGGACTTCGTCGATCCGCTGGCGCTGATCGCCGCGTCCGGCACGTTCTACGAGTATCCGATGTGCGATCGCGATCCGCTGCCGCGCTGGTCGTTCGGCCGCGCCACGCTGCTGGGCGATGCGGCACATCCGATGTACCCGGTGGGATCGAACGGCGCGAGCCAGGCGGTGCTCGATGCACGTGCATTGGCACGCCACCTGGGTGGCGGCGACGTAGCGGCGGCGCTGGCGGCGTACGATGCGGAACGCCGGCCGATGACGGCGGAGATCGTGCTGAACAACCGCAAGGGCGGCCCGGAGCGGGTGATCGATGTGCTGGAGGAACGCGCGCCGGATGGATTCACCGATGTCGATGCCGTGGCGTCGTATGCCGAACGCGAGGCGATTGTGCGCGGCTATGCGTCGATGTCAGGCTTCGCCCGCGAGCAGGTCAACCGGAACCACGGATAAGACGGACAACACAGACTCATGCTGTATCCGCGTTCTCCGTGTTATCAGTGGTTTCAAGCGCCTGGCGGCAGAAAGTTCACCTCGTGCAGCCCGGCGAGCCGCACCACCTCGGCCGGATCAGGGACATTGTCGATCGCCTGGAACAGATCCCACAACTTGCGCGTCGGCGAGACCCAGAACACGCAGGTGATGTTGGCCTGCGAGTGGTTGAACAGCCCGTGTGGGATGCCGCGCGGCAGGCGGATGAGATCGCCGCCCGACGCATTGGCCGATTGCCCGTCGAGCACCAGATCGAAGCGGCCGTCGAGCACGTAGATGAATTCGTCCTGCGTGGGATGGATGTGCGGCGGCACGAACGTGCCGGGCGGCAGCAGCGCGTGCCAGGAGAAGCTGCTCTCGGTCACCTGCAGCGGCGTGTAGGTCTGGCCGAGAATGTGCCAGACCTTACCGTCCACGCTCGCGCCTTGCTGGGTCACGCCGGCGGTCATCGGAGAGGGGAAGGACATGTTTTGCTCCTGGGCGGCTTGCGTGGGATCCGATTGGGAATGAGAATCGCTAGCGCAAATTCTGGGAGACACCAAGCAATGACGACCCCCTTCGGCCGCCGGGCGCTGGCCGGTGCAGTCGCGCTGCTGCCGGTCGCCGGCTTCATCGGCGGCGCGCAGGCGCAGCCTGCCGGCGAGAGCACGTTCGACCGCATCCGTCGCACCAAGACCTTGCGGATCGCCGCACTTCCCGGCGAGCTGCCGTATTTCCAGAAGGACCTTGCCACCGGCGAGTGGAGCGGCGCCTGCATCGAGATGGCGAAGGACATCGCCAAGGTGTTCGACGCGCAGCTTGCCTACGTGGAATCGACCTATGGCAATTCGGTGCTGGACCTGCAGTCCAACAAGGTGGACCTGGCGTTCGCGCTGAACCCGACGCCGCAGCGCGCGCTGTCGATCGGCTTCACCCATCCGATGATCGTGCACCCTTTCGGCTGCGTCGCGCGCAAGGGCTTCGATCCGAACACCTGGGACGATCTCAACAAGCCGGACGTGCGCGTGGTTTACGACATCGGTTCGCTGCACGAGACCGCGGCGAAGCGCTATTGCCCGAAGGCGCAGCTTACCGGCTACAAGACCCGTGACGACTGCACGCTGGCGCTGCAATCGGGGCGCGCCGATGCGCATATCCTGGCGGCGATCCTGGGGCTGTCGGCGATCGGGCGGAATCCATCACTGGGCAGCTACCATCTGCTGACCAATCCGACGGTGGCGCTGCCAAGCTGTCTCGGCATCCAGCGCGAGCCCGATACTCGCTTCGCCGATGTCATCAACGCCTGGATCGACTACAACCGGGGCACCGGGCAGATCCGCGAATGGCTGCTCGACGGGCTGGCGAAGTTCGGCGTGACGCGCGAGCAGGTGCCGTCGACCCTGAGTTTCTGAGTTGTTCTACCAATGGGACTTTGCCTTCCTGCTGCGCTACACGCCGCTGTTCTGGAAGGGCGTGCTGGTCACCGTGGCCTATACGGCCGGCACCATCCTGCTGGGCCTGATCATCGGCCTGCTGGTCGGCCTTGGCCGGCTGTCGCGCTCGAAGCTGCTGAACATCCCGCTGGTGGGGTTCATCGAGGCGTTCCGCTGCACGCCACTATTGGTACAGATCGTCTGGTTCTATTACGCGCTGCCGGTGCTGCTGGGCATCCAGATTCCGGCGACCGTGGCGGCGGTGGCGGTGCTGTCGTGCTACACCGGCGCGTTCTACGCCGAGATCTTCCGCGGCGGCATCGTCTCGATCGAGCGCGGACAATGGGACGCCGCACGGGCGCTCGGGCTGCGGCCCTGGGCGATGATGCGCAAGGTGATCCTGCCGCAGGCGGTCAAGCGGATGATACCGCCGTTCGTCAACCAGTCGATCACGCAGCTCAAGAACACGTCGCTGGTTTCGACGATCGCCGTGCCCGACCTGCTGTAGCAGGGAACGCTGATCACCGCCGACACCTATCGGCCGCTCGAGGTCTATACCGTTGTGGCGCTGATCTACTTCGCCATGCTGTTCCCCAGCACGATGCTGGCGCAGGCATACGAGCGGCATCTGGCGAGGGGCAGATAGGGAAGGAGACCGAACATGACGGACCCGTTGGTACTCTACGAGGTCGATGAGAAGGTCGGCATCATCACCCTCAACCGGCCGGACAAGCTCAACGCGATCAGCCCCGAGTTGCAGCGCGCACTGACCGAGATGTTCGGGCGCGCCGATGCGGACCCGGCGACCAGCGTCGTGCTGCTGCGCGCCGAGGGCCGCAGCTTCTGCGCGGGGTACGACATCGGCGCCAGGGGGCCTGGGGCGGACGATTGGCGCGGCGATCCGATCAAGGCGCACGCCCATCTGCAGCCACAGCTCGAGTTCGAAATGTTGCCGTGGCAGATGCGCAAGCCGGTGATCGCCTCGGTGCAGGGCCATGTGCTCGGCGGCGGCTGCGAGCTGGTCATGCTGTGCGATCTGACCATCGCCGCCGACAATGCGACGTTCGGCGAACCCGAGGTGCGGTTCTCATCGGTCGGCCCGGCGATCGTGATGCCGATGATCATCGGCTACAAGAAGGCGCGCGAACTGCTGTATTTCGGCGACCAGATCGATGCGCGCACCGCGCTGGAGCTTGGCATGATCAACCGCATCGTGCCGCTGGCCGAGCTCCGCGCGGCGAGTCTCGCTTACGCCAAACGCCTGTCGCTGATCTCGTCGGAGTCGCTGTATGCGACCAAGCGGGCGGTCAACCGGGTCGCCGACGCGGCCGGGTTCCGCACCGCGCTCTATGCCGGGCTCGATGTCGTTGGACCACTCTATGCGACAACGACCGAACACGGCGCGCGGTTTCGTGAGATTGCACGGACCGAAGGCGTGCCGGCCGCGGTGCGGTGGCGATCGGCGCAGTTCAAGGAATGACACGTGCGGCTACTGGTTTCTCGCCAGCAACTGCTCGGCGAGCGTCGCCCAGTACGATGCGCCCACCGGCAGGATCTCGTCGTTGAAGTCGTAGCGCGGATGATGGACCATCGCGTCATCCTTGCCGCGCCCGCCGCCCAGCATGATGTAGCTCCCCTGCTTGGCATTGAGCATGAATGAGAAGTCCTCGCCGCCCATCGTCGGCTTCTCCATGTGCCGCACGCGCGCTTCGCCGGCAACCGCCTCCGCGGCGCGGCGCGCCAGCGTGGTGGCCTCAGGGTCGTTGATCGTCGCGGGATAGTCTCGGCTGAACATCACGTCCGCCTTCGCGCCGAAGCTCTCGGCGATCCCCGTGGCGAGCCGGCGCACGCCGTTCTCCAACTGCTCGCCGACGCGGTCGGTGAACCAGCGCGCGGTGCCCAGCATTCGCACCGTCTCGGGGATCACGTTATAGGTATGGCCGCCCGCGATGTGGCCGATGGTGACCACGCCTGCGTCCAGCGGCTCGACATTGCGCGCGACGATGGTCTGCAGCGCGGTGACGATGTGGCTCGCGATGACCACCGGATCGACGCCGAAATGCGGCATCGCGCCGTGCGCGCCCTTGCCGGTGATGGTGATCTCGATGTTGGCAACCGCGGCCATGACGGGGCCTTCGCGCCAGGCGAAGGTGCCGGCCGGCATCTGTGGCCAGTTGTGCATGCCGAACACCATCTCCACCGGGCAGCGGTCGAACAGCCCTTCCTTCACCATGATGTCGCCGCCGGCCATGTTCTCCTCAGCCGGCTGGAAGATCACATAGACGGTGCCGTCGAAGTTGCGCGTCTCCGCCAGGTACTTGGCAGCACCAAGCAGCATGGTGGTGTGGCCGTCATGCCCGCAGGCGTGCATCACGCCATGGTTCTGCGAGGCGTAGGGTACGCCGCTTTCCTCGACGATCGGCAGCGCGTCCATATCCGCGCGCAGCCCGATCGCGCGGCCCGAGGTGCCGCTGCCACGGATCACGCCGACCACGCCGGTGCGCGCGATGCCGGTAACGATCTCGTCCACGCCGAATTCTCTGAGCTTCGCCTGCACCACGCCGCTGGTGCGGGTCTCCTGCAACGCCAGCTCGGGATGCGCGTGCAGATCCTGGCGCCACTCGGCCATCTCGCGATGGAATTCGGCAATGCGGTTGATGACGGGCATGGTGGATCAGCTCCCCTTGGTGAACGTGCGCGCGAGGCCTTCCTGCAGCGAGATCGGTGTGACCCCCAGTGTCTCGATCATGGGACGCACGTCGAAGCTCTTGTCTTCGAGCAACCGACGGATCGCGGCAGGATCGACGTCCGGCAGCCACGGGATGTAGCGCAGAATACCGGCGAGCGCCATCAGCGGCGCGGCGGGCGCTGCCACGATGCGCGGTGGCTGTTGGCCACCGGCGCTCGCAACGGCACGCACGAAGTCGGCATAGGGCAAGGGCGTGGGGCCGGCGATCACCAATGAGCTCGGTCCCTGCCAGGCGCGATCAAGCGCGGCGCGGACCGCGCGCGTGACATCATCCTGGTGGATCGGCTGCACCAGCGCATTGCCGCCGCCTGGCAGCGGCACCAGGGGCAGACGGCGCAGCAGCGCGGCGAGGCGCTGCACGTTGTCCTCGCCCTGAGCACCGTAGATCATCGTCGGGTGCAGCATCGCGCCTGACCGACCCGACGACAGGAATGCCGCCTCGCCTGCCAGCACGCCTTTGCCATGCGCGTCCGGCCAACGCGTGAACTTGCGGGTGCTGCCCAGCAGTACGAACCGCGCATCGGGCGGGGCTGCGGCGAGCACGGCGGCAGTGTGGCGGGCGTGGGCGCAACTGACGATGTGCGTGGCGTCGCGCAGTGCCTCGCGCAGCCGCGCAATGTCTGTCAGGTCGGCAACGCGCGCGGGAACGCCGATCCCGGCCGTATGCCACTTCGCTGCGTTGCGCACGACCGGGACAAAAGCCACGCCATCCGTTGACACGGACCGGCACAGCGCGATGCCGCTGCGCCCCGACGCGCCGATGATGTGGACCCGCTCGGCCATGCTGTTACGCTATCATGGTCATCACAGGAGGGCCGCATGGCGCGCGTGCCGTATCTCGAAGTCTCCGATCTCTCGCCGG
>DATBKQ010000153.1:0-19083 GCA_036555825.1 Acetobacteraceae bacterium | reverse complement strand
TGTTGCTCCGCCACTTCCGCGTCGGTCACCTTGGTCTGATCACCGAGCTGTTCCTTCAGCACCTGGCTCCAGCCGAGCTGGGTGCGCAACTGATCGATCAGCGTGCGGAATGCCACCCCGCTTGCGCTGAGCTTCTGCTGCAATGCGCCCTGCGGCAGCCCGTTACGCGACTCGATTTCGTGAATTGCGCCGGCAATCGCCTTGTCCGGCACCACGATCTTGCGGCGCTGCACTTCCTGCATGCGCAGCTTCTCATCGATCAATTGCCGAGTGATCTGTTGCTTGAGGCGGTCGAGCACGTCCTGGGTCATCGGCAGACCGGTGGAGAGCGCAAACAGCCTGGTGCGGTTGTCGACATCGGCGTTGCTGATGACATCGCCATTCACCACGGCGACGATCCGCATTGCCTGGGTCGCCGGCGCCGGTACCGGCGCCGCCGCGAAAGCCGCGAGCGGCATGACCAGCAGTGCCAGTGCCCAGCAGACCGATCCGATCCGAGCCATGGTCATTGATCTCCTTAGACTCAGAGCGCCTTGTAACCGAACTGCCCGATGGTCTTGAAGGTCATCTGGACCAGCACCGTGGTCGCCCCGTTGTCACCGTTGAACGAGGTGTACCGGCGGTAGAAGCGGAAGTCCAAGATATAGCACTCATCCTCGTAAGCGGCATCGGCCCCGGCGGCCACCATCTGCTTCAACTGCAGGTCGCGCCGCATCCAGCCGTTGAACCGGTACTGGCCCCAGTTCGACGACACTCCAACCGTGATCTCGTTGCGGGGCGTATAGAAGGCGTTCCCCGCGGGCGGCGGCGGGGGCTGATCGTAGAGCGTGTATGGATCATAGGTGGTGTAGATATAGCCTGCGTTGACCGAGAACCTGGGAACGCCGACGCTTGCCAGGGCATCCGCCATCCGAACGGAAAGGTCGCGGTGATCGAGCCGGGTCCGGTAGGTCAGGTTCAGCCAGTTGGTCGGGGCGAACGAGGCGCGGGCAACAACGTCCGAGACCTGGTCGCGCAGTCCCGACCATATCGGCATCGCCAGATCCTTGTTGGTTCGGTAGGACTGGCCGATCAGCCCATCGAACGTGGTACCGCCCAAGTACCAGACGCCGTGCAGGGCGACGTTCGCACGTATGCCTCCCTCCAGCCGGTCGACGCCCGGGAACCGATTGAAGCCGAACAGGTTGGCATCGGTGAACTCGAAGTCGAGGCTGTCCTCATTCGGATACTTCTGGAACTGACTATCGCCGACCTGGGGTGCCACAATGATTTCCGCCATCGGCTCGATGATCTGCGTGCCCCATGCGCCTGAGTCACGCATGAACGGCCAGCGGAAGTCGAGCGCGGCCTGCGGCAACGCTCGCGCCGTATTGACGTGGCTCACCGGAGCGAAGTTCGGCTGCTCGTTGAATGCGCTCGCGTCGTAGGCGATGGCATCGTTGTGCAGCTTGACTGTCCACAGATCGCCAAGTTCGCCGACGAAAGGCCGGGTCCAGTCCACGGTCAGTGCGGCTCGCCTGGTATTGGTGCCAACCGTGCGCACCACGTTGAAGGCGGTGAAATCCGCGGTGAGGCGGCCGCCGAGTGCATCGGGCTCACCAAAATAGTTGTACTGATAGCGCGGCAGGACAAGCGGCAGAGTGCTGCCGACGACAGCGGTGGTCAGGCTTTGATAGAATCTGACATCCAGGCGGGAGTAGGCGCCCTGACCGAAGCCCTCGGCATAGACCTGACTGGTCAGCAGGGCAGGGTTGGTCCCCAACGGAGTGTTCAGACTGAAATTACGGATGTAATCCGCGGATGAGGCGCGTGCGATGTTGAAACCATAGCGCCATGTATCGTTGAGACTGAACTGTCCCTTGGCGAAGATCGTCGCCTGCGGCGAGTTGTCGGTGTAGCCAACCGAACCGTCGAGCAACAGGTCGCCGTTATTGAATCGGCGCCGGTATTCGACACTGAGTTGCGGGCCCTCCCTCGTGGTGATCATCGGGGTGAACGTCGCGTCCGACTGATCGTCGAGCACCCAGTAGTAGGGTTGGGCATAGAAGGCCCCGATATGCGACGAGTTTCCCAGCGAGGGGATCAGCAGGCCACTTGCCCGCTTCACCGAAGGATCCGCGTGCCAGAAGTACGGCATGTAGGCGACCGGGATGCCGTACATCTCCATGACGGCGTCCTGGTATTCGATCTTCTTGTGCTCGAGATCCTGCACGGCGGAGAGGGCGCGAATCTGCCACAACGGCGGCCTGGTCGGATCCTTGGCGCAAAGGTTGCAAGTGGAGTAGACCACCCGCGACAGCTCATTGATCTCGCCTTCGGTGCGCCGCGCCCCGTTCGCTGCCAGCCTGCCGTTCTCGGCCAGGATCGCGCGCATGTCGCGCAGCACGCCATTCTTCATGTCCTGCGTCAGTTCGGCGTAGTCGGCGAACAGCACTTGGCCGTCCGGCTCAAGCAACGCGACATGACCCTTTGCCGCGGCAATACCGGTGTTGCGGTCGAATGTGATGCGATCGGCCCGCAGCACGTGATCGTCCTGCCAGGCCTCCACATGGCCTTCGGCGATGACCAGAGCGTTCTCCCGGTCGTATTCCACCGAGTCGGCGGTGAATGTCACCGGCTGATCGCGCGCGACCTGGTGCTGCCCTCCAGCGTTCGCGAGCGCGCCCAATTGTGCCCGGGCGGCGTGAGCAAGGGCGAATACCAGCAGGATCCCCAGCAGCAGTGCACGCGCCATGCCCAGTGTCCTGCCCCCGGAGTTCGTCGCACCTCGCGACGAACGTAGGGGATAAGCAAGCCACTGAAAACAAGGAGCCAGCATCCCTATTCCGGTCGCATTCCGCTGTTGCGAACTTCGGAGCCGGGACACTAGCCATCTTCCGTATGCAGCAGCAGCGCGACTGCCAACATCGTGCCGGACACCGCGGGAACCCACGCCGCCAATACCACCGGCAAGGCACCGGTCTGGCCGAACTCCTCGGCGATTTTCGACACCACGAACAGAGCAAACCCGGTCGCAATGCCGCTGGCGATCATCTTCGCCACGCCGCCCCGGCGCGCCGGGCGCATGGAGAAGCCCGCCGCGACCAGCGCCATGGTGGAACAAAGCAGCGGCAAGGCGAGCAGCGCCTGGAAATGCAGCCGGTGCCGGATCGACGAGAAGCCTGACCGATCCAGCAACGCGATGAAATCGGGCAACGTCCAGAACGACAGCGTGTCCGGTGAGGCAAAGCTCTCCTGCACGCGTGACACCGTCAGGTCGGTCGGCAGACTGATCATGGCCGGAGGCTCCGGCATCTGTTCCGGTCGAATCACTCGGGCGTTCTGCAAGAGCCAGGCACCCGGACCGAGTGCCGCATTGCTCGCCTCGATTCGGCTCAGCAGCCGATCCCGGCTATCGAGACGAAAGACACTGACCCGCGAGGCCGTCAGGCGCTTGCCATGAAGCTGGACGCCATGGGCGTGGATGATGGCGACTCCCTGGGGCGTCAGTACATGATCGGACTGGCGTAACCAAAGCTGTCCTCCGCTCAGTGCGAGCGGACCCCCGCCGCTCTTGAGATAAATGTCATCCATCGCCTCGGCCCGCCGGAACATCGCCGATGAGAGCGGGCTGACCGCAGTGGTGGCCACCATCCCGAACAGCAGCGCGCAGAACGTCGGGGCGGCAAGGAATTCCCAGGCGGAGACACCGGCGGCGCGGGCGACGACAAGCTCCGAGGAACGGGTCAGCCGCCAGAAGCACAACATGCCGCCCAGCAGCACCGCGAACGGCAGAACCTGCATTGCGATGTAAGGCAACCGCAAGGCGGCAATTTCCGATACGACGGCGAAGGTTGCGTTCGGCTTCGAAATCGAGCGTCGCAGCAATTCGATGAAATCGAACATTGCAACCAAGCCCGAGAGCGCCAGCAGCATGCCTGACAGCGAGCCCGCGAATTGCCTGGCGATATAGATCGAGAGGGTAACCGGAAGCGTCATCTGCTCAGGTGGTCGCGAGGGAATGCCGGCGCCCCCCCCGCCATTGCGGTCCAAACAGCAGCCATGCGCAGAGGATACCGGGCGCTACAGCATGCAGCCAGACCAGCGGCAAGACGGCATTGTTGCGCGCGGCGAGATTGTCCACTGCCAGGCCGAACGCCAGCAACAGCACCATGGCGGAAATGGCCGCGAGCGGCCGGAAGAAGCTGCCGTGGCGGCGGAACGTGCCGCTGAGCACGGCGAACAGGCCAATGAGCGCGTGAGACAGGGCGGTCAGCGGCAACGCCAGCCGCTTGTGGGCTTCGGCAATCCATTTTGGGACATCGTTCGGGCTCGCCGTGCGCGGATGCAGCAGTTCGCCGATGGACATCTCCGAGATGTCGCGCAGCCGCTCGTTCGATGTTCCCTTGTCATCGTTCAGGTTCAACTCGTTCCGTTCGAACGTCAGCACATTCAGCCGCCCGGTCTGGTGATCGATCTCCTGGCGGCTGCCGTTGATCAGCAGCACGCGCGGACCATCGGAACCCTCGGTCAGCCGGCCGCTCTCGGCCAGGATCGTCGCATGCGCCGTCTTGTTGCGTCCGTCGTCGATCAGGATGCCGCGCAACGTCCCATCGGGGTCACGTGACCGGACATATACGGTAAGATCATCGGAAACCTGGGTGAACACGCCCTCCTGCAACAGAAAGGCGGCCATCCGGTTGCGGATCTCCCACTGGAACTGCCGGAACGAGGCCAGGCTGGCTGGCACCAGCCACAAGGTCAGCGCGTAGCCCATGATAACGGCCAGAATGGCCACCACGAGTGCCGGGCGCGCCAACTCGAATGGCGAGAGCCCTGCCGCCCGCATCACGGTGATCTCCCGGTCGCCCGCCAGTCGCTGGTAGACGAATTGCACCACGACAAAGGTGGTGATCGGCAGAATGACGGCGACGAAGCTCGGGATCAGCAAACCCGTGAGCTCGATGAAGACGACAATCGACAGCCCGTGATTCACCACCAGCTCGACGAACCGCAGCGACTGGATCAGCCAGACCAGTGCGGTCAGCCCCCCGGTCACGGCGATCAGCGCAACCAGGAGCTGGCGAAACATATAACGGTCGAGCCGTGTGATCAGCTTGCCTGAGCGCATGGCCCGCGGGCTGCCCCCCTGCCGGTGACTGATTCCTTGTGCGTCAGCGGGCGAGGCGATGCAAGCAGGCGGCGGCGTTACGTGTCAGGCCAAGACAAACCGCTGCCGGCCAAAAGGGCCGGCAGCGTCGGCGGGCCAACCGAGAAAGTGGTCAGTCGTCGCCGGTTCCGTGAATCAGGGCATCCAGGTCGCCTACCATGACCGTGCCCCTGGTCTCCGGCCCAAGCAACAAGGCGACAATGAACAGCAATGACCCGACGCATGTCCCGATCAGCATCGGGATACCGAACCCCATACCGTAGTTGACGGCAAAATACGTCAGGATCGGCGCGACGAATCCTCCCCAGATCGCGCCCTGGTGATAGCAGAACCCGGCCGCGGTCGAGCGTACCTCGGTGGGGAAACGCTCGGTCAGGTAGCTCGGGTTCTGGCCATAGATTGCACCGGCAAAACACCCCTGCAGGATGAAGCCGCCAACGATCCACGCGGGATCCGCGGTGAGCAGGTAAATCGGGGCCACAAATATCCCGACGAAGGCCGGGATGATCATCGACCAACGGCGACCGATCACGTCCGCCACCACTCCCCAAAAACCGCTTGCCAGGAAAGCCACCAGGTTCGCAATCGCGATCGGCGTAGCGATCAGAGCGGGCGACAGCCCAAGATCCTTCTGCAGATGCGTGGCGAACAAGGCCCAGATCGAGTAGTACACGACGAAGCCGCTTGCCATCCAAAGGCACGCCGTCAGGGTGTTCCTCAACATGCTCAGCTTGAAGATCGAGAGCAGCGGTGCGCGGACCTCCTTCTCGTGCTGGCGCTGCAATTGCCGGTTCTTCAGCCAGACCTCCGGCTCCTTGACATAACGTCGCACCCAGACAACGACCAGCGCCGGCAGGATCCCCAACATCAGCAGGCCGCGCCAGCCGATGCTGTCGTACAGCAAACCGTACGCTGCGCTGGACAGCAGGAAGCCAATGCTCCAGGAACCTTGCAGCACGCCGCTCATGAAGCCGCGCGAGCGCGCCGGCCACGATTCCATGGCGAGCGAGGCGCCGGCCGGCCATTCCGCGCCCATGCCGATGCCGAGCAGCGCGCGGAACAGGAACAGGAACCAGAAGCTGGGCGAAAAGCCAGCAATGAAATTGCAGACCGAATACCAAAGAATCGAGATCATCAACGGCCCCTTCCGGCCGATGCGATCGGCCAGCCAGCCGGACGCCGTGGCGCCCAGCAGGCGCAACCACAGCGTTATGGTGAACACCACGGTCACCTCGGTCAGCGGGACATTAAACTCCTGCGCGATCGGCACCATGATCAGCAGGAAAATGGTGAAATCGAAGGCATCCAGGGTCCAGCCAAGCCAGGCGGCCCACCACGCCAGCCATTGATCCTTGGTCGGCTCCTTCCACCACGGCATGGTTTGCGAGCGCTCGAGACTTGTTGACATGCCTGGTTGGCCTCCCGCCCCTGCTTCGTTGAGTTTGGTTATCGAGATAGAAACGAATGGAAGGCGGATTTATTCCCGCCCAATATGTTACGGAAGCATCAGCCTATGATGCATATCCGTTATGCGTCAAACGTCTGGCGCGGGTGGCCGCCGCGGCGATCCGCATCAGTCTGGGCGACATTATGCAGGTAGGGACGATCCAGGGCTGAATGGTCGGGCTGAGCGACATGGCGTGGACAGCCATGGCCGAGCGCATTTGCCGCCGCAGGCCGGCGGCAAAGCGCCGATGATAGACATCGCTGCCGGCGCCGTCGATCCATATGCGAGCGGCAAGGCTCCCGCTGGCCAGGGCCAACGCGACGCCAGCCCCGGTCAGCGACGGGATGACGGCCACCTGATCACCCAGCCGAAACAGCCGCGGGCTGCCCCGGCCCCGGGCACGGTATACGTAGCCGTACGGCAGGTTCGCGACCGCCAGCGGCCGCTCGAGCAGCGCCTGGGCGCCAGCCAGGCGGTCGCCGAGTTGCGGGCAATCGTCGATGAGCGCGTCAAGCAGCCCTGCCCATTGCCCGCCCACGGACCGCAGGCGTGCCGCGTCCAGCGCCAGGCACAGCACGGCACGACCGGCTTCGATGCGCTGCAGCCCGGCGTAGCCGCCACGCAGCAGCATCAGCTCGATATGACCATTCAAGCGTAGGCGCTGTGCGGGATCGAGCCGGTAGTACATCTTCAGTCCCACAAGGCTGCCATGCGCGCACCGCGAGTGGCTCCGCAATTCATGCTTGCCGGTGGCAAGGAACACCGTATCGGCCACCATGCGTCCGGATTCGCCGGTCCGGATGCACAGCGATGACCCCGCGGCCTCGATCGTGCTCACCCGCTGACCACGCAACACCGTGGCACCCGCCGCGATCGCCCGGCGCAGCAGCGCCTCGTCAAGCGCCCGCCGCGACAGCCCGCATGCCGCGAACGGCAGCCGGGCGATTGCAGCCCTCCGCCGATCGATGATGCGCAGCGAGCTGATCGGCACCGCGCCGGCCAGACTGACGCCGAGTGCCTCCACGCGGCTCATCGCCTCGGCGCTGAGGAAGTCGCCACACACCTTGTCGGCGGCGGTGGTTGTGCGCTCGAGCAGAGTGACCTGCCTGCCGGCGCGCGCCAGTTCGATTGCAGCGGCACACCCGGCGGGACCGCCACCGACGATCACCGGCCCCGTCACCGGCGTTCGACGCACAGGCGGAATGGGACGTGCCATGTGATCGCCACGTCCTCCTCGGCCAGGCCGGCCTGGCGCGCCAGCCGACGCCAGTCGGCCGGCACGAAGGCGCGGGCGATGGAGATGCGCCCATCACTCAGGACGAAATGGTGCCAGCGGGCCAGCCATGCCAGGACGCCGAACCCGTAATAGGGCAGCCAATGTCGATGTAGATCGGCGATGAACCAGCCGCGGCGGGCATGGCTTTCCATCCATCCAATGAAGCGGACGATCTCGTCGTCGGTGAGATGGTGAGTGAACTGCGAGCTGATGATGAAATCGAAGGTCTCCGTCGCATCGATCGCGAACGCGTCTCCGGTCCGGTAGGTGATTTGCGTCGTGTTGGCCTCGCGAGCCGCGCGTGTCGCCCACGGATTGAGGTCGATCCCTTCGAGGCGCGCCGCAACACTGCGTCGATCCGCCCAGCGACGGACTTGCCGCAACGCGTCGCCGTAGCCACAGGCGACATCGAGCAGCGAGAATGATTGCAGCCGCTCGGTCCGCCGTCGCAGCCAGGCCAGCATCGGACGGTGCGTCAAGGTGACGGTGTTGACCCGCGACAGGTCGCGCAGGCAACGCCGGTAATCGGCGTAATCGACGCAGTCGGTATCCATCCGCTCGGCAAGCCGGCTGCGAACCGCGAGCATCACGGGCGATGAAACCCGAAGGTTTCCACGGTCAGGCCCGGACCGAACGCCATCGCCATGCCTTCGCCGGTCGCGTGCGCCGAACGCAGGATGCGTTCCAGCACGAACACCAGCGTGGCGGAGGACATGTTGCCGAACGCCCGCAGAATATCGCGAGAAAAACCCAATGCTTCCGGCGGCAGGGCCAGTCCGTACTGCACTGCGTCCAGGATCGATCGGCCGCCGGCATGCACCGCCCACAATGCGATGTCGCGGCCTCCGGTCACCGTCCCGCCGTGTTCGCGCAGCCAGCGGCGAATGCGGCCGGGCACCTGGCCCGACAGATGCATCTCGAAACCCTGGTCACCGATATCCCAGGTGATGAGATCGGCGCTGCGCGGCAGCACCTCGGCGTGGAACCGACCAAGTGCCAGGCCCTTCGGTTCTGCCGACACCAGGCAGGCGCCGCAACCGTCGCCGAACAGCAGGAAGCTCAGCATCTTTTCGAGCTGCCACTGTTCCTGCAGATGCAGGCTGGAAATTTCCAGGTTGACCACCAGCACCTTGGCGCGCGGCTCCGAGCGCACGATGTGACGGGCGAGCTTCAGGGCGTTGACCGCGGCAAAGCAGCCCATGAAGCCGACCACCGTGCGTTCGATCGACGATGCAAGGCCGGCATCCTGCATGATGTCGAAGTCGAGCCCGGGCGCGCTGAAACCGGTGCAGCTTGCCACGATCAGATGGCTGATGCCGGCTCTCTCACCGGATATGTCGAGCGCCGCGATCGCCCGCCGCGCCAGCACAAGCGCCGCCTCGCGATACAGCGTCATGCGCGCGCCGGTCGAGGGGAATGCGCGCCGCCGGTAGAAGCCGCCGCTGTCGAGCACATGATCGCGCGGCTTGGGTCCGGGAGCGAAGCAAGAGAAGCGGTGCTCGATGTCCGCGAGATCGCTCATCCGCTGGAACAGGCTGCGGCTGCGCCGGTCCGACAAAGCCGTACGCGCAAACTCGACGAATTCCGCGTGGATATCGTTGGGTGGCACGGCAGTGCCGATCCGGTTCAGCCATGCCTCTGTCAAGTCCTGCTCCTGGTTGCTCTGTCGTTGCGCGCGAAGCTTGGCGATCACACCGGGAAAAGACGCGGCCTTGCGCCGTTCCATTCCTCGCCTACGGCAGCAGCTTGCCTGGGTTCAATATCTCCTGGGGATCCAGCGCCTGCTTGATCCGTTGCATCAGCGCGAGCTCTGCCCCGCCCCGCCAGTCCGTCATCATGTACGGTTTCAGCCGGCCGATGCCATGCTCGGCGGAAAAGCTGCCGTCGAACGCGCGGACGACCTCATTCACGGTGTCCATGATCGCGTGATCCTGTGCCAGGAACCATGCGGGGTCGGCGTCCACCGGCTGTTGCAGGTTGAAGTGGATGTTTCCGTCACCGACGTGTCCGAACGGCACGGCACGGATGCCGGGGATCAGCGCCTCGCAAGCAATGGTTGCGCGGCGGATGAATTCCGGCACGTGGGAGACCGGCACGGACACGTCGTTCTTCACGCTGGCGCCCTCGCGCTTCTGCGCTTCGGAGTGTTCCTCGCGCAACCGCCAGATCGCCGCGCGCTGCGCCTCGGTGGAGGCGATCGCCGCATCCGCGACGATACCGTCGGCGAGTGCCGCCTCCAGCACGCCTTCCAGCGTCGTCCGCAGTCCTGCGTCCGGCCGAGGTGTGGCGAGCTCGACCAGCACATAAAACGGCGAAGGCGTGGCGAGCGGGAGCACCGCCCCCTCGATGTGCCGCAACACAAACTCGGTGCCGAGCCCGGACATCAGCTCGAACGCGCTGATCGCCGCCGGGTCGTGTGTCTGGAACCGGCCGAACAGCGCCAGCGCCGCCTCCGGCGAGGGGACGGCGCACAGGGCGACGCAGACCTCGCGCGGTCGCGACACCAGCTTCAGCACCGCGGCGGTGATGATGCCAAGCGTGCCCTCGGAGCCGACGAACAACTGGCGCAGGCAGTATCCGGTGTTGTCCTTGCGCAGCCGCCGCAGGCCGTTCCATACGCCGCCGTCGGCCAGCACCACCTCCAGGCCGAGCACCATGTCGCGCGCGTTGCCATAGCGCACCGTGTTGTTGCCGCCGGCGTTGGTGGCGAGCACGCCGCCGATCTGCGCGCTGCCCTCCGACGAGATCGACAACGGCAGCAGGCACCCGGCCTCGGCCGCGGCATCCTGTGCCGCCTTCAGGGTCACCCCCGCCTCCAGGGTCATGGTCAGGTCGAGCGCGTCGATATCGCGGATCCGGGTCAGCCGCGCGGTGCTCAGCACCAGCTCCTCGCCGGATTCGGAGGGCGTGGCGCCCCCGACCATGGAGGTGTTGCCACCCTGCGGGACGACAGGCACGCGCGAGGCGGCGCACAGGCGGACCACGCGGGCCAGCTCGTCGGTGCTGGCGGGCCGCACCACCGCCGGCGTCCTGCCACGGTACAGCCGGCGCCAGTCCTCCACATAGGCGGCCGTGTCAGCGCCAGTCAGCAGCCCGCGTTCGCCGACAACGGCCCGGATGGCATCGAGAATGGCGGCGTCGGACATCGCGTGGCTCCTTCCCCGGCAGCGTAGTGCGGCTCCTTCCTCGCCGCTATGCTGGGCGCCATGGACAAGCTCTACCTGGAGGATCTCGTGGTCGGACAGAGCTTCGCCAGCGGGACCCGGACGTTGGGCGCCGAGGAGATGGTGCGTTTCGCGGAGCAGTACGACCCGCAGCCCTTCCATATCGACGAACGGCAGGCGCGGGACTCGCTGTTCGGCGGGCTGGTGGCGAGCGGCTGGCACACGGCGGTGACCTCGATGCAGTTGATGGTGGGGGGCGGGCTGCCGCTGGCCGGTGGCATCATCGGCACCGGTGGGGAGCTCTTGTGGACGAATCCGGTGCGTCCCGGCGATACACTGCACGTCGAGTGCGAGGTGCTGGAGATCACGCCCTCGAAGTCGAAGCCCGATCGGGGGACAGTGGTAGTGCGGTGCACGACCAGGAATGCGCGCGGCGAGACGGTGCAGAGCTTTACCCCGAAGCTGGTGGTGTTCCGGCGGCCATGCTGACGGGAAGCCGCGACATCCCCCCCGCGATGGCCGACCGGCTGATCGTCGCGCTGGACCTGCCGACGATCGAGCGGGCGGCGCAGTTGGCCGGCGACCTCGAGGGCATCGTTTCATTCTTCAAGATCGGCCTTTGGCTGCTGTTCGCGCGCGGCGCGGAGCGGTTCATCGACCGGTTGATCGCCGACGGCAAGCGGGTGTTTCTCGACGCCAAGATGTACGACATCGGCGAAACGGTGCGTCAGGGGATCGCGCGCGCGGTCGAGCGCGGCGTGAGCCTGGTCACCGTCCATGGCGATCCGGACATCATGCGTGCCGCGGTGGCCGGCAAGGCCGGATCGGCGCGCACCAAGGTGTTCGCGATCAGCGTGCTGACCAGCCAGGACGACGCCTCGGTGCGCGAAATGGGTTACGCGCTTCCGGTCCCGGAATTGATCCGCCTGCGCGTGGGACAGGCGGTGGCGTGCGGCTGCGATGGCATCATCGCCTCGGCCCATGATGATCCGAATGCGATCCGCGCCGCGACCGGAGCCGAGCATCTGCTGATCGCCACGCCCGGTATCCGCGAGCCGGGCGCGGACGCGCATGACCAAAAGCGCGTGGCGACTCCGGCGCAGGCCATCGCGCGGGGCGCGGATTACCTGGTGGTTGGCCGGCCGATCAGCCTGGCCGACGATCCGGCCGCGGCGGCGCGGCGCATCGTGGCGGAAATGGAGCGGGGCCTCTCGCAAACCGCGACGCATTGACAGCCTTGTGACCGAAAGCTACCCGCCCACCCTGGCTTATGCTTAAGCCCGTGATCCACGTCCTCTGACGTGCCGCCTCGGACGATCACGGGCTGTAGGGGAGCAGTCAGATGCCGGTTCATGCCTTCATCTTCCCGGGCCAGGGCAGCCAGGCGGTCGGCATGGGGCGCGACCTCGCCGCCGCCTTCTCCGCCGCCCGCGAGGTGTTCGAGGAGGTCGACGAAACGCTCAGGCAGAACCTGTCGCGCCTGATGTTCGAGGGGCCAGGCGAGGAACTGGTGCTGACCGAGAACACCCAGCCCGCGCTGATGGCCCATTCGCTCGCCGTGCTGCGGGTGCTGGAAAAGGAGGGCGGGTTCGGGCTCCGTCAGAAAGCAGTGGTCGTCGCCGGCCATTCGCTGGGGGAATATTCCGCCCTTGCCGCGACCGGCAGCTTCTCGATCGCCGATGCCGCGCGGCTGCTGAAGCTGCGTGGTCAGTCGATGCAGCAGGCGGTTCCCGCGGGCCAGGGGGCGATGGCCGCCTTGTTGGGCGCCGACATGGCGCAGGCTAAGGAGATCTGTGCCGAGGCCGCTCTAATCCCAGAGGCGGAGCCAGCCGAGACCGAGATCATTCAACCAGCCAATGACAATGGCGGAGGTCAGATTGTCGTGTCGGGCCACCGCGGTGCGGTCGAGCGTGCCGTCGCCTTGGCGCCGGAGAAGGGTGTGCGCCGGGCCATGCTGCTGCCGGTGTCCGCCCCCTTCCATTGCGCATTGATGGCGCCCGCTGCCGATACCATGGCGGAGGCACTGGAGAAGATCCCGCCCGGCGCCCCGATCGTGCCCTTGGTCGCGAACGTTTCCGCCGACAAGGCGACCGAACCGGCGCAGATACGGCACCTGCTGGTCCGTCAGGTCACCGCCATGGTGCGCTGGCGCGAATGCATCAACGCGATGGTGGAACTGGGCGTCGACAGCTTCGTCGAACTGGGCAGCGGCAAGGTGCTGTCCGGACTGGTGCGCCGGATCGCGCCGGATGCGGCGACCGCCTCCGCCGCGGTCCCGGCGGAGGTCGAAGCCCTGCTGAAGGTGTTGTGACGATGTTCCGATTGGACGGAAAGGTCGCGCTGGTCACCGGCGCCTCGGGCGGCATCGGCGCGGCAATTGCATTAACGCTGCACGCCCAAGGGGCGACCGTCGCCCTCTCGGGCACGCGCCGCGATGCGCTCGAGTCGGTGGCCGCCCACCTGGGCGAGCGCGCCCTCGTCTGCCCCGCCGATTTGCGCGACGCCGCCGAACCGGATGCGCTGATCGACGCGGCTGAGCAGACAGCGGGACCGCTGGCCATCCTGGTCAACAATGCCGGCATGACACGCGACATGCTTGCGCTCCGGATGCGCGACGAGGACTGGCAGGCGGTCATGGATGTCGACCTCTCCGCGCCGTTCCGTCTGGCTCGGGCGGCGCTGCGTGGCATGCTGCGCCGCCGCGCCGGGCGCATCGTCAACATTTCGTCTATCGTGGGTGTGACCGGCAATGCCGGCCAGGCCAACTATTCCGCCGCCAAGGCCGGTCTCATCGGCATGACGAAGGCGCTGGCCCAGGAAGTGGCGCCGCGCGGCGTGACGGTGAACGCCGTGGCACCCGGGATGATCGCCACCGCCATGACGGACCGGCTGTCCGGGCAGCAGCGTGGCAGGCTGCTCGAATCGATCCCTTTGGGGAGGGTGGGCAGCCCAGAGGACGTGGCAGCGGCCGTCGCGTACCTGGCGTCCGACGAAGCCGGTTGGGTCACCGGCACAACGCTGCATGTAAATGGTGGAATGGCCATGATTTGACGCCGTGGGGGCTGGTTGGCGCGCCTGCGGAAACCATGCTAAGCGCCGAAAAGCTTCGTCCGGCGCGGGCAGCCGCGATAACAAGCCCCCGGGCGCCCATCAGGAGGAGTTGCAGGACCCATGAGCGAGATCGCAGATAAGGTTAAAAAAATTGTGGTCGAGCACCTTGGGGTAGAAGAAGCCAAGGTCACGCCCGAAGCCTCGTTCATCGACGATCTTGGCGCGGACAGCCTGGACACCGTCGAGCTGGTGATGGCCTTCGAGGAGGCGTTCGGTGTGGAAATTCCCGAGGACGCCGCCGAGAAGATCAGCACGGTCAAGGATGCGATCGAGTACATCGAGAAGCAAAAGACTGCCTGAGCGGTCGCGACCGGGAGGACTCTGAGCGATGCGGCGTGTGGTGGTGACGGGCATGGGCATTGCCTGTCCCCTGGGACTCGGGGTCGAGCACGTCTGGCGAAGTCTGATCAATGCCGAGTCCGGTATTGGGGCGATCCAGGCATTCGATACCAAGGACCTGCCCTGCAAGGTCGCGGGTCAGGTGCCTGCTGGCGTGAAGTCGGGCCATGGCCTGGATCTATCCGAGTGGATCCCGGTGAAGGACATCAAGAAGATGGACCGGTTCATCCACCTGGCCCTGGTGGCGGCGGCCGAGGCAGTGGAAGACTCGGGCTGGCAGCCGGAAAGCGAGGATGATCGCTGCGCGACCGGGGTGATGATCGGCTCCGGCATCGGTGGGCTGCAGACCATTTACGAGGCATCGATCCAGGTGCACGAGGGACGCGCGCGTCGGCTGTCGCCGTTCTTCATCCCCTCCGCGTTGATCAACCTTGCCTCGGGGCACGTGTCGATAAAGTACGGCTTCAAGGGCCCCAATCATTCCGCCGTGACTGCCTGCGCCACTGGTGTGCACGCGGTCGGCGATGCCGCGCGGCTGATCATGTGGGGCGATGCCGACGTGATGGTCGCCGGCGGCGCGGAAGCCGCGGTGTGCGAGCTGGGAATTGCCGGGTTCTGTGCGTCGCGCGCGCTTTCGACCGGCTTCAACGACCGCCCGGCGAAGGCATCGCGCCCCTGGGACAGGGACCGCGACGGCTTTGTCATGGGTGAAGGCGCCGGCGTGCTGGTGTTGGAGGAATACGAGCACGCCAGGCAGCGGGGTGCCAGGATCTACGCCGAAATTGCCGGCTACGGGATGTCTGGCGATGCCTATCACATCACCGCGCCGGCGGAAGGACACGATGGCGCGGTCCGCTCGATGCGCGCGGCATTGCGCAATGGCGGGATCACCCCGGACCGGATCCAGTACGTGAATGCACACGGCACCTCCACGCCGCTTGGCGACGACCTGGAGCTGGAGGCGGTCGAGAATGTGTTCGGCGACGCCGCCAAGGACCTTGCGATGTCGTCCACCAAGTCCGCCATCGGGCATCTTCTCGGCGCCGCGGGTGCCGTGGAGGCGGTATTCTCGATCCTCGCGGTGCGCGATGGAGTGGCGCCGCCGACGCTGAACCTGGAGGAGCCGAGCCGGGAGAGTGTGATCGATCGCGTGGCCAACACGGCGCAGGAGCGCAGGATCGACTGCTCGCTGTCCAACAGCTTCGGGTTTGGCGGCACGAACGCTTCGATCATCTTCCGGAGAGTTTGAGGCATCGCTGGTCCCCGGGCTTTTGACCGGGCCGCCACCTTGGGCCATGATTCCGCGCATGCAGGCAGCTCTTGACGCCATTTTGAGGCGTTTCATTGCGCTCGGCCGGCTGACCGTCCGCTGGCCCGACGCGCGCCAGACAAGCTACGCCGGCCCGCCCGGTTCGGGACCGGAGGCCGCCATCGCCTTGCGCGACGCCGCCACTGTTCGCCGCCTGACGCTGAACCCGGCGCTCCACGTCGGCGAAGCCTATATGGATGGCGGTCTGGTGCCGGGCGAGGGCGGCATCTACCAGACGCTCGATCTCCTGGTCCTGAACCTGATGGCCAATGGCAAAGGCCACCCGGTCGCGCATATCCGCTCGGCTCTCGGTCGCATTAAGCGCCGGATCGATCAGTACAACCCGGCAACCCGGGCGCAGCGCAACGCCGCGCATCACTACGACCTCAACGGCCGGCTGTACAGCCTGTTCCTGGACCGCGACCGCCAGTACTCGTGTGCCTATTTCCGGCGCGGCGACGAGACGCTGGAGGAGGCGCAGATCGCCAAGAAGCGGCATATCGCCGCCAAGCTGTGTCTCGATCGCCCGGACCTTCGGGTGCTGGATATCGGCTCCGGGTGGGGCGGCATGGCGTTGACGCTGGCGCGCGACTACGGCGCGCGGGTGACGGGAATCACCCTGTCGACGGAACAACTGGCCGAATCGCGCGCGCGCGCCGCAGCCGAGGGGCTGCAGGACCGCGTCGTGTTCGAACTGCTCGACTATCGCGCGGTCGAGGGCAGGTTCGATCGGATCGTCTCCGTCGGCATGTTCGAGCATGTGGGCGTCGGCCACTATCGCGAGTTCTTCGCGACCGTCGCGCGCTGCCTGGAACCTGGTGGCGTCGGGTTGCTGCACGCGATCGGCCGCAGCGACGGGCCCGGCTTCACCAATCCGTGGCTCGCCAAGTACATCTTCCCTGGCGGCTATTGTCCGGCGCTGTCCGAGGTCGTGCCGCGCATCGAGCAAAGCGGGCTGATCGTGACCGACGTCGAGATCCTGCGCCTGCACTACGCCGAAACCCTGCGCAACTGGCGCCGGCGCTTCACCGCCAACCGAGACACGATCGCTTCGCTGTACGACGAGCGTTTCTGCCGCATGTTCGAGTTCTATCTGTGCGGCGCCGAGATCGCCTTCCGTCGCGAAGGCCAGATCGTGTTCCAGATACAGCTCGCCCATCGCCAGACCGCGGTCCCGCTGACGCGGGACTACATCGGCGAGTCCGAACGTTGCGGCGAAGCCCTGTCGATCACGAGAACGACGGTGCCGAGCCAATCCTCCGGCTGATCCGTCAGCCGGAACGCCTTGCCGCGGGTCAGCTTGGTAAATTCCTTGCCGAGGCGCGAGCTGATCGTGTCCAGGTTGTCGGAAAGCTTCAGCGCCAGCCCGGCCAGCTTCATCTCATCGTGCATGAAGGCCCGGGCGTCGAACCCGGGTTGCAGGTTCTCGAACACCACGGCAATGCGGGCGTTGTCCGGCATGGCGGCGGCGATCTCCCGCAGGATCGTCTGCTCGAATCCCTCGGTATCGAGCTTCACCACGAATCGACCGTCCGGCATGCCGGCGAACAATTCCCGGAAGACCCGCCGGCCCTGCCGGACCTCGACATCGGTCCGGGACATGCCATCGACAGTTCGCTTCGTATCCGACAGCACATCGGCGCCATAGGCATTGGATGAGCCAGCGATATAGGCGCCGCCCTGGTTCCGATGCGGGATGAACAGCACGGTCCTTTCGTCGCACGCGCCGAGGCCGAAATTGCGCAGGTGCAGCTCGGGGCCGAACAGGCCGGCCAGGTTCGCGGTCAGAACATGGAACACGCGCGGATTGGGCTCGAAGCAGTGAAAGCTGCGGAACAGCGTCCGGCAATGGTAGGTCATCAGTCCGACATTGGCGCCGACATCGATCAGCGCCGCGTCGAAGCCGGACCGGGCGAGGAACGCGAGGACGCTCAGCACCTCCGGTTCGTGAAAGCCGGTGACCATGGGACCGACGGTCATCACGTCGCCGCCGCACAGGAAAAGCGGCGGAACCTTGCTGGTGAGCCGGCGAAACAGCGACACCTTCTGTCGGTTGACGATCAGCGACAGCGCGGGCTCGACGAAGCGGAACTGTTCGAAGTTCACATGCATCCCAGAGGCGGGGTTCGTCCCCGATATCCCCGTAATCCCGGTCATTGAACCTCTGCCGATTCGCCACTTACAAGCCTATGCTGCGCCGACCGTGAATACCATCGATTCGCCTCTGCTCGGCCTGTCGCAGCGCCTGCCGCCGTCCAACGTGCAGGCCGAGCAAGCACTGCTGGGCGCGTTGCTGGCCAATAACCGCGCTTACGAGCGCATCTCTGAATTCCTGGCGCCGGAGCACTTCGCCGACCCGATCCACGGCCGCATCTACCAGGCAATCGCGCGGCGGATCGAGGCCGGACAGCTTGCCGATGCCGTCACCCTGAAGGCCGAATTCGAGCACTCAGGGGTGCTGGAGGAGGTCGGCGGGACCGCCTACCTGGCCCAGTTGCTCGCTGCGATGGTCGGCATCATCAATGCCGGGGAATACGGCCGGGCGATTCACGATGCCTGGCTACGGCGGCAGCTCATCGACATCGGCGAGACGGTGGTCAACAACGCGTTTGGCGCGGATGCCGAACTGGACGGCGCGCAGCAGATCGAGGCAGCCGAACACTCGCTGTTCCAGCTTGCCACCGACGGCGCCGTCGCCGGCGGGTTCATGACCTTCGAGCGCGCGCTGACCGAAGCAATCCAGGGGGCGGAGCGCGCCTTCAACCGCACCGGCCACGTGTCGGGCCTGACCACCGGGCTGCGCGATCTGGACGCCAGGATGGGTGGCTTGCACGGATCGGACCTCGTCGTGCTGGCCGGGCGGCCGGGAATGGGCAAGACCTCGCTTGCCACCGCGATCGCCTTCGGTGCCGCAAAGGCGCTGATCGGCGAGGCGCGCGCCGATGACCCGAACGCGGTGCCGAAGCGCTGCGTCGGACTATTTTCGCTGGAAATGAGCGCCGAGCAACTCGCCACCCGCTTGCTCAGCGAGGAGTCGCGCGTATCCAGCGACCGGATCCGTCGTGGCGATATCAGCCAGCGCGACTTCGATCGGTTCGTCCAGGTATCGCGCGAGATTGCCACGCTGCCGATCGAGATCGACGACACGCCGGCGATCACGCTTTCCGCCCTGCGCACCCGGGCGCGGCGGCTGAAGCGCACCAAGGGGCTCGCGCTGGTCGTCGTTGACTACCTGCAGCTCATGCGTCCCGCTGCGGGAACCAGGCCGGAAAGCCGGGTGCTGGAGAT
>DATBKQ010000152.1:0-4205 GCA_036555825.1 Acetobacteraceae bacterium | reverse complement strand
ACCGATGTTCCCGGCCTGGCGATCCGCCTGCCGACCGGCGAATGGTTCGCGCCACCGGTGATCCCCGGCACGTTCCTGATCAATCTCGGTAACATCATGCGGCGCTGGTCGAACGACCGCTTCCTGTCCACCCCGCACGGCGTGATCAACGAATCCGGCACCGACCGCTACTCGATCGCGTATTTCCACAGTCCGAACCCGGACAGCGTCATCGAGTGCCTGCCGAGCTGCGTATCAGCCGACAATCCACCGCGCTATCCGAAGGCAGTGTATCGCGACCTGGTGCTGGAGTTCTATCGCGCCAACTACTTCCACCAGAAGGGGCACAGGTCCGCAGCCGCGGCGCTGGCCGCCGAGTAAGGAACAGACCCACTATGAAGGTGTACGAAGCGATTGCGCAGTCCCTGATCGCGGAGGGGCTGACCGACTTTTTCGGCCTGATGGGCGACGGCAACATGTGGCTGTGGGGCGCGCTGTGCCGCAATCCAGCCGTCAAGCCGTACAATGCCCGGCATGAGTCGATGGCGGTATCGATGGCCGACGGCTATGCCCGCACCACCGGCAAGGTCGGCGTTGCACTGGTCACCTGCGGCCCGGGTCTGACGCAATGCGGCACCTCGCTGATCGCCGCTTACCGCGGCAAGACGCCGGTGGTGCTGGTGGCGGGCGAGATCGAGGCCGGCGCGAAGAACAGCATGCAGTCGATGGATCAGCGTCGCTTCGCCGAAGCCTCCAGCGCGCGCTTCCACACCGTCACCAGCATCGACAACATGGCCGAGGAGATCGCCGAGGCATTCTATGCCGCGCGATTGTATCGCGGCCCGGTGGTGCTGAACCTGCCGATGGACCTGCAGGAGGAAGAATTCGACTGGGACTACGAATACCGCGCCTCGACGCAGTTTCTGCCGCCGCGCATGGAGACGCCAGGCCCGGAGCAGTTGGGGCCGGTGATCGACAAGCTGATCGCCGCCGAGAAGCCGGTGATCATCGCCGGCCGCGGTGCACGGGCGGCGAACGCGAAGGAAGAGATCATACGGCTCGCCGATCGCGTCGGTGCGCTGCTGGCGACCTCGCTGCAAGGCAAGGGCTACTTCGCTGGCCATCCGTGGGACATCGGCATCGCCGGGGCGTTCGCCTCCGCCCCTTCCGAGCAACTGCTCGCGGACGCCGACTTCGTGCTCGGTGTCGGTGCCGAGTTGGGCTACTACACCACGGAAGGCGGACTGCTGTTTCCCCAGGCGGAAGTCGCGCGCATCGACATCAAGGCGACGCCCGAGGCGATCGGCGTCATTCCTGGCCTGTATGTACAAGCCGATGCTCGCAAGGCGGTGGCGGCGATCAACGAGGCACTGGAGGCGCGCCAGGTCCGCAAGCAAGGGCTGCGCACGGCGGATACGCGGACGGTGCTCGATGCGCCGGATCATCGGTTCGAACCGCCCCGCGACGGGATCGATCCCCGCGCGCTGGCGCGCAGCCTCGGCGCCGCGCTGCCGAAGGGCGCGCTGTTCACTGTCGGCGCGGGCCATTTCTTCTCCTGGATCGGCATGTACTCGCCGCTGCCCGAGGGCGTGGAGATTCAATACTCCTACGGCTTCGGCGCGGTCGGTCAGGGGATCGGCGTGGCAATCGGCACCGGCGCGGGCAATCCCGGGCGCCCGCATATCGCGGTCGAGGGTGACGGCAGCCTGATGTTCAACCTACAGGAGCTGGAGACCATCGTCCGCCACAGGATGCAGATGGTGCTGGTGGTGTGGAACGACTGCGGTTACGGCGCCGAGGTGCACAAGCTGGTGTCGAAAGGCTTCGACGAGAAGCTGGCGCAATGGACCTCGCCCGACTTCGTCGCGCTCGCCCGGGCATTCGGCGGCGATGGCGTGTTGCTGAAGGATCCGGCCGAGCTCGGCGGTGCGATCGCCGAGGGCCTGCGCAAGGGCGGGCTCTATCTGATCGACGCGCGCGTGTCGCCGAGTACGCCTACGGATCCCTATGCGAAGGTGCATTTTGGCCGCGAGAGCCATGCGCCGTTGCTGCGTCCCGCGCAGTAATGCACTTCGAGGGCGAGTTCAGCGTTCCCGGCACACCGGACCAGGTGATCCGGCGTTTTGCGGATGTGGAGCGGATGGCGCACTGCATGCCTGGCGCGGCGATCGAAGGCCGCGACGAGCAAGGCAACTACCTGGGCGCCATGCTGGTCGCGTTCGGGCCGAAGAAGATCAGGTTCCGCGGTCGCGTGAGCGTCGAGACCGACCTGGCGGCACACACCGGTTCGCTGCACGGTCGCGGCGCCGCCGACATGCGCGCCGCACGGATCGGGGTCCGCATCGCGTACGCATTGCGCGACGATCCCGCGTCAGTCGGCTCGACCCTGGTCAAGCTGACATCGGACGCGGAGCTCGGCGGCGTGCTGGCGGACTTCGCGCGAACCGGCGGTGTCCCGTTCGCCAAGGCGCTGATGCAGGATTTCTCCCAGCGCGTCGCTGCCGAATTCGCGACCGAGGCCCCACGGCAGGAACCATCCGCACCACCCGTGCCGCTCGCCATGCATCGCCTGCTGTGGCAGGTGATCAAGGCCAGGCTGGCGCAATTCGCCCGCTGGCTCGGCTGGGCGAGGGCCTGACGATGGACGCCGATTACGTTGTTGTAGGTGCTGGTTCCGCCGGCTGCGTGATCGCCGCGCGGCTCAGCGAAACCGGTGCCAGCGTCACGCTGCTGGAGGCCGGGCCGCGCGACTGGCATCCGATGATCCACATCCCGGCCGGCGTGCTGAAGCTGCTGTACCACCCGGTGGGGAACTGGAACTCCAGTGCCGCTCCGGGCCCCGGATCGGCCGGGCGCGCAATTCACTGGCCGCGCGGCAAGGTACTCGGCGGATCGAGTTCGATCAACGGCATGCTGTACGTCCGCGGCAATCCGGCCGACTACGACGGCTGGGCGCAGATGGGCTGCCGCGGCTGGAGTTTCGACAGCGTCCTGCCGTTCTTCCGCAAATCGGAGCACTATGTGCAGGGCGGCGATGCGGAGTATCGCGGCAAGGGCGGCCCGTTGCGCGTCGAGGACTACCGGACCATCCTGCCGCTGACGCACCGCTTCGTCGAGGCCGCCAAACAGACCGGCTTCGAGTTCAGTACCGACCTGAACGGCAGGACGCAGGAGGGCGTCGGCTATTCGCAGATGACGCGCAAGGGCCGGTTCCGCGGCTCCACGGCGCGGACCTTCCTGACCGAGGCGAGGAAGCGCGACAACCTGCGCATCGAGACCGACGCCACTGCGACGCGACTGCTGCTGGACGGCCGACGCTGCATCGGCGTCGCGTTTCGCCAGCGTGGCGCGGATCGCGAGGCGCGGGCCGCGCGCGAGGTCATCGTGTGCGGCGGTTCGGTCAATTCGCCGCACCTGCTGCAGATTTCCGGCATCGGCCCGGCCGAACATCTGCAGTCGATCGGCGTGCAGGTGGTGCACGATCTGCCCGGTGTCGGCGCCAACCTGCAGGACCACTATGTCGCGCGTATCTCGCACCGGGTGCGCAACGCGATCTCGATCAACCAGCTCGCGCATGGCGTGCGGCTGGCCAAGGAAGCGGTGCGGTTTGCCGCCACCGGCCGAGGCGCGCTGACCTTCGGTGTCACCAGCGCGCAGGTGTTCTGTCGTTCGCGTCCGGAACTTGCCAGTCCCGACCTGCAGCTTCTGTTCACGCCAGCCAGCTACGACGCGGCACGTTTCGGCGAGTTGGAGCGCGCACCCGGCATGACGGTCGCGGTATGCCCGGTGCGGCCCGACAGCCGCGGCACGATCATGGCGAAGTCGTCCGACCCGTTGGCGGCGCCGGTCATCACGCCGAACTACCTGTCCGATCCGAACGACCAGCGCGTGCTGAACGCGGGGATGCGCATCACCCGCAACATCTTCGCCGCTCCGGCAATGGCGCAGCACAGCGTGGCGGAGACCCTGCCCGGACCCTTGGTAGCATCGGACGAGGAGCTGGCCGACTATTCGCGCCGGTTCGGCACCACGATCTTTCACCCCGTCGGTACCTGCCGCATGGGCGAAGGTCCCGGCGCGGTGGTGGACTCGCGGCTGCGCGTGCACGGCCTCGGCAATCTGCGGGTGATCGATGCATCCATTATGCCGACGCTGACCACCGGCAACACCAACGCGCCCACCATCATGATCGCCGAGAAGGGCGCGGCGATGATCCGCGAGGATGC
>DATBKQ010000151.1:0-8769 GCA_036555825.1 Acetobacteraceae bacterium | reverse complement strand
CCAAAAAGCAAAAAGCCAAACTTCGTAGTCGTATCGAAGGTTTCATGCTGTATCGACGGGTCGCCTAGGATGCTGCGGCTGAGCGTTACTCAACACTGCCGCCGCGCAATAGCTCCGACACGGCGACAAATGTCTGCTTTCAACCCAAAGCGGCTGCTCGAAAGAGAGCTGCCTGAACTGAATTGGAGTGGGGCGTGGGAAACCGCTCCAGCAACCCGTCAAAACCTCTGTGCAGGGGTACTAGGTCTTCATTGATGCCGCATTCGGTCTGTGATGGCCAACGCCTCTGCCTCGCGCGAGGCCGATACCGCTGGTCAGCGCCAGATCCAGGCAGGCGGATCGCTGGCTGGAAACGATTGCTCAGAGGCTAGATCAACTGGGTTATCAGGCACCGCCTTGGTGGTCGAAGCCGCGACGCGCGTATGCGCTCGCCGTCCGACCTCAGCGATGAGTGCTGCATGGGCCTGGGTTTGTTCAGGTGCGTTCGTTCCGGCGGTGCCTGGGACGCGAGTGCGGAACGTGGAGTCGACGGCTTCGGCCGCCAGTTCCTCGATTGACACCGATTGCCGTCGTGACCGGAGTTCAACGGTCAGCGTTACCGCTGCCTCGATAGCCTCATTGGTTGTGAGATGATCCTCGTATTCATCTGGCATAACCGTATCTCCAAAGCAATGCGGCGTTCTTCGACATACATGGGATGATTTCCCTGTGGTCACCAGGGCTGTAGGGCAAACCCAGCAGCTTGCTTTTCAAATGCCAACAATCGAGCGGCAGCAAGAAGCGGAGTGTTTGTCCCTGCTAGAGGCTTCGTATCCTGGCGGCTTCCGAGGGCTCCTTGCGGGCCGCCAGCAAGGAATGTCGTGAACGTATCCATCTTACATCCACCCTCCGAGATCAGCTTGCTGGACTCACGGCGTGCCTGGGTCATGGTGCTGGTCGCCTTCACCGTCGGTTTTGTGGTCTTCGGGACCATGTATAGCTTTGGCGCCTTCTTCGCGCCCATGGCCGCCGAATTCCGGGCGAGCCGGGCCGCCACATCCGCCTTCTTCTCCATCACAGGCCTGATCTTCTATCTGGCCGGCTCCGTTGCCGGTCACTGCGGCGACCGGTTCGGACCCGTCGTCATGACCGCACTGGGCGCAGCGGTGATGGGAGCCGGCCTCGTGCTTACCGGCTTTATCGGGCAGATGTGGGAAGGCTATCTGACTTATGGCGTCGGTGTTGGCGTTGGCGCGGCCTGTGCCTACATGCCGACGCTCGCGATCCTCGGCGGGTGGTTCACTCGGCAGCGCAACGCGGCGCTTGGCACGGCCGCCGCCGGTACCGGATGCGGCATGCTGATCATTCCACCACTCTCAGCCGCGCTCATCGAGCAGTATGGCTGGCGTGTCACCAGCATGATCGTGGGAGTGGGCTGCGCGGTGCTGCTCACCCTGGCCGCAATGCTGGTGCGGCCGCCGCCGCTTCCCGCCACCGGCGTTCATCATCCCCTCGGCGGGATCGCGCGCTCGTTCGAGTTCCTGATGCTGTATGCCTCCTGGGTGCTGGCAACGATCGCGTTGTTCGTGCCGTTCGTGTTCCTGCCAGCCTATGTTGCCGCCCATGGTGGGGGTCAGGTAGCGGGGACGGCACTGCTGTCGTTATTGGGCGGGGTGAGCATCCTTGGCCGCCTCGGCATCGGCGTGTTCGCAGACAGGATCGGTACGGCGCGGCTGTTCAAGGGCTCGGTTCTCCTGATGGCCGCGAGCTACCTTCTTTGGATCATTGCGCCTTCCTATATCTGGCTGGTCGGCTTCGCGGTGACGCTCGGGCTTGGCTACGGCCTTCGCATCGCACTGATGCCGGCGGTGCTGATCGAACTGTTCGGCGTGCAGAACCTGGGCACGATCCTTGGAATCTTCTTCACCGCCTCTGGCATCTCTGCGGTCCTGGGACCGCTGTTGGCCGGGTTCATCGTCGATGCGACCGGTAGCTATCAATGGGGGGTCGCCTTCGCGCTGGCGGCGGGAACGCTCGGCTTCGCGGCCGTCGCGCTGCTCAGGATTCCGCGCGATGCACCTCCTTCTCCCTGAGATCAGTGCTCGAAGCTCAGTTATATCGGTTGACGGCTCAAGCTTACTGCTGCGCTTTGTCTCAGCCTGCTCCGATACTCGAGGAGCATTTATTTTGTTCGGTGACGGCAGTTATATTCGTTTGCCAGATCCCGTCGGATTCACATTTGTAGGATGGGGCCCAACGTCAGGAACTTCGTGCGGTGCCAGGAGAGCGCGCCGCATGAGAGCCAGGCGGAAAAGGAGGAGTGCTTCGATGCTTACACTTTCAAAGTCGAGGAAAATCGTTGATGGAGCAATCCAGCGGGCCAGACAACTCAATGCCAAGATTAGCGTTGCGGTTTGCGGCAGGGAAGGTCGGCTTATCGCGTTTGGCCGAATGGATGGCTGCACCGGTTGGGACGTCGATCGGTCTTCTATGGGAAAGGCGACCGCCGCAGCGATCATTGGATACCCCAGCGATCAGTTGTGCGCTCGGTACGCCAGTGGATTGCAGATCTCTTCGTATGCGAATGCCGTTCCACCTCGGGGGCAGCGCGGCGGCCTTCCAATCGTGGAAGAAGGCGCTATTGAGGGAGGTTGCGGGGTAAGCGGAGCCGCGACAGCAGAAGAAAGCGAAGAATGCGCAAGGGCCGGGATCGCAGCGCTCCACTTCGCCAGCACAGACCTATCCGCAGGTCAAAGGGCGAAGGCGGCATCAGTGCAGCCGCCCGTGGGTCACTCACCTCGTGTTCTTGTGACCGGTCATTCCGTTTCAAGAAGTGACCTCAAGAATCTTAGAAAATCGGGGTCTCGGCAACGGCATAGCAGCGCTTGCTGATCTGTCCGCTGATCGATCGGTGTCACGGTCCCAGAAGAACTCTGTCAGATAGCTGCTGCTCCTGTAGCGGAAGGGCGTCGGTTTTCCGTCCTTTTGGTTGCCGTAAATCATGTCGACCAGCTCGGTCAAGGTGCGGCGCTTAAAATTCCATTAGTCCGAACTTTGCCGGGTTTTGAGCGCAAGTTGTTGATATGGCCCGAGTTGGCTGTCGGTGTGCTGTCTACGGGGGCGAGTGAGATGCCGAGCAGATCTAATGCCCTGCGTTGCAGCTTGCTTGGCGTGGCGAGGAGGGTGTCGGTTCGCTCAGCGCCGAGATGAACGGTGTTGCGGGTCAGCGTCGCCAGATCGGCGAGCAAGGTATGGAAGCTGTGCACCGGCAGTTGCTCGCCATGGGTAGAATCGGTGAGCTTGCTGACGGCTTTGTTGCGTGCTGCCGGCGACGGCTTGGCGCTTGATCTTTGCGGCGCTGACAGTGTGAGCGGATGGGGGGCTCGCGTTCGGCCACCTCGCTATTGTCACCGTCACGGGTCTCTTGGTTCTGCGAAAGCTCGGCCGCCCTGGAGGGTGAGCGGCGGGAGACGGACATGCTGCCTGGAGCGGCGCATACGGCGGCGATTGTCCGAACTACTTGTCAGCGCGTGTCCCAAAGCTCTCCGACCCCAGATCCCGCGAGAGAAAGGCGGTTGCGATGGCGCCGATCAGGCAGGCGGTCGCGCAGATGCCGAATGCCACTACCCAGGCCGTTAGCCGCGCCGTTCCGCCGAACCAATCGAGAGACAGGCCAAACAGCAATGTACCGATGAACCCTCCAGCGAAGCCGATGCACGAGTATACGGCCACCGTCGCACCTCTCAGCCGCGGCTCGGCGACCACGAGCAGGCCCGAGGTGAGATTGGAGAAATTGCCCTGCACGACAAAACCTGCGGCCATCGCCAGGGCGACAACTGCGGCGTATGGCAGCACCGCGGCGAGGCCGAACAATGCATTTACCAGCACTGATGCCAGGAACACGCCCATAGCTGTTGCACGCACGCCAAAACGCAATGACAGCTCGTTGCCGGACAGGCCCGCTGGCACACCCAACAAGCCGACCAACGCGCCGGTTATCACCATGCTCCAACCCTGCGTCGCGTCACCCCCTTGGTGCGCGACGCAGAACGCAAGGAACACCACGATCCATTGCCGCAGCCCGGTGGTCCCCCAGACCGTCGCTGTGTAGCCGATGGTCAGCACCAACATGTCGCGATTTCCGAGCACCCCGCGAAAGTTGGGTATGACGCGAAGTCGTTCGGCATGGGTCTCGGTGATCATATGCGGTAACGCGGCCCAGGCGAGCAGCACGCCAATGGCGCCGAGCGCGCCACTCACGATGAATGCCCCGCGCCAGTCCCACATAAGGCCCGCCTGGCCAAGCAGGAAGGACAGCGAGGAGCCAAGGGTGAATGAACTCGTGTACCAGGCGGCCGCGCGCGCGCGGCCGGCACCTGCCATCCCATCAGTCAAGGCACGCAGGCCCGGCATGTACATGCCAGCGAGCGCGATGCCGCTCATTGCCCGCCAAATCAATGCCGGAAACAGGCCATCGCTGAACGCAATACCGAAACACGACAGCGTATTCAGTGCGCTGCTGGCGAGAAAGATCGTGCGGGCCGGCATACGATCAGTGAGCGCAACCAGCGGCAGCACGGCCGCCATGTAGCCGGCGGACATTATACCCGCGAGCCAGCCGGCTCCGGCATTACTCAGGGACCAGGTCGCGATGAACTGCGGCAGCAGAGCGGGGACCAGCGAGAAACCGGCCAATCCCAAAATTTCCGCCGCGCATACAAATGCGACAGCACGAGCCTCAGTACCCATTCACTGTGTGCACCGGGTTGCACCCCTGCAGCACCAGAGATTCCTCCCTGAATCGGTTATACGCCCAATGTAAACCAGACATGTCTTTGCTCGCAGCCGCGGTGCCGGGGTCGGCGGCCGCGAATGGCCGGTCTTGTCACAGACAACATCCGGATGAAAGGGAAAAGCCCCGCCGGATCACGCTGGCGGGGCACGTCATTAGCTCACCACCACGAGGTATAATAAACGGTCAATCCTCTGGCGACGGCCGAGCGCGCTTTCGCCACGAAGGCAAGATCGTCGTCGATCTCGCTGCCATCCGATTAGCCGAAGAAGAAGCCACTCGTCGCTGGCAGCTGATCGGCCCGGATGTCAGCTTCAAGCCGGTCAAGGTCACTGCTGTCCAGTACGACGGAAGCGAAGTTGAAATCGCTGTCGGCGCCGCCCTTGTGCCTGTAGAGCGCCTCCATCCAGCCATGCAGGTTCGGATGCTTGCGCCAGTAGTGAAGCTTACGGTCCTGCTCCTTCGGCTCGAAATCTACCGGCGTAGTGGGCTTCTTCGTCGTGGTGTAGGCGAACATATCAAGTCCCATGGGATTTCTCCTTCTTGCTGGGAGGCCCCGGAATGGGGCCTCGATGCGGTCCGCCCATGGCCGTCGCGCCGCGCGTCACCCCCCTCGCCCGCGCGCGCGCGGGTCAAAAAAGCAACGGCGTCTTCGCGTCAGCGAAACGCAGTCTGGCTTTCTTGAGGGATTGACGCCTTAGCGGCGCGATCCGGCCGTAAGACCGCTTCGATCGAGGCCCCCGAGGTCGCCTGCCAAAGGAAATCTCCGGGACGCTATTGCCGGCATCATGGCGAATAAAACCGCCCGCAAATGGCGAGGTCTCAAGTGCGATGGCCCGATGCGCGAGCACTTCGTAAAGCCCGTCCCGACGTTGACGGCGCCGGCCGCGGCGGCGGGGCGCCGGGCTGAAACACGCAAGCCTGCGGTCTGACCCTTTCCACATCGTCCTGACGAGCCGCTCCCCATTCAGAGCCATCGGTCGTCTTCGCGTCAATCTCGTGAAGAGCCACTGGCGCGGCGCGTCCAGATCGGTGCGGGGTTTGCCAGCTCAGATTGGCGAAACCACTCGACCTGAGGCGGCACGTCGGCCACTGTCGTCACGATAAGGAAGAGGGGAGCGGACATGGCACGCTTCGACAACAAGGTGGTGCTCGTGAGCGGCGGGGCGCGCGGCCAGGGTGCCACGGAGGCCCGCCTGCTGGTAGCGCAGGGTGCGAAGGTGGTGATCGGCGATGTGCTGGACAATCAGGGCCAGGCGCTGGCTGCCGAGCTCGGTCCGGCGGCTTCTTTCGTCCGGCACGATGTGACCTCGGAAGCCGATTGGGCCCGCGCCGTCGAAGCCGCCCAGAAGCTCGGCGGCTTGCACGGCCTGGTCAACAACGCCGGGATCTATCAGCCGGCCGCGCTGATGGAGACCGACGACGCGCTCTGGCAGCGGCACATCCAGATCAACCAGTACGGCTGCTTCCTCGGCATGAAGGCGGTCGTGCCGGCGATGGAGCGCTCGGGCGGAGGGTCCATCGTGAATATCTCCTCAGTCGCCGGCCTCAAGGGCTCGCCCGGGTCCTTCGCCTATGCCGCGACCAAGTGGGCGCTACGGGGCATGACCAAGTCGGCAGCGATCGACCTCGCCGGCCGCAAGATCCGGGTGAACTCGGTTCATCCCGGTCCAATCGACACCGACATGATCGCGTTCCGCACGCCCGAGCAGCGCGAGGAGCGGATGAGGCAGGTGCCAATGCACCGCCACGGGTCGCCGGAGGAGGTTGCGCAGCTGGTGGCATTCCTGCTCTCCGACGAGAGCAGCTACATCACCGGGGCGGAGATCGCCATCGACGGCGCTTCATCGGCCTAGCCGCCAATGATGGGCTGCATGCACAAATTCCGCGGTTTGCACCCTCGACCGGCCATTCTGGTCGGCCGCCGCGGCACTATCCATTCGTTATCAAAGGTAAATGGCACGTCTACGATCACTTCGTGGGCGGGGTGGTTTCTGGCTGTGTAGGAATAGCGCCGTGGCGAAGATGACAGACCCAGTCCTTATTCAAGAGATCTTGCCGAGGCCAAGCGATCCCATCTTCGGGCCTCAATTAAACTTGGTCTGGGCGACGGATGCTCCCGGCATGCCTGGGACAATCCGCTCAGGTGCTCCCGAACATGCTGTCGCCTTCCATCGTGCCAACATGTATGCTTCGGTTGGTCAAGGCGGAAAGGCGGTCGCGATCTATGACGGTCTACTCGCACGCCTCAGCACGGCGACTGAAAGGCCGTTCCGCGAACAGGTTGCCAAGACGCTCGTCAACAAAGCGGCCATGCTCAGTCGGCTTGGTCAGGTTCGCAATGCTATCGAAGTCTACGATGATCTTATTGCTCGCTTTGGGACGGCGACTGAGGCGTCGCTGCGCGAGCAAGTCGCAATCGCGCTCGCCAATAAGGCTGTTAACCTCAGCGAACTTGGCTGCAATCATGATGCACTCAAGGTCTGCGATGAGCTGATCGCCAGCTTCGGGACAGCGACCGAAGCGTCCCTGCGCGAACAGGTTGTCAAAGCGCTTGCTAACAAGGCGCTGTGGCTTAACTGGCTTGGCCGCGGACCCGACGCCACTGATGCCATTCTCGACTTGATGGATCGTACACCAGCCGAGGTGTCGCTACACAAAAGGGTCTGGAAAGGGGTCGTCTCCTTCTGGTTCGATGAGTCCGTCATCTACCATATGTCTATTGACGCGGCAGCCGGCTTTCACACCCGAGAATTGAATAACAAATTACTTGCATCCAGGACAGAAACGCCAGCGAGGTCGCGACCCCTCTACAGAGACCAATCCTCCCCTTCACAGAAACTGTCGCCACCGGATTTTATCCGCCAGCACTACGCTGCAGAGATAGCATCTGACGAACTCCACATGGGCCTCATTCGCCGGGCAGATCCCGCTTTGTATTCTGCTCTAAACAACTGGCTTCGGCACCATGTTTTGCCCTCTGATCTGCACATTCCAAAGGTCTCAGAACGGCGCACCGAACAGATTGCGTCCCAAGGTATTCCTCGGAGCACCGCAAAATTTCTTACGTGGCTTCGGACTAACTGCCCAGAAGCACGAGAAGCCATTGATTTGCACTATGTTGCACGGAAGCGGCCTAAGTCAGAGCAATTGAATTAACATTGGGTCGACGCATCGGCCTTTCAGCGACATGACCAGTCAGGAAATTTCCCATCAGCACGCACAAACTCACGACATAGTCGCTCCAGGACGGATTGGACTGAGGTATGGTCGCGGCGTGTGATTTCATGCATCGCCTCGAATAAGGCAGGTTCCACGTAAGCTGTGACTGTTCGCTTGCCGCGACGGAGCGGGGGTATATATCCGGGCGGGTTTTTCCCACCTCTCGGCCTTTTTGTCATTGGTCACTCAGAAGCCTCGTCAGACAGAACTTCCCTCCCTTGGTGGTGTCTTACTTGATAACTTTTCCCCTGGTAGAAATAGTCCCCAGGTACATCTTGTCACCTTGCGCCACTAATACTAGTAGTCCGAGGGTTTCGCCGCAATCTATGTTTGGGTATAGCGGCAATGTGCCCTTCAGGCGCTGAACTCCTATGGCGGCCTCCTACATCTGGTCTGCGCCGTGTGGGACGGCGCAGCACTGCACCGATAGGTGCCCGTAGAAGCAAAGGAACAAAGCATGCTCAAGGACGCCAATGGCGTGCCGTTCACGACACGGGACGGCCAGCCGCCTGCCACGCCGACGCAACCAGTGACTATTTTCAAACCGTCCGGGCAGCAGACCACTGGCTGGCTCAACGGTAGTGTTGTCGTCGAGAGCAATAGCGGCAGTAACAAGTAACCACCCTCTAGCCTGGTCGACCTGACGGCCCGACGCGCGGCGGGCCGTTCTTTCGGTCATCACCACACAACATGGAGAATGTTCATGCCGAGCGATAGCAAATCGTTCGCTGCCCCGCGCGCACTTTCGCTCGGGTTTTCGCCAGCGGACAGCGAAG
>DATBKQ010000150.1:0-19241 GCA_036555825.1 Acetobacteraceae bacterium | reverse complement strand
CAGCAAGCTCTTCCGGCGATGATGCACCACGCAAAAAGGAAAACGCGCTCGCCACCTGAAGTTCGGCGAACGACATGGCTAGCGCGTGATGACCGGAGGCGGAATCGTCGGAGGTCTGAATCACGCGCTCAACTAACCTAGCCGAACAGTCCATGCAGGTACCACCGGGGCACCCGGTCACCGCCATGCAGCCCGGCGCGGAAGATCCAGAACCGCGCACCATCGGCATCCTCCACCCGGTAGTAGTCGCGGACCAGGTCGGTCTCCGGTCGTCCGCTGGCGCGCTTGTCGCGCCACCACTCGG
Organism: Acetobacteraceae bacterium; assembly: GCA_036555825.1. GTDB lineage: Bacteria > Pseudomonadota > Alphaproteobacteria > Acetobacterales > Acetobacteraceae > JAMXLO01. The sequence goes on along the minus strand of DATBKQ010000150.1, from coordinate 18,937 downwards.
CGGCGATCCGCTCGGGCCCCGCCGCGGCACGCACGCGATGGGCCACACCACGCCAGGTGAACCGGACCGGTGGATCGTCCGGAACGATGGCGATCACCTCGATCTCCTCCGGCCGGCGCAGCAGCCGGATCGGCCTGGGCGCCGACGGATCGTCCGCCCAGGAAGGCTGCTTCAGCGGCAATGGCGGAACGCGTTGCACCGCACGCTCCGGCACATGGCTGGCGTATGGCGCGACACGGGAAACCCGCTCGGCGCCGAGTTGGTTGGCCAGCGTATCCACCACCCCGGCCAATTGTTCAGAGGAATCCTGGTTGCCGAGAAGATGCGACTGCGGCGCCTGGAGCGGCGCCACCTTCTCGGCGGCCAGCGCCATCACCTCGATGCCGAAGCCTGGATCGACACTGTCGAGCTTTTCGCCGAGCAGCCTGGCCAGGTAGGTGGCATCGCGCACTGGCAGCGCGGTACTCACGGTGATCCGTGGCACCAGGTCATCGATCCGGAAGAACCATGCGGTGAACCGCTGGCCGCCCTTGTCCTGCTCCTCCAATCGCCGGCACAGCCGCTCGGCAAGCCGGGTGAGAGCACGCCGCAGATCCTCCGGGGTGCCGATCGGTTCGGCGAAAGCCAACCGCTCCTGCCATTCGATCGGCGGCCGCGGCCAGTCGATCGCCTCCTCCATTTTGCCCAGCGCCTGATCGAGCCGCAGCATCGGTACGGCACCGAAGCGCGCCGTGATCTGCGCGCGCGGGAGGCGTAGCAGGTCCCGCACCATTCGCAGGCCGAGCCGGCGCAACCCGGCGACCGTGCCGGCACCGAGCCTCAGGCTGGTGATCGGCAGATCGGCCAGTGCCGCTGCTTCCTCGCCCGGCGGCAGGCTCAACCGATCCGTGCCGGCATGCGCCAAGGCCCAGGCTGCCCCGGCCGTGCCGGCCACCGCCAGCCGGCAAGGAACGTCGTTCCTCTCCAACCGGCCGGCGAGGTCCTGCATCAGTTCAGCCTCTGTCCCGAAAGCCGCCGTGCAGCCGGTGGTGTCGAGCCAAAGCCCGTCCGGCGCGTCGGGCGCCGCCATCGGCGTGTAGCGCTCGCACCATGCCGCCAGTCTGGCCAATGCCGCTTCGTCCGCTGCCGGATCGGCATCGACCGCGACCAGCCCTGGGCAGACTGAACGGGCATCGGTCAAGGTCTGCCCAGACCGCAGCCCCTGCGCCTCACCGGCCTCTCCCACCGCGGCCAGATGCCGCACCCCACGGATTGCCTCGATCGTGACCAGCGGCCTATCCGGCGAGATGGAGGCGTTGCGGCTCAGCCGCGTGATCGGCCAGTGCGGCAACCACGCGCAAAGGATGCGTCGCGTCATCCGAAGCCTCCATGATCCATTCCCCAGGCCGGCCGCCGCGGGCATGTGTCAACGCCACATGCCAGCGCGGCAGGCCTGGGTCCTTGCCGTCCTTCACACTGGGCATCGAGGTGAGATGCCATCGGGTCACAGCCACGCTGGTCTCCCGGTCCATGGCCTTGTGGCCGTTCGGCCAGCGGCGCAGCACGAAGCCAGTGGTGCCGTGGCGCAGGCAGGCAAGCTGCAGCCGGCGCGAGGCGGTGCGGTCGAACGGCCCCACCTCTCCCACCACCGCTCCGGCAACGCCCTCGCGCAGCGCCATCTCCATCGCGGCAAGCGTCTCGACATTCCTCGCCGGACGCACCAGCACCAGCCGGTTGGGATCGAGCCCGTACGTCAACAGCCCCGGCGGATGCAGGTCATCGGCGGAAGCGACCCAGAACAGCGGCTTCGCCGGTTCGATACGTGCCAGCAGGGCAGCTATGAAGGCGGCCGGCAGCGCGCCGGTCTCTGCCCCGATCCCCGCCGCGCCGATCTCATGCAACTGTCCCAGCGCCAGACCACCGCCCAGGCAACGGTCCACACCCGGGTCGTCGAACGGCAAAAGCCGGCCTTGCGGCTTCTCCATCCTTCGCACCGGGGCGACCAGGTGCTCCGGCAGGGCTTTCGGCCGGCTGAACCTGGCCAGCCGGATGGAGGGTTCCAACCGGGGAAACCGTCGAGCTTCGCCGGCAGGGTGTTCGACGAGGCAAAATGGCTGACGCATGGCTTATGTTCTTTATTTGTTCTCAACCAGCGCCCAGAGTCAACGACTCGATTCGCCGCCCCGAGTCGTCAGGCCGCCGCCTTCCCTTCCCGCCCCGGCGATCCGATAGTAGGGCGGATCAGCCGAAGGAAAGCCCCGATGAGCCAGCACGAGCATCACCACGAAGGACCGGCCCAAGCACCGCCCCCTGGCACGGTGGACTGGCGGCACAACGGGGTGCGGGTGATCAAGGGCGACCAGCTTGACCCGAACACCGCGCAAACTCCCGGCATGAACCGCGCCGCCGCGATCAATGCCGCGCGTGTGGGCGCCCAGAAGATCTGGGCCGGCACGGTCAGCATCTATCCGAACGCCAAGACCGGTGCCCATCACCACGGCGCGCTGGAAAGCGTGATCTACGTGGTGCGCGGCAAGGCCCGCATGCGCTGGGGCGAGCATCTGGAATTCGTCGCGGAGGCCGAGGCGGGCGACTTCATCTTCGTCCCGCCCTATGTGCCGCACCAGGAGATCAACGCCAGGTCGGACGAAACGCTGGAATGCGTGCTGGTGCGCAGCGACAACGAGGCTGTGGTGGTCAACCTCGACATCGAGCCCGTCGAGAAGCCCGAGGCGGTCTATTGGATCGATCCGATCCACAAGCATCCCTGAGCATCATAGCAGCCTGATCAGCGCGTTCAGGCGGTCGCCGTAGGTGTGTTCCGCGAGAATCCGCCGCCGCCCTGCCTCGCCGACAGCGACGGCACGCGCGGGCTCACGCCGGAGCCTGATGTAAAGATCGTTCAACTCGGCGACATCGCGATATACCAGCATCTCACGTCCAGGCTCGAAGCAGAGCGGCAGGTCGTCCTGATCATCGGCCACCACCGGCGTGCCGGCCAGGTAGGGATCGAAATGCCGCTGGTTCAGCCCGGCCATGACATTGCGTTCGTTGCGAACGTTCAGCACCGCGAGATGGGTGCGATAGACCATCGCGAGTTCGTCCAGTCCGATGCGGCGTGCGTGGACGTTATGGCAACTCTTTGAAAGCCGTGCCCAGCCGCGCCCATACAATTGCAGTGGAGTCCGGACCCCGCTGACCAGCGCCAGCCGATACTTCGTGGGGTTGGCCACGAACACCATGTCGGAACTGCGGGAGGTCCTGGCATCCGGCGCGGTCTGCAAACGCGGGTTGGCTGCATGCGGCAGGAATATCGCCCGGCACGCGAAGCCCAGATCGTTGTGCAGCGCGAGTAGCCCTGTGTCGGTATACGCGACCGCATCGAACAGGTCCGCAAGGTGTCGGTGTTCGGCAGAAAACCGATCGCCTACCCAGCCAAGCATCGGCGGCCGGTTCGGCAGAGCCGCAATATGTTCGAGCAGCGGCAACGGCGTGTGATACGCGGTCACCACCAGAACCAGGTCCGGCGCGAACCGCGCGATCGCCCGGCCGAGATGCACACCGCGCGGCACGCCCGCCCAACCTGCCAGAAGAACGCGTTCGACAGAACGGTGCAGCCCCCGATTGCGGGTGCTGCCAAGCCGCACCTCGTGGCCGGCGGCCCCAAACCCGGCCACCGCATCTTCGGCCCAATGCGTGACACTGCCGCGCTTGCCGACAACGAATACCTTCACCGCCTCCCTCGATCGGGATCATCGCGCGAAGGATATCGCCATTCGCTAAGCCGCGACGACCGATCCTTCGTTCAGCTTCGCTACGATGAGGTCGATCCCCTGGTCATGCCAGCGCTGCACTGCCTTGTGGTCGGCACCGATCGCCGCGGCGATGCGACGCCACGGGAACAAGTGGCGTTGCGTGATCGGGTGCACCAGGCTGCGGGCGCCCACGATCCGGCGCAGCACGTAGCGATCCAGCGGGATCAGCGAAATCCAGCCCATGGCCTCATCCATGCGGGTGATGCGCGTCGGCGAGGGGATCGGCGGGCGGATGCGATTGGTGCGCCAACCGTAGCTTTCGATCGCGGTGCGCACGATCTCAAGCGATGACGTACGCAGCCTGGTGGACCAGCCGGAACCGGGAAGCGCCAGCAACGTCGCACCCGCCTCCTCTAATCGGCAGAGCACCATGTCGGCATCGATCAGTCGCACGTCCTCGGCAGGCGTCAGATGCATGGCGGGTTCCTTCAGCGGACAAAAACCGGCAGCGGATAGGGCGTGCCCTCCAGCACGGTACCGTCGGTAAGCACAGCCCAGCTCCTTGGATGTCCGGCGGGCAGCGGATCGCGTGCGGGATCCTCTGACGGTGGCACGAACTGGCGCGGCGGCCGCAGCGCGCCGATCCGCCGTCCGCGGTCAATGACTGTCCAGCGCGGCATGCCCAGGGCGGCGGCGATCGTGTCCCAGGAGGCGCCCTCGGCCCGCAGCCGCCTGATCTGACTGTCCTGCGCCTCGGTCCAGACCAGCTTTCTTGGCACGCTACCTCCGAACCCAATAGGATCCGTGACACGTTAGTGTCCAAGGCAGTTTTAGTCAATATAAATAACAGGTGCATGGTTAGCAAATCTGACCTACACTGCCATCCATGACGAACCCCCAGGAGATCGGCGCACGCATCCGCAGCGCCCGTGAAGAACAGGGCTGGACCCAGGACCAGCTGGCAGAAGCCGTCGGCGTGTCGCGCAGCGCCGTGGCGCAGTGGGAAACCGGGCGTGCCGGCCAGGTGACTGGAAACCTGACGCGCGTCGCGGCCGCCTTGGGCACAGGGGTCGAATACCTGATGTACGGGCGCGACTCGCGTGCCGGCAATCAGGCGTTCAGGGGCGACGAGTTGGCGATGTTGCGGCTGTACCGCGAGTGCGTGCCGGATGACCGGCAGCTTCTGCTGCGGATGGCGCGGCGGCTGGTCAAGGCCGCATCGAAAGGTTGATCGCGCTCAGCACCGGCACGCCGCGGCCACCATGGAGGCGATCGCGCAGGACGCCAGGCGGGCCATCAGCGAGTCGGCGCGGCTGGTCAGAATGATCGGCACCCGCGCCCCCAGCACGACCCCCGCGCTATCGGCGCCGGCCAGAAACGACAGGCTCTTGGCCAGCATGTTGCCAGCCTCGAGGTCGGGCACGACCAGCAGGTTCGCACGCCCGGCCACCGGCGAGACGATGTGCTTGATCTCCGCAGCCTCGGGGCTGATCGCGTTGTCCAGCGCCAGCGGTCCATCCAACACGGCGCCGGTAATCTGACCGCGATCGGCCATCTTGCACAGCGCCGCCGCCTCAACCGTGGACTGGACCTTCGGGTTGACCGTCTCCATCGCCGACAGGACCGCGACCCGGACCTCGGGAAAGCCGACGGCATGCGCCAGGTCGATCGCGTTCTGCACGATATGAACCTTGTCCTCCAGCGTCGGCGCGATGTTGACCGCGGCATCGGTGATGATCAGCGGATCGAGATGACCCGGTACATCCATGACAAAGCAATGGCTGATCCGTCGCTCGGTGCGGATGCCACGGTCGCGAGCGACCACCGCACCCATCAGTTCATCGGTGTGCAGACTACCCTTCATCAGGACCTCTGCCTTGGCCTGCCGCACCAGCTCGACTGCCTTCGCGGCGGAGTCGTGGCTGTGCGCCGATTCGATAACCGCCAGGTCGGCGATATCGATGTCGTGGCGCGCCGCGACGTCGCGGATACGCGCCGGCGGCCCGACCAGTATCGGTGCAATCAGGCCGAGCTTGCGGGCTTCCACCGCACCGCCCAGGGAAACCTCGTCGCAGGGGTGTGCGACCGCCACGGCAACCGGTGGCAGTTTCCGCGCCGCGTCAATCAGCCTCAGGTACTTGTCGTGCAGCCGAGGCCTGATATGCGCCCGCCGGCAATTCTGCATGTCCATCGACAACAGATTGCCGCAATACCGTGTCTCTTGGATTAAGATGGATCGAGGAAAATTTGCGCCGGCGCGAGTATCGGCCGTTGCAGGCAGGACGACCGCGATGTTGTAGGATCGGTGCCTTGCAATCGGCATTGGGGGCGATCGGATGTTACGCATGGCTGGCCTGCTCCTTGGCACCTGCTTGGCCCTGAGCGCCTGCGCCGTCCCGCCGCCGGCGGGGCCGTCTGTCATGGCGCTGCCCGGCCAGGGCAAGGATTTCGCGGCGTTCCAGCAGGACGACATCACGTGCCGGCAATACGCGGTACAGCAGACCGGCGGGGCTTCACCAGGTGTCGCGGCCACCAACAGCGCCGTCGGCAGCGCCGCGGTCGGCACCGCGCTCGGCGCCGCCGCAGGGGCGGCGATCGGCGCCGCGGCGGGCGCGGCCGGTCCGGGGGCGGCAATCGGCGCCGGGGCGGGCCTTCTCGCCGGCAGCGCGATCGGCAGCAACAATGCCGCCGCCGCTTATGGCGGGGTACAGCAGCTCTACGACGTCAGCTATACACAGTGCATGACAGCCCACGGCGACACGGTGCAACCGCCGCCGCCAGCCTATGCCGGATATCCTTATCCGGCCTTTCCTTACTCCGCGTACCCGACGCCCTATCCATTCTACCCGTATGGCTATTACGGCGGGGCATTCCTGCCCTCGTTTGCCATCGGCTTTGGCGGCGGCGGATGGGGATGGCACCGCGGTTGGGGATGGCACGGTGGCGGATGGGGCGGCCATTGGCACCACTGAAGCTGCCTTTCGTTTGAGCTGGTGATTCACGCCCTCCGGCGTTTCCGCCTCGGGCGATCACCCGCTACGGCTGCTTCCCTGGCGTGCCGCTTGGGCGCACCGGCACACCCATCGGCATGGTCGCGCCCTGCTGTTCGACCGCAACCTTTGCCGTCAACTGACCAGCCTTTGCGAACGTCAACGTGATGGGAAACACGTCCCCCCGCTTCAATGGCTGCTTCAGGCCCATCAGCATGATGTGGTAGCCGCCCGGCGCGAACACGACCGGCTTGGCCGGCTCCACGGCAAGCGACGTCACCGGCCGCATTTTCGCCACCCCGCCATCGTTGAACGATTCGTGCAATTCGGCTCTTTCCGCCACCGGCGAGGACACACCTGTCAGCCGGTCCGGTGGTCCATGATCCAGGATCGTCAGGTAAACCACTCCGACATGGCCCTGCATGGCGGCCCGAGACCAGGCATTCCCGATCTCGATCCCATCCTGCCCGGCCAGCATGGTGATGGGAACAATGACCAGCACGCTGAACAGCAGGCTTGCATGTCTCCGCTTCATCGCTGCCTTCTCAGGAAATCAGCCGGCTGAGCTCGGCCGCCATGTGCGCACCGTCCTGGTCCGGCCTGATCGGCGCCACGAACTTGCCGTCCGGACCCATGAGATACAGAACCGAACTGTGATCCATGCTGTAATCGTTCGGTCCAGGTCCGGTCCGGTGCTCCGCATAGTAGACGCGATACTCCTTGGCAACCGAGGCAATCTGGTCGGGAGTCCCGGTCAGGCCGATCAGGCGGGGGCTGAAGGCCGCGGCATATTGTTTCACCACCTCGGGGGTGTCGCGCTTCGGATCCACCGAAACGAAAATCGGCTGTAGCCGGTCGGCCTTGGACCCGAGCCTGTCCATCGCATCGGCGACTTCATTCAGCGTGGTGGGGCAGACATCCGGGCAGAAGGTGTAACCGAAATAAACCAGCATGTACTTGCCGCGAAAATCGCGATCCGTGACCTGCTGGCCATTGCCGTTCTCCAGCGTGAAAGGCCCGCCCACCAGCGACGCCGTGCCGCCCTGGGTCAGCCAGACGAACGCGCCGGTGCCAAGGATCAGCAGCACGACCACAAATCCGATGATGCCGTAGATCAGCGCCGGCGGCCGGGCGGTACGGGAAGGGGGCTGGGTCGATGCGCTCATGGCGAGCCGGACCCTAATCCGAGAACCGCTGGATGCAAGTGGGCAGAGCGAGCCGCCTGCCGGAAGTCATCCTGCTCTACGGGTCGAAGCGGATTTCGACGCCTCCGGCGGCAGCCGCATCGACCACGACGGCGCCCGCGTCATGTCGGGCGGCAATGTTCCGCTCTTCAGCCAGGCGCCGCATCATCGCGTTACGGTCGGACGTTCGCAGCGTCAACCGGGCGACCCGGGGGAGAACGCCACCCTTCGCCGGCACCAGCCTGACACGGCCGCGCGACAGGTCGAGCGCAAGCCCGTCGAGCGGATCTGGAACCACGACACAGCCCACGAGCCGCGACAGGCGGGCCGCCGTCTCGGCTGGCTCCGCGACCTCGACCCAAACGTCCTCAAGTGCGACAGCATTGTTCTGATGCCGCATGAACGGTTCCCGCCACAGCACATCCGGCGTGAGATGACGGACCAGGTTGATGCGCCCTTCCGGCTGTTCCGGGGTCTGGACCAGCGTGAACGCCACCTGCAGTCCGCCTGGATCCGCATCATCGAATGGCCGGGCGAACCGGCTGACAGAAGCCTGCCGGATGCCGGCGCGGCGCAGGCGTGCCAACGCTATCCGCTCGTCAGCGACGGCGAGAGCCAGGAGATGAACGCCTGCATATCGCGCGAGGAAGCGCTCCAACGTGGCGCTCCGCGCGTTCGGATCGACCACCGCGAGCAGTTCGATGTACGAGTTCCGCAGCATGGCACAGCGATTGCCAATGCGCCCGTCGGCATGACGCGAAAGCGGCGTCAGGGTAAAGCCGAGCCGCCGATACATCGCGGAGAGCGCGGCAAGGTCATCGGTGACCACGCCCACGTGATCCAGCGCCGGCGGGATCATCTCGGAATTTCGTAATCCGGCAGCAGCCAGTCGTCAGGTTCGGCAGCGGCGCCATCGTACCACGCGCTCACCGACGGATGCGCGCGCACGGCATCGCAATAGGCGAGCGTGGCGGGTCGAAGCTCCGGGCGCCACGTCAGAAACCGCGACACGACCGGCGCATACATCGCATCGGCCGCGGTGAATGCGTCGCCGAACAGATATGGTCCGCTACGGCCGAAGTGTTGTCGCGTCTCCGCCCACATCGCCTCGATCCGCGCGATATCGGCGAGCGCTTCCGGGGTCCGGCCGAGGCCGGCGAAATCGCGCCCCAGATTCATCCACATGGACTGGCGCAGTCCCATGAAGCCCGCATGCATCTCCCCGCTGATCGCGCGCGCGTGTGCCCGTGCGATCCGGTCCGCAGGCCACAACGACGGCTGAAGCTCCGCGCAATACTCGCAGATAGCGAGCGACTCCCACACGCGGGTGCCGCGATGTTCGAGATACGGCACCAGTCCATTTGGCGACAGTTGCCCGATCGCCGGGGTCGGCCCCGGCCGGCTGAAATGGATCAATACCTCCTCGACGTCCAGTTGCGCGAGCCGGACCGCCAGCCAGCCTCGCATCGACCATGACGAGTATCGACGATTGCCGATGTAGAGGCGCCCTTCGGGCACTCCTGCCTCCCTCAATCAAACAATTGCTGCGGCGCCGGCGCTTCTCGCGAGTAGCTGAGCGAACAGAAGCCGCCGCCCATGTAGCGTTCGGCAACCGGATCGCCGCTTACACTTTCCGCGAGCTGCCCTGCAAACGGATCGGCGCTGTCTGTTGGCTGCCAATTGATCTTTTCGCGAGCGTCGCCCTTCCACCACGTCATGCGCTGGTTGTCGGACGCGCCCCAGATCACGCTGCATCCCACGTGTTCGGCCAGGATGCAGCGCGCGACCAGGCGCGACAGGTCGGGATACGACAGCCAGGTGGCAAGCATGCGTGCATCCGTGGGCTCCGGGAAACAGGAGCCGATGCGCACGAACACGCTCTCCACGCCATGCTTGTACCAGTAGAGCCGCCCCATCAACTCGCCGTACGCCTTCGACAGGCCGTAGAAGCCGTCAGGCAGGAACTGGGTGTCGGCGCCTATGGTTTCGGATCTTTCATGGAAACCGACCGAGTGATTGGACGATGCGAAGATCACTCGGGAATGCTCGCGCCGCGCCGCCTCGTAGACATGGAAGAGGCCGCGGATATTCGGTCCCAGCACTTCCTCGAACGGCCGTTCAACCGAAACGCCGCCGAGATGCACGATCGCATCACATCCTTCAGCCAGCCGCAATATTGTCACGCCATCATTCAGGTCGGCGCGTATAAAGCTGGCACCTGCGGGAACCGAACCGGGAAACGCAACGATATCGGTCAGCCGCAATGTCCAGCCCTCGGCTGACAGCGACGTTGCCAACATGCGGCCAAGTGCACCGGAGGCGCCGGTCAGCAGGACAGATTTTGCGGGTTTGTCGCTCATTGGGCATCCTTCCAATGAAACCGGGAGCGGCATCATGCGCACGATCGAGCAACACGCCAAGGCCTTGGCGGACGGCAACACCACAAGCCGCGCGCTGGTGGAACAATGCCTGGCCCGCATCGCCGACCCTAGCGGTGAAGGTGCGCGTGCCTTTACCAAGGTTCATGCGGACAGCGCACGCATCGTTGCCGACGCAATGGATCTGCTGCGTCGCGCCGCTCGCGCGCCGAGCCGCTATGCTGGCATACCTGTCAGCCTGAAGGACCTGTTCGACATCGCCTGCGAGCCCACCCCTGCCGGCTCACGCGTACTCGCCGATGCGCCCCCAGCCGCGACGCACGCGCCGGTCGTGCAGCGCATGCTGGCGGCCGGTTTCGTTCCGGTTGGCCGCACGAACATGACCGAGTTCGCCTTCTCCGGCCTCGGCATCAACCCGCACTACGGCACGCCGCGTTCTCCGTGGGACCGCGCGGCCGGCCGTATTCCTGGGGGCAGTTCTTCCGGCACCGCGGTATCGGTGTCCGATGGCATGGCGGTGGCAGGGCTTGGCACCGACACTGGCGGCTCCTGCCGCATCCCCGCGGCATTCTGCGGCATTGTCGGCTACAAGCCGACGGCGCGGCGGGTTCCGATCACTGGCGTGCTGCCATTGGCGCCCAGCCTCGACTCGGTCGGTCCGTTGGCGCCCAGCGTGGCATGTTGCGCGATCATCGACGCGGTACTGGCCGGCGAAGCACCCGCGCCGCCGGTACCGACCAACCTCGATGGACTGCGCCTGGCAATTCCCGACAACGTCGTGCTCGACGGCATGGATGGCACGGTCGCCAGTGCGTTCGAGCAGGCGCTCGTGGCGCTGTTGCGCGCCGGTGTGCGCATCAGCCATCTCGCGGTGCCGGAGTTCGAGGACGTCTCCACAGTCAACGCGAAGGGCGGGTTCGCCGCGTCCGAAGCCTATGCCTGGCATCGCGCGCTGCTCGCCGAGAAGGGTGATGGCTATGATCCGCGCATCCGCCTGCGCATCGAGCGTGGCGAACGGATGAGCGCGGCCGACTATGTCGAACTCGTCGCCGCCCGCGGCAGGCTGATTGCCGCCCTGAATGGCCGCACGCGCGACGTGGACGCGCTGATCATGCCGACGGTGCCGATCGTGCCGCCGCGCATCGCGGAGCTCGAGGATGAGCGTGCTTACAACCGGATCAACATGCACATCCTGCGCAACACCGCTCTCGCCAACTTCTTCGACCGCTGCTCGATCAGCATGCCGTGCCACCGTCCCGGCGAGGCACCCGTTGGACTGATGCTGGTCGGCGAGACGCTTGGCGACGCAAAGCTGTTCAGCATCGCGGCAGCGATCGAAGGCACGGTGTCGATGGCTGGGTAACCATAATCATTTGTCGATCAGCACTTGCCGAGTTCGCTCCCAGCCAGACGCTCGCACAGCTTCGCCATCTCGGTGTGATCGGCATCCGAGCCGAACATCGCCTGGGCGGCCGCCACCATCTCCTTGGTCAGCGCCGCGAGCGGCGCCGGTGTCTCGGTCTCGCGTGCCACCTGCAAGGCGATCGAGAGATCCTTCACCAGCAGCCCCACGGTGAACCCAGCATCGAACCGGCGCGACAGCACGAACTGCTTGAACTTCTTCTGCGTCGAGTTGTTCATCCCGGTCGCGGCATTCAGCACATCGACCATCACCGCCGGGTCCAGACCGAAGCGCTGGCCGATCAGCAGGGCCTCGATGCCGATCAGGAAACCGCCGGCGCTGACCAGGTTGTTGAGCGCCTTCATTGCCTGGCCCGATCCGACCGCGCCGGTGCGCAGCACCGATGTGCCCAGCGCCCGCAGCACCGGCAGCACCGCATCGATGATCGCGGAGTCACCCCCGGCCATGATCGCCAGCTCGCCGGTCCTGGCCCGCGGCACTCCGCCGGAGACCGGCGCATCGATCATGTGGCCGCCCAGTTCCATCACCCGTTCCGCCAACCTCTGCGTCAGCGACGGCACACCGGAGCTCATCTCTATCACCACGGTGCCCGGCTGCATGCCCGCCATCACGTTGTCGTCGCCGCCCGCCAGCACGTGTTCGACATTGGCGCTGGTCGGCAGCATGGTGATCACCACGTCGGAGATGGCGGCGAGCTGCTTCAGCGTATCCGGCGCATTGCCGCCAACCTGCTGCACGAAGTCGTTGGCCACATCGCGTCGCGCATCGTTCACCTGCACGGCAAAGCCGGCCCGCACCAGACACGACGCCATAGGCCAGCCCATGTTGGCGATACCGATGAAGCCGACTTTCGGCTTGTCGGCCATCAGTCACTCCCCTTCGCACCGTCCACTTCCTTGAAGACCTCCGTGGCAATACGGAATGCCTCCAGGCAGGCCGGGATACCGCAATAGGCGCCGATCTGCAGCAGGATCTCCTTGATCTCGTCGCGTGTCACACCATTGGTCAGTGCCGCGCGGAGATGCAGCCGGAATTCGGCGCCGCGATTCAGTGCCGCGAGCATGGTAAGATTGATCATGCTGCGCGTCTTGCGGCTGAGACCCGGACGCGTCCAGATCATGCCCCATGCGACCTCGGTGGTCATCTGCTGGAACGCGGCGTTGAAGTCGTCGGCGCGGCTCACCGAGCCATCGACGTAGTCCGCACCCAGCACGTCGCGACGTACTTCCAGGCCCTTCTTGAACAGCTCGCTCTGATATTCCGGGCGGTTGGGAATGCTGACCATGACTGTCCTCCGCTGTAAGGCTGGGGACGCTAGAGATTGCCCGTTATCCCGGCAAGCACCGCAATCTCAGCACGGCACATGCTCCAGCAATCGTGCAACCTGCCGCGCACCTGCGTCGATCTCCTCCGGCGAGAACGGTGCAAACCCGAGCAAAAAGCCGGTGATTGCCTGGCTTTCCCTTGCGGCATAGGCCGACAGTGGGCGCAGTTCCAAACGCTGCGCTGCACCTGCCTTGGCCAAGGCGCGGTCGTTGCCGTCCGGTGTCAACCGCGCCGCGACATCCAGCCCTGCCTCAATCTCGGGTAACAGGAGTGCGCCCTGCCAATACCGCTTGGCAGCGCTCTGCAGCGCCTCGGCGCGCTCGCGATACTTGAGACGCATGCGACGGATATGGCGCCCGAAATGGCCGTCCGCAATGAACTCATGCAGCAAGACCTGCAGAACACTCGAAGTCTGGCGCGTGACGAGCGAGAGTGCACCGGTCACAGCTTCGACGAGGGATGCTGGAAGCACCGCATAGGCGATACGCAGTGCGGGAAACAGCAACTTGCTGAAGCTGCCAAGAAAAATCACCCGGTCGTCATGATCGATGCTCTTCAGTGCAGCCAAGGGCCGGCCGCTGAAGCGATACTCGCCGTCGTAGTCGTCCTCGACAAGCGCCGCGCCGGCGCGGTGCGCCCACTCCAGGAGAGCCTGGCGCCGCGCCGCGCTGAGCGGGACGCCTGTCGGCGACTGACGAGCGGGCGTGACGTAAGCCAGCCTGGCATTTGGCGCGGCACGTATGCCATGCGCCACTACCAATCCATCGTTATCGACTGGAATATGAACCAGGTCCGCCCCGGCAGCCGCCAGAACCCGCCGTGCGCCGGGGTACCCTGGTTCTTCGATCCAGGCGCATTCACCGGGCTCCAGCAGCAGTCGCGAGCAGACATCGAGCGCCTGTTGCACGCTTGTAAAGATCGCCACCTGACCGAATGAACAGGCGATGCCGCGCGCGGAGCCCGCGTAGCCGGCGATCTCTCGCCTTAGCGGAACGTAGCCAAGGGGATCGCCATCCTGCAGCCAGTCGGGACGGGAACGCCTGAGACGCCCGGCGGCGACGCGCGCCCACACGGCTGTCGGGAATGCCCTCAGGTCGGGGACCGCAGGACGAAATGGCGTGGCCGGTGGCAATGCAGCCAACGGAAATGGCGATGCGGCAAGCATGTGACCGAGGCGGGATTTCGGCAGCGAAGAAGCTTGCGGCGCGGCGCGCCAAAGTGGGCGGAGACCAGCTTGCATGTTCTCGGGCAACTCGCCCGCTACGAATGTCCCTCGTCCGACCGCGCCCGCCACATAACCTTCGGCAGCAAGCTGCTCGTAGACCGAGGCAACTGTACCTCGGGCCAGGCCATATTGGCGGGAAAGGTCGCGCGTCGCCGGAAGGCGAATCCCCGGCGCAAGGCTGCCGCGCAGAATCATCTGCCGCAGCGCATCATGCAGCCACCGCTGCTGACCTTTGCCCGGTTTGGGAACCGGCAGCGCGAGTTCGTTTCCAGGCGTCTTGCGCATGGCGAACCTCAAGAATGGCACAGCAGGAAAGTCAGCAATGGCCCTTTGTCGCCAGCCAATGCCTCGTCATCTTGCACGCGGTTGCCAAAGCAGGAGGTAAAAGGTGATTCGCGATGAACTCAAGAGGCTGGTCGCGCGGCACCTCGAGGCGGAGAACGCCCACCGGATGGCGGAAACTCTGGCCACGCTGCACCCGGAATGCGTATTCGAGGATGTCGCGACAGGCGAGATTTACAACGGCATCGACGGCGCGGAAGCCTATTACCGCATGTGGTGGGATGCATTCCAGCTCGTCGTGGTGCGCGATGAACAGACCCGGAGCTACTGGGTAGACGACGAAATCCGTATCACCGAGACCCGTTTCTCCGGGCGCCATGTCGGCACGTTCATGGGAAGATCTGCGACCCACCGGCCGATCGGCTTTCGCTTCGCGGTGTTCATCACGTTCCGCGATGGATTGATGGCGGGCGAGCGGTTCTACTACGACCTCAAGGGACTGCTGGATCAGATCGATGGCATCAATCCGGCAGGTTAGCTCCCGGCACCGCCAAAGAAGCGGCTCATCAGCGACGACAGATCCGGCGTCGCATTCGCTTCCGGGACCTGCCCGCCGGGGGTTACGTGGTTCACCGCATGCGGCAGCGCTTCCGCCAGAACAGCTTGCAGCTTGTCCGGTGTCGTGCCCGCCTGGTTCGCCCAGCCTTGGATCTGTTCTGGCGAGAACACCTGGCCGATCTGCTCGGCAGAGACCGGCTTATTGTCTCCCTCCGAGACCCAGGACTGCGCGTGAGCGCCTAGTCCGGCTGCCTCGAATCGCGAGACAAGCCCGGCCACGCCGCCGCCATCCGACGCCAAGACCTGCTGCAGGATGCCCGCGATAGCGGTCTGCCGGCCGCCCTGTTGCCCGCCCATGATGCTGCCAAGCATCTGACCCAAGTAGCCGCTCATGGTCCATCTCCCGATTGGCGGCACTATAGGCGAGCGCTGGGGCATCGGCTTGGTAACAAGGCCGCGATGCGCAAGGGTGTTACGCTATGCAACTACCGGCAGTGGCGTTGCCCGGAGGACACTAACCCGGCGCCTCGATGTAGAGCGCGTTGTCCAATACCCTTATCGCGATCGGACGCAGGCGCAAACGCGTATCGCCGGGGTGGCGGCCGGTCTCGAGATCGAATTCATAGCCGTGCCACGGGCAGACGAGGTGCCGGTCCTTGCTGAACCGCAGCCCGCGGCTCGTCTTGTCCGGCATGATGATCTCCTCCACTCCATTGAACAGCCTGCCCTGGCAGACCGGACCGCCGTGATGCGGACAGCGGTTCTCATAGGCGACGAACCGTTCGCCCAGGCGAAAGACTCCGACCTCCAGTTCGCCCAGCGCAAAGATCCGGTGGTCACCATCGGCCATATCGCTTGCGTGGCCCACCATGATCTCAGCCATCGTCGGTTCCTCCCGAAACCCGGCTCACCGGCCGCCCGAACCACATGGCGATGTCGAACGGATTAAGATCGGCAGCGCGGATCATCGCACACGCCGCAACCGCGATCTCGGTCGCCGTCACCGCATTGGGCTCGAATGGCGCGAATTCAATCTCCGCCGCCTCAGCCTTGGCGACATACGCCTTCACGGCGGCAGTCAGCACCTGACGCAGCGCATCGTCCGGAATCGCCTGCACATCGCCGCGGCGCAGCGTCCTCGTCACCGCATCGCCGAACGCCGCTGCGATCGCCCCGATGTCGTTCACTTGGCGAACGCCGGCTCCGGCGCCGGGATAGTCGCAAGCTTGTGCGCCGGCACCTCGAAGCCGAACAGCCGCGCCGCGTTCAGGCCGAGTATGTTGCGCTTCGCCTGCTCGGACAGGAACGGCAGGCTGGTAATCGACCGCGGCAGATCGAAATCCCAGTGCGGCCAATCGGATGCGAACAATAGCTGGCTCTCGGCGTTGATCGCGTCCATGCTCGCCTGCGTGAGCTTGAGGTTGCTGGTCTCCAGCGGCTGGCTGGTGAAGTACATGTCGCGGATGTACTCGCTTGGCCGCCGGCGCAGCAACGGAGCCTCGGACGAACGCATCATGTATTCCGAGTCGAGCCGCTGCATGATGAACGGCACCCATGCAAGGCCACTCTCGACCCAGATCACCTTGAGACCGGGGAACCGCTCCGGAATCCCGTTGATGATCCAGTTCGTCAGGTGGATCATGTTGAAGTAGCAGAAGGAGATGGCGTGCATCGAGATGAAGCGGTTGACCTGCTTCATCGACTCGTCACCCCAGTGGAACCCCGAGTGGAACGCCAGCGGTCGGCCCGCCGCCTGCAAGGCGGCATAGAGCCGCATGTAGCTGTTGTGGTGCACCGGCTTGTATCGGGTCGACACGACGGTGAAGCCGATCACGCCCGGCGCACCGGCGAACTCCTCCACCACGTCGACGCAGGCTTCCGGATCGTTGAACGGCAGATACATCATCGCCTTGATGCGCGGTTCGCGTGGCAACAGCTCCTCGATCAGCCAGCGATTGAACGCCCGGCCCAATGCCACTTCGACTTCCGCCTGCGGATGCATGCCCAGCAGCAGCATCGGTGTCGGAAACGCAACCGTGTAGTCGATGCCCATACTGTCCATCGCGCGTCGGGTCAGCTCGACCTGGCGATGCGTATCCTCACCGATGGTTGCATCCGCCTGCTGTCCGTGCGGAATCCGCCCGAACATGTCCTGATACAGCATGCCTGGCTGAACATTTAGCAACCCAGGCGGCGAGCCGCCGCGCTCGCGGAACGATTTGGCCGCCTGGCGCAGGTAGTCGTTGTCGATACGGTCGGTGATCTCCGACCAGAACGCGGTCTCGGTCACGTGCGCGTCGATGTCGACGATGAAGGTGTCGGCGAGCTTCCGCGCATCCTTCGCTGCGTGCGCCAGCACGTCGCGGGTGTCCGATCGCGGGGTGATCCTTTCCAGCTCGCGAACGTCCGTCATGTCCGTTCCCCCAGTCGGTTCGCATTACCCTAGGAGGGTGCCCCCCGAATTGCCAGCGCGAGGTCTCCGGGGCGAAACGCGGCTTTTCATTCGCGCGCTGCGCAGCCACGTTGGCGTATGCGCAGATCTCTCCGGCTACTCCGTCGCCTGCTCGCCGGCATCGGGTTCGTGGTATTGCTGGTGGCCGCCCTCGTCAGCGGCGTGCTATGGCTGACCCTGCCGCCCAGGTCCCAACAGGCACGGATACCAGGCCTGACGGGGCCGGTGGACATCGGCTTCGATGCCGACGGCATCCCGCGCATTCATGCGGCCAGCGCGATCGATGCGGCCGCCGCTCTCGGATTCGTCCACGCGCGAGACCGACTGTTCCAGATGGAGATGATGCGGCGCGCTGCCTCCGGCCGGCTGTCGGAGATCGCCGGTCCGCGCACTCTTACCTACGATCGCACGATGCGAACCCTGGGGCTGCGCCGGCAGGCGCTGGCCAGCTACCAGGCCCTGCCGGCGGACGCTCGCGCGATGCTCGATGCCTATGCGCGCGGGGTGAATGCCTGGATCGCCGGGCACGGTCGGTTCAGCGCGCCCGAGTTCTTGTTCGTGGGCAGACCGGAGCCGTGGCAGCCGGTGGACAGCCTGCTCTGGGGCGAGACGATGGGACTGTGGCTGTCGCTGAACTGGCGCACCGAGTTGTCGCGCCATGCGCTGGAGCCGCGCGTGCCCGAGCAGAAGATCGATGAACTCTGGCCAGCGGTGCCGGGCGACGGCAGGCCCCAGGCTCGGCTCACACCGGCGCGACAGCACGCCGATGCGGCGCGCACGTTGCTGGATATCCTGCCCCACTTTCCGCAGCCCTACGCGCTGCCCAGGACGGCATCGAATGCATGGGCGGTGGATGGGCGGCACACCGCGACGGGGTCGCCGATACTCGCCGGCGACCCGCACCTGGCCTTCGGCTTCCCGGGAATCTGGTACCTGGCGCGGATCGAGACGCCGCAGGGTGTGCTCGCGGGTGCTACGGCGCCCGGTGTGCCGTTTCTCGTCTTGGGCCACAACGGCCATATCGCCTGGACTTTCACCACGACAGGCGCCGACGTGCAGGACGTGTTCATCGAGACGCCTGCCGGCGATGGCCGATATCAGACGCCGGATGGCCCGCGACCGTTCGCTGCCCGCGAAGAGCGGATCAAGGTGCGAGGCGAGCCGGACCAGCTACTGACCGTGCGCGAGACGCGCCACGGGCCGGTGATCAGCGACCTGGTTGGTGCGAAACAGGTCCTGGCCGTCTCGATGGCCAATCTCGCGCCTGACAACACGGCGGCTGCCGGCCTGCTGGCATTGAATGAGGCGACCGACGTGGACCAGGCGGGCAAGGCGGCCGCCATGATCACCTCGCCGGTGCAGAACCTCCTCGTGGCCGATCGCAG
>DATBKQ010000149.1:0-9678 GCA_036555825.1 Acetobacteraceae bacterium | reverse complement strand
ACCAGTGCAGCTTCATCAGATCCTCTTCTTCACCGCCATGTCCTCGATCGCCGCACTGTGGCATCCTGCGCCGATGGAGGGAACGCGATGAACTGGATCGAGGTGAACGGCACCAGCCTGCGCTACGAGCTCTCCGGCAGCGGCCAGACCACGCTGGTCCTGGTGCACGAGATGGGCGGCACGCTGGACAGTTGGGACCAGGTCCTGCCGGCGCTCAACAACACCCGCCGGGTGCTGCGCTACGACACGCGTGGCGCCGGTCTGTCCGAAAAGATCCACGGGCAGGTCACGTTCGACGACATGGCCGACGACCTCGCTGCACTGCTCGACGCGATCGGCATCACCGGCAAGGTGGCGCTCGCCGGCACCGCGGTCGGTGGCGCGATCGCCATCCATTTCGCCCTCCGGCACGCCGCGCGCGCGGCAGCCCTGGTGGTGACCAGCCCGGCCACCGGGGTTGCCGCGGATCGCCGCCAGGCCACGCTGGGCCGTGCCGCGGCCGCCGAAACACAGGGGATGCGCGGCATCGCGGAGGCGAGCGTCGCCAACTCCTACCCACCCGAGGTGCGTCACAACGCCGAGGAATTTCGCAGGTTCCGCGCCCGCTGGCTCGCCAACGATCCGGTGAGCTTCGCCGCGATCAACCGCATGCTGGCGGATTCCGCCGTGACCGACGAGTTACCTCGCATCGGTTGTCCCACGCTGGTCATCGGTTGCCGGCACGACAGGCTGCGTCCGCCGGCGGCGACCCGGGCGATGGCGGAGCAGATCCCCGGCGCGCAGTATCTGGAGATCAATTCGGGCCATTTCGCCGGCATCCAGACACCGGGTCTGGTGTCGCAGGCGTTCCACGGCTTTCTCTTCGCGCTCGGGTACTGACGGCTGGGCGCGCACGTCGATCCGGGGCTGTTCAAGCCGGCCCTGATCATCCTGGCGGCCGCCGCCATCGTGATCCCGTTGTTCCACCGGCTGCGCGTCAGTCCGGTACTCGGTTTCATGCTGGTCGGTGTCGCGGTCGGTCCATTCGGCCTCACAGCGCTCGCCGACCAGCTGCCGCTGGTGGGCTCGGTCACGCTGAACAATCCCGAGACGATCGCGCCGATCGCCGAACTGGGCATCAGCGTGATGATGTTCATGATCGGTCTGGAGATGTCGCTGGAGCGCCTTCGCGTGCTGCGGCGCCTGGTATTCGGCCTCGGCCTGCTGCAATTCGTGCTGTGCGCCGCCGCGCTCGGGGCGCTGGCTTTCGCGTTCCGCGCCTCCCTGGTGTTCGCCGCTATCGTCGGACCGGCGCTGGCGATGTCATCCACCGCGGTGGTTGTACAAGTGCTGTCGCAGGAAAGGCGTCTCGGCGGCCCGGTCGGCCGCGCCTCGCTTGCCGTGCTGCTGCTTCAGGACCTCGCGGCCGTGCCGGTGCTGTTCCTGATCAGCGTGTTCGGCGCCAGCGGCGGCTCGTTCACCTGGGCGATTGCCGAGGCAGTTCTCGTCGTGCTCGGTCTCATCGCGGCCGGGCGCATCGTGCTGCGCCCGCTGTTCCGCGGCGTCGCGCGCACCGGCAGCCCGGAGTTGTTCGTCGCCGCCTGCCTGCTGGTAATTCTCGCCACCGGCCTCGCCACCGCCATGGTCGGCCTGCCGATGGAACTCGGCTCGCTGATCGCCGGCCTGTTGCTGGCCGAAACGGAATTCCGCCGCCAGATCGAGGTGACGATCGAGCCGTTCAAAGGCCTGCTGCTCGGCGTCTTCCTGATCTCTGCCGGAATGAACCTCGACCTCGCCGACATTGCCGCCGACGGCTTGCGCGTGGTGATCGGCGGCGTTGGGCTGGTGACGATCAAGGCCGCCATCGTCGCCGGGCTGGCGCGCGCCTTCGGCCTGCGCTGGCCTGCCGGCATACAGGCTGGTCTGCTGCTGGGAGCAGGCAGCGAGTTCGGCTTCGTCATTCTGGGGCTTGCGCGGACCGAGGGCCTGATGGGCCCCGAGGCCGTGCGCTTTCCGTTCGTGCTCGCCGCGGCGACCATGGCGTGTATCCCACTACTGTCCGCGCTCGGCCGACGCATGACGCTTCGCCCCACCGCACCGGCGATCGACCCCGCTTTGCTGGCCGCGCCGCCGGACGACGCAACTGCGCGGGTTGTCATCGCGGGCTTCGGCCGGGTCGGCGCGACGGTCGCGTCACTGCTCGAGGCGCACGGCGTGCCCTATGTGGGCGTGGACCGCGACACCGACCGGGTGGCGGCCCAGCGGAAGCTGCATCGGCTGGTGTACTGGGGCGACATCACCCAGCCCGAACTGCTGCGTCGCCTGCATGTCGATACCGCCCGCGCCCTCGTCGTGACCATGAGCGATCATGCGGCGGCGGATCGACTGGTCGCGCTTGCCCGCGCGCAACGCCCGGACCTGCTGATCGTCGTTCGCGCGCGCGACGCCGGCCACGCGGCGCATCTTTACGGGATCGGCGCCACCGACGCGGTTCCCGAGACGATCGAAGCCAGTCTGCAACTGTCGGAAGCGGTGCTGATCGACCTCGGCGTCGCGATGGGTCCGGTCATCGCCAGCATCCATGAGCGCCGCGCACAGTTGCAGGCCGAGATCAAGGCCATGGCCCCGCACGCCGACGTCCGCCCGCTGGGCCGCCGCCGGCTGCGCGACATGCTGACGCGGGTGCAGTAAAGTAGCGGGGACCGCGTTCCTGGCGGTTTCGCCTCCGGTCATCACGCGTTAGGCTCAAGTGGATGGTTGGCAACACCGTCCGCGCCAAGTGGTGCGTCGCGGGCATCGTGCTCCTTATCCTCGCCGCCGCGATGTGTTTGCACGCGCGTGCCGCGGTGGCGCAGCAGGAGCGCGAGCTCATCGTCGGCACCAAAGCCGCTCCACCCTTCGCGATGAAGAACGCGGAGGGGCAATGGGATGGCATCAGCATCGCGCTCTGGCGGCATGTCGCCGACGCGCAGCACCTGGGCTATCGAATCGAGGAGTTCGCGACGGTCAGCGACCTCATCGATGCCGTCCGCGATGAGCGCGTCGATGTTGCGGTGGCGGCGCTTACCGTCACTGCCGAGCGGCGGCGGTTCATGGACTTCACCCAACCGTTTTTCCAGACCGGGCTTGGCGTCGCAATGGTGCGCCGAGGGCTTGCAAGCTGGCTGCCGCTGACACGGGCCTTCGTCTCTCTCCGTTTTCTCCAGGCCGTTGCCGTGCTGCTCGTGATCGCGCTCTTCGTCGGCACGCTGATCTGGCTGTTCGAGCGGCGGGAGAACGAGCATTACGGCGGAGGAAAAGTGCGCGGCTTCGTCGCTGGCGCCTGGTGGTCGGCGATCGCAATGACGCAGGCGGGGGCGGCGCAAAACGGTCCGCGCTCGACACCCGGGCGCGTGCTCGCGGTCATCTGGATGGTGGCGTCGGTGGTGACGATCGCGGTGTTCATCGCCGGAATCACCTCCACTCTCACGACCGAACGATTGCAGGGGCTGATCCGCGACGCGCACGACCTGCGCCGCCTGCACGTCGGCGCGATCAGCGGCTCGTCAACCGAGGAGTTCCTGACTTCGCAGCGCATCGGCTACAGGTCGTTTGCCGGCCTGCCGGATGGGTTGGCGGCCTTGCAATCGGGCCGCATCGACGCGTTCGTCTATGACCGACCGTTGCTTGCCTGGACGCTTCGACAGGACTTCCCGCAGCTCGAGTTGATCAACGTGACACTCGGCAGCGAGGATTACGCATTTGCCCTACCCGTCGAGAGCCGGCTCCGGGCATCGCTCGACGTCGGACTGCTCGACGCGATCCGCAGCGACTGGTGGGAGGAGACGCGATTTCGCTATCTGGGCGCTGGCAGCGCGCACTGAAGAGGACCTGGGGCGTGGCGTATTTTCATGCGACGCGCGCCGGCACCTTCCGCCTCGCTTGTCGATTCGACGCGATCCCCGATCGGTGCCGCAACCATCGCTTGCCCGCGTGACTCCTGTCGCAGAGCGACAATTCATCTGCCGATACAGGAGGTTTTGATGGCCACTTCGATGCCGCCGAACGACATACCGCCAGGCCCGGTGCCGCCTACGCCGCCACGGCGCCCCGTTGGCCTGCAACCCGCAGCCTTCCAGCGCCGCTATTACAATCCCGAGAGGAGCAACCGCTGGCAGGACTGGGTCATCCTCCTGGTCTCGATCTGGTTCTTCTTCTCCCCTTGGATTCTGCAGTTCGGCCACTCGGTCGCGGCCAACGCGCCGCACCCGGAAGTGGGTCGCGCCGCTTGGAATGCCTGGATTCTCGCCGCCATTGTCTTTGTCGTATCGCTGTCCGCGATCGGCCGCATGGAGATCTGGCAGGAACGGTGGAACGCGATCCTCGGCATCTGGGTGTTCATTGCGCCATGGATCCTGGGCTTCGCCGGCGAACTCGGGGCGGCTTCGTGGGATCACTGGGTGGTCGGCGCCATCGTCTTCCTGTGCGCGATCAGCAACCTGTTCGACACACGCCCGCACCGCGTCGAGGCGATGCGGAGCGGCTAGACTAGAGCAGATGAGGTCAGGTTGACCTCACCCTGCTTTAGCTTTCTTTGGTTGAGCGCGTGATTCAGACCTCCGGGCGATTCCGCCTCTGGTCATCACGCGCCAATAGCTCTCAGACCGACAGGCGGATTTTCAGCAGCGGATCGGCCACCGCCAGCGGCGCACCGGTGGCGGACCGTACCTCCTCCACGGTCAGCCCGGGTGCGATCTCGCGCAGCCGGAACCCGTCACCGATCGGCTCGAACAGTCCGTAGTTCGTCGCCACCAGCTTCACCACGCCGCGTGCCGTCACCGGCAGCGCGCACTGCGCGACCAGCCGCGGTGCGCCGTTGCGCGTCGTCTGCTCCATGATGATGAAAACGCGCCTGGCGCAGGCAGCGAGGTCCATCGCGCCACCGATGCCGCCACCCTTCTGCCCGGCGATCTTCCAGTTGGCGAAATCGCCGTTGCATGCCACCTCGTAGGCGCCCATCACCGTGACATCGATGCGCCCGCCGCGGATGATCGCGAACGAGTCCGCATGGTGCACCACGGCGGCGCCCGGCTTAAGCGTCACGTTCTGTCCGCCGGCATTGACCAGGTTCAGGTCTTCGTGCCCCGCCGGCGCGATCGGCCCGTAGCCTATGACACCGTTCTCCGAGTGATAGGTGATGTCGCGGTCGCCGATATCGGTGTTCGAGCACATCGTCGGAATGCCGACGCCCAGGTTGACGATCCAGCCGTCCTGGAACTCGAACGCGATGCGGTCCGCCATCTGCTGGCGGGTCAGCCCCTTGGTGGTTCCGCTCATCGACGACGCTCCTGGCGGCGGGTGGGCCACAGTCCTTCGGGTGGCGGCGGCACTTTCACCAGCCGGTGCACGAAGATCCCCGGTGTGTGCACCTGGTCCGGATCGATCGCCCCCGCCAGCAGAATGTCCCCGTCAACCTCCGCGATGGTGACGCGCGCGGCAGTCGCCATCACCGGACAGAAATTGCGCTGCGAGCGATGGAACTGCAGGTTGCCGAATGTGTCGGCACGTGTCGCGCGGATGAACGCGTAGTCGAGCGGCAGCGCGTACTCCAGCAGGTACTCGCGACCGTCGATCACCCGTGTCTCGCGGCCCTCGGCAAGTTCGGTGCCGACCGCGGTCGGCGTGTAGAACGCCGGGATTCCCGCCCCGGCCGCCCGCAGCCTCTCGGCCAGCGTGCCCTGCGGCACGAGCTCCGCATCGACCTCGCCCGATTCGTAGTGCTTGGTGAACGGCAGCACATCGGTGGGGCGCGTCGCGGCGGTAAAGGCACAGATCACCTTCTTCACCTGCCCGTTCTCCACCAGCATCCCCATGTCCGGCATGCGCGGCTGCTGCGCCCCGCCCGTGGTGTTGCCGACCAGCGTCAGCCGCTTCGCACCATGTTCGAGCAGCGCCCTGATCAGGTTGAATGGCACGCCCGGCATGGCAAACCCGCCGAAGGCGATGGTGGCGCCATCTGGAATGTCCCTTACCGCGTCGCGGAAGCTGCCGACCTGCTTGGATTGCTGCGCCATTTCCCCTCGCCGCGTCGTCGTGGCGCGATGGAGGGGCATGGGGTGAAGCGAGTCAAGCTGCCTTCGTGATTCGGCCGCAAAGGGCAAGGTGGAACGGCTATGTACCGTCGCCGCTGAGAACGATCTCAATGCGCCGGTTTCTGGCGCGGCCTTCGGGCGTATCGTTGGAGGCCACCGGGTTGGCTTCGCCAAAACCTTTCGCGTTCAGCAGATTCGGGTTCACGCCTTGCGACTGGAAGAATGCCACCGCCTCGGACGCGCGCTTGAGCGACAGGTCGGTATTGTTGCTGATTCCCATGCGCTGTAGCTGAGGACCGACCGGGGTGTTGTCTGTATAGCCGCTCACTGTAATGGTCGTGTGCTGGAAGTTGCGAAAAATCGGCACCATCTTGCTGAGCACCGGTGCGCCCGGTCGCAGTTCATAGCCGCCGGAGGGATAGAGATAATCGGCGCTCGAAGTCAGCGTGATGGTGCCGCTCTGATGAAACAGGCCGCTGATACCGCTGCTCGTCTCTCGCTGGTCGATGACCACTGGCTCGCCGGCCAGCGCCGTCGTCAGTTGCTGATCAAGGGTCTGCAGATGATTGGCGCACGCCACCAGCGATAACACAAGAGCACTGCCGAGCAACCATTTAGCCATCGTTCCCTCCCCCGTTGATACTGCGCTAGCACCCGCCGCCAATCCGGTCAAATCCAGTTCTCTGGCGTTATCATGCAGCTTGCCGTCGCGTCAAAGAGTGGCTCGAAGTTGTCCGCCGCGCTCAGCCCCCGGAGATCGTCTTGCCAACCGGAACCCATCGCCCGCTCTCAAACCGCTGGATCTGGAATTTATCGATCACGCTGTAGTTCGTTGGGCTCGTCGATACCGTGATGCCCGGCAGCAGCATCGGCACGTGCAGGTCGTGCAGATGCGTAGCGATGTTCAGCACATTCTGCCGGGTCACCGTCGAGGCCGCCTGCTCCAGCACATGTGCGACAAGGAACGAAGCGATATAGCCGTTCAGCACACCGCTGTCGCGCGGGTTGCCCTGGCGCAGATATGTCTTGGCCCAGTCCAGGAATGCCTTGACCTCGCCATCATTCGCCCATTCGGGATCGAATGGGTCCTTGGCGAATGCTGTCGAGATCAGGCCCTCCGCATTGTCCAGCCCGGCGGGCTTCAGCACACCTTCGACATTCGCGGCGATGCTGCACACGAGGTGCAGCGGTGTCCAGCCGAGCTTGCGGACACCGCGAACCTGCTCCGCCCCGGCCTTTTGCGTGCCGGCGAAGTAGAACACATTGGCCCCGGAGACCTTCGCGGCGATCAACTGCGAATCGACAGTGGGATCGGAGACCTCGTAGGTCTGCTCGCTGACAATCAATGAGTCCGCCTTGTCGCCGAGGCCGGACCTGAACCCGGCGCGAAAGTCCTTGCCGAGATCGTCGTCCTGGTAAAGCAACGCGATCCTGGGCGAGGCGACGGTCTCCAGCACATACCGCGCCATCGCCCGGCCTTCCGCCAGGTAACCGGGGATGAACCCCATGGTCCAGGGGAATGCCTTGGGATCTCTGAAGCGGCTGGCACCGGTCGTGATGAACAACTGCGGCACTTTCTTCTGGTTGAGATACTTCTCCACCGCCGCATTCGTGGGTGTACCCACGGATCCGTACATCATCAGGACGTCCTCGTCCTCGACCAGTCGCCGGGTCGCCTCGACGGTTTTCGGTGGACTGTAGCCGTCATCGAGCACAACGAGTTTGATCTTCCGGCCATTGATCCCGCCGGCTTGGTTGATTGCGTCGAAATACGCAAGCGAGGCATACCCCACCACACCCGCCACCGAGACCGGACCGCTGAACGGCACGGTTTGCCCCAGCCTGATCTCGGTCGCGGATGCGCCGGGACCGGACTGCTGCGCCGCGGCTGTGCCGGTCACGACGAACATCGTCGCGATGACCGATCGCAACATGCTGCCGAGCATTCGACTTGTCCTCCTCGAGTTGCCAGCGGGGCTTGCCGATGCAACAGCCTGACGCACGTGGAGTGATCGGGCCACCCCTTCTCCTGCCCATCCGACGGCACTACCCTCAGCCCACTGCTCAAGGGGGGAGGCATCGCCATGCTGACACGACGCGCACTGATCGCCGCCGGAACGGCCACCGCTGCTACACCGCTCGCCGGACAAGTGCGTGCAGCCACTCCCGCAAACACCATCGTCATGGGCAAAGGGATTGACGATGTCGTCGCGCTCGACCCGGCGCAGGCGTATGAGTTCACCTCCATCGAGGTCGGGGTGAACATCTATCGCAAGCTGGTTTCGCCCGACCTCGACAACCTGACGCAGATCGGCCCGGACCTCGCCGAGGCCTGGGACGTTTCGTCGGACGGCAGGAAATTCACTTTCCATCTGACCAAGGATGCCCGCTTCGCCTCGGGCAACCCGATGACCTCGGCCGATGCCGAATTCTCCCTGCATCGGGCGATCACGCTGAACCTTACCCCGGGATTCATCCTGACCCAGTTCGGCTTCACCAAGGACAACGTCGCGCAACTGATCCGCGCCACCGACCCGTACACGCTGCAGATGGAGTTGCCGAAGCCGGCGGCAACCAGCTTCGTGCTCTATTGTCTCTCGGCGGAAGTCGGCGGCATTGTCGAGAAGGCGACCGCGCTCGCGCATCAGGTCAAGGACGATCTCGGCAACCAGTGGCTCAACAACCATTCGGCCGGCAACGGACCATACCAGCTCACATCGTTCCAGGCCGATGATCACATCATCCTCGACGCCAATCCGCACGCCGCCGTCCCTGTGGCGACCAAGCGGATCTTCATCCGTCATGTGAAGGAGCCAGCCGAGCAGTTCCTGTTGGTGCAGCGCGGAGATATCGACATGGCCCGCGATCTGACCAGCGATCAACTGAAAGCCGCCGCCAACGATTCCAATCTGCACCAGTTCACCTCGCCGACCACCAACCAGATGTACCTCGCCGCCAACCAAGGCTACGGCCCGTTCGCCAAGCCGGAGGTACGCCAGGCGCTCAAGTGGGCGATCGACTACGACGGGATTCAGCAGAACATCGTGCCGCAGACCTACGTCGTGAACCAGGCGTTCGAGCCGTCGATGATCCTGGGCGCGGTGACCGCCAATCCGTTCAGGCATGATCCCGACAAGGCGAAGGCGCTGCTCGCCCAGGCTGGCTATGCCCAGGGCTTCCCTGCAACGCTGGACCACTATTCCGAGCAGCCGTTCGTCGACATCGCCACGGCGATTCAGGCCAATCTGGCAGCGGTCGGCCTGAAGGTCTCGCTGCTCGCCGGAACCCGCAAACAGGTCTTCACCAAGATGCGGGCGCGACAGCACCAGCTCGTCATCAACCAATGGTTCCCCGATTATTTCGATCCAAATTCGAATGCCCAGGCCTTCAATGCCGACCCGGACGATTCCGACGACAGCCCGATGAAGATCATCGCCTGGCGCTGTCACTTCTTCAACCAGGAGCTGACGCAGGAGGTGGCGCAGGCTGCCGCCGAATTGGATACGAAGAAGCGGGTGGAACTCTACCATAAGATGCAGCAGCAAGCCTGGGATCAGTCACCGATTGTATTCATGCTGCAGCAGAAGGACGTCGCTCTTGCACGCAAGAACGTGGCCGGCTTCCACCT
>DATBKQ010000148.1:0-3751 GCA_036555825.1 Acetobacteraceae bacterium | reverse complement strand
GCACGGATGTGGGCCTTGCAGGCCGAGCAGGAAGCCGAACCGGAGATCGCGGATTGAGGAGACACGTGGCATGAGCGACGAACAGCCGCCGGAAGATCTGGGCCATGCGGGTGCGGTGGTGGACAAGGCGATCGAGTACATGGCGAACCAGAACATCGCCCCGTTGTCGATCGCTTCCGCGTTGCTGGGCGGGGCGATGGCGGTGCTGGCGCGCAGCGTGGCCGACGATGCCATCGTGCAGATCCTGACCAACGCGATCGACAGCGTTCGCCGCGGCGAATTGCGAGAGTTGGACCAGCCGTGACATCCGCCCCGGCATCCGAAGCATGATGAAGTCAGGGTTGACCTCATCATGCATTAGCCTCTTTCCTTGAGCGCGTGATGCAGACCTCCGGCGATTCCGCCTGCGGTCATCACGCACTAGGAGGGGGCAGTCCGATGGGCAAGCTGGAAGGCAAGGTCGCACTGGTCACCGGGTCGGGACGCAATATCGGCCGCGCGACTGCGCTGAAGCTGGCCGCGGAAGGGGCGCATGTTGTCGTCAATGCCAGGACCAACCAGGCGGAGGCGGACGCGGTGGTGCGGGAGGCACAGGCGCTTGGGGTCAAGGCGATCGCGGTGGTGGCCGATGTGGCGCGCAAGGATCAGGTCGAGGCAATGGCGGCACGCGCGCTCGCCGAGTTCGGCCGCATCGACGTCCTGATCAACAATGCCGCCATCCGGCCGCACAAGCCGTTCACCGAACTGACCCAGCAGGATTGGGAGGCGGTTCGTGGCGTGGTGCTCGATGGAGCGCTGTACCTGACGCGCGCACTGATCGAGCCGATGGTGGCGAACCAGTACGGGCGCATCCTGTTCTTCACCGGCGAGGGGGCGTTCATCGGCGGCAGCGGTCGCGCGCACGTGTCGGCGGCGAAGATGGGCCTGGTCGGCTTCGCGCGCGGGCTGGCGAGCGAGTTCGCCCCGCACAACATCCGGGTGAACGTGGTGTCGCCGGGCAGCATCGACACCACGCGCGCCAATCCGGAGTGGTATCAGGGGCGCGTGCCGAGCGCTGCCGGCATTCCGCTGGGCCGCCAGGGCAAGGTGGAGGAGATTGCCGCCACCTGCCTGTTCCTGGTCAGCGACGAGGGCGGGTTCATCACCGGCCAGACGGTTCATGTGAACGGCGGCAGCGCGTATTACTGACCGCCGCCGCGCCGCTCCAGCCCATTGTCTGGTCGCGGATTCAGACTTTCGGCGATTCCGCCTCCAGTCACCGCGCTCTATGAAATCATTCACAGGTCACGAGCACGACATGTGCTAAGCGCACGCATGACGGGCAGTCCACGTGGGCGGGAGGTCCGCATGATCTGGTCGCGTTTGGATACTCATTGGAAGCTGTGGACGTGGCAGCGGTTTCAGCAGTTGCTTGGCGCAGCTATCGTTATCACACCGGCCGGCTACTTTCTGTACTGCATGACGCAGGGCTCGTTGCCGGCCGATTTCCATCACGACATCTCCGTCGTGGAGGACGATCATCGGATCATCGACAACAACAGTATCGGCTATGCGATTGGCAGTTGCCGTCTGTCGGGTGACATCAGCACCTGGTCGCCCGACTGGCGGCGAACGCTGCACATCGTCGAGGTGCATCAGAGCGGCGGATCGCTTGCGATGCCTGCTTCCAGCGAGGCTGTCGTTCAACCGCATGAGCAGGAGCTGACCGCGTTCGAACGGGCCGCATTATGGCAGAGTTCCCGTATTCTCCAGGAGCGCACACGGTTCCTGCGGGAGGCAGAGGAGCGGCAGGACCGGGCGCGTCGCAATCAGTTGCGCATCCTCGGTCTGAGTGCCGCGGGAGCGTTCCTGGTGGCTTTGCGGTCGCTTGTCGCCAGCAAAGAAGAGCAGGACGCTCCCTTCCGCTCGCTGACCAAGGGTGCGCTGTTGCCGATCTCGATCCTCGCACTGTTGATGCCGGTGCTCGCGACCGTGGTGAGCGGTGTCGCCACCTTCGATGGAGACCCTAATGTTGTGGTGCGTGATGTTCGCACCCTGTCGCAGCTCGAACAGTTGCACGGCAGGGTCGCCGAGGACGTGACCAGCGACCCCTTCCTTTGCCCCATCATGCGGGGGGCCAACGTGCTGTATCGTGGCAATGATCCGACGATGCAGGCTGCCGCAGGCTCGTCCACGATCGATCCCGTGAAGTTCAACCAGTGCCTGATGGACCGGATGGCGCGCACCGTGGCCTGGGAGCAGCGGCACGAACAGATCCTCAACGACGCCACGCCGGCTCTGGCGCATGCCGGCGACCTGCCGCGGCCGGCAGACGCACCAAAGCCGGCCCGGCAACCTGTCGAAGCTTCCGAAGGACCCCTGGGCGATATCTGCCAGGCTGTGTTCGGCTCCGCCACCGCCACGTCTCATGGCGCACGGACCGCCAAGGACGCGACGACGGCGCCGCAGAAATCCTGAGGTGTTACGCCGGACCTAGCGCGTGATGACCAGAGGCGGAATCGCCGGAGGTCCGGGGAGCGCGCTCAAAGAAAGAAAGCTTAAAGCAGGACGAGGTCAAACCTGGCCTCATTCTGCTCTAGGAGGCTACAGCTTCACTTCGCTGATCTGGATCACCGGCTGAATGTCGGTGTAGTTGGGAATGTCCGCCATGATGGTCGATGCGTGCGGCCCGAATGCGGCCTGGAACGCCTCGACCGAATCGAAGTAGAGGTGCCCCATCGCGGCGTAGGTTGGCGGTGCGCCGGGAGCGCCGCCTGCCACGCCCTGTTCGACCGCCGTGCTCTTGCACGCCGCGCCGAGCTTCTGCTGCACCATCGGCATGTGGCTCTTGCAATAGTAGTCCATGTCGAACCTGGTGTTCGCGCTCGCCGGGTAGAACACGCTTACCTTGATCATCGGGCTGTCTCCCTCGCGTCTGGCCACTGCCGATTTCCGCGCATATCGGGCACGGGGCGGCGCATCGCGTCAACCGTGGTCGGCCAGGGGCGTGTCTGCTAGGCTGGCCGGGATGACCGTATCCGACGGAGGAAATGGATGAACGATGCGCCGACCCTCTCCCAGCGCGCCGACGCCCTGGAAGAAAAGATGAGCCGCGAGCTCGACTACATCGTCATCAAGTCGCGGCTCTACAGCATGGCGGAAGGCGACATGGGCCCGCCGCCGAACGCCGCGGCGCTGATGGCCGCCAATCCGAAGGCGCGTGTGCTGATGGGCGACGATCCGCGGCTGCCGGCGATGCCGGAGAAGCCGACGCTGATCGACTTCTTCAAGTACCGGTTCGGGCCCGCTGCGCATTTGCTGCAGAGCGCGCGTCACGCGGTGAAGGGCGGATTGCCGGAAAAGATGGTGCTCGCCTGCCTGCTGCACGACATCTCGACCATCGGCTTCATTCGCGGCGATCATGGCTACTGGGGCGCACAGCTTGTCGAACCGTACGTGGACGAGGAGGTCACCTGGGCGATCCGCGCGCACCAGGTACTGCGGTTCTATCCCGACCCGGCGGTCGGCTATGAGTATCCGCAATCGTATATCAAGGCATTCGGCGCCGGCTATCGCCCCGATGCGTATGTCGAGGAAGACTATCAGCGGATGCGGAACCACAAGTGGTATATGTCGGGGCGCATGATCACGGTGCACGACATCTACTCGTTCGATCCGGATGTGCATGTCGAGCTGGAGGAATTCACCGACATCATCGGCCGCAATTTCCGCCAGCCGAAGGAAGGGCTTGGGTTCGACAACAGCCCGGTGG
>DATBKQ010000147.1:0-4766 GCA_036555825.1 Acetobacteraceae bacterium | reverse complement strand
AGCGCGACGACTTCGTCAGCATGACCACGACCGAGCAGCAGAACCTCGCGTCGAAGGGCCTGACGTTCAACGCACCCGACCTGAAGCCGTTCCGCGACGCGCTGACCAAGAGCGGCTACTACCCCGACATGAAGAAGACCGCCGGCGACAAGCCCTGGGCACTGCTCGAGAAATACGTCGGCCCACTCACCGCATGAGCGGCGATACAGTCGCCGCGCCGGCGGCGCCGGCCTGGAGCGCATTGCGCCGGGGCGCCCTGCTGCTCGACCAGGCGATCGGCGTGACCTGCGAGGCGATCGGCGCGCTGCTGGTCGCCACGGAAGTCGTGATCCTGTTCGCTGGCGTGGTCTCGCGCTATGTGCTGGACAGCCCGCTGTTCTGGACCGACGAGCTGGCGAACTTCCTGTTCCTGTGGCTGTCGATGCTGGGCATGGTGGTCGCGCTGCGGCGCGACGGACATATGCGGCTGACCACGGTCGCGCGCTGGGTCTCGCCGCGCGTCGCAAACTGGTTCGCCGCGGTTGCCGCATTGGTGGTGATCGTGTTCGTGCTGGAAGTGCTGCTGCCCGCCGCGCAGTACCTGGATCAACAGCGCTATGTCGAGCTGATCACGCTGCAGATCTCGGACGGCTACCGAGTCACGGCGATCCTGGTCGGGACCGCGCTGGCGGCGACGATCGCGCTGCTGCGCCTGCTGGAGACCACCACGCCGCGCAGTTTCAGCCTGGCGCTGCTGACCGTCGGCGGCATTGCCGTGCTGCTGTGGCTCGGCCGGCCGGTGCTGGCCGCGATGGGCTTCGGCAGCCTGATCGTGTTCTTCGTGGTCATCGTCGCGGCCTGCGTGGCAATCGGTGTGCCGATCGCCTTCGCGTTCGGCATCGCCACCATGTCGTATCTGAGCCTGACCAGCGCCATGCCGCTCTCCGTCGTGGTGAACCGCATGGACGAGGGCATGTCGAACCTGCTGCTGCTGTCCGTGCCGATGTTCGTGTTCCTGGGCCTGCTGATGGAGATGACCGGCATCGCGCGCGTAATGGTGGCATTTCTCGCCGCGCTGGTGGGCCATGTGCGCGGTGGCCTGTCCTATGTGCTGCTCGGTGCCATGTACCTGGTGTCCGGTATTTCCGGCTCGAAGGCCGCCGACATGGCCGCGGTGGCGCCGGTGCTGTTCCCAGAGATGCGCCGCCGCGGCTCGCATCCCGGCGAACTGGCCGCGCTGCTCGCCTCTTCCAGCGCGATGTCCGAGACCATCCCGCCCAGCCTGGTGCTGATCACCATCGGCTCGGTCACCAACGTGTCGATCACCGCGCTGTTCACCGGCGGGCTGCTGCCGGCGGCGGTGGCCGCGGTCGCGCTGTTGGTGGTGAGCTGGTATCGCTCGCGCCACCTCGACATCAGCGGCGGAGAGCGCGCACCGGCCAAGCAGATCGTGCGCACCTTCGCGATTGCCGTGCCCGGACTGACGCTGCCGTTCGTGATCCGCGCCGCGGTGATCGACGGCGTCGCCACGGCGACCGAGGTCTCCACCGTCGGCGTGGTCTACACGGCGCTGCTCGGGCTGCTGGTGTACCGCGAGTTCGACTGGCGCCGCATCTATCCGATCCTGGTCGAGACGGTGTCGCTGACCGGCGCGGTGATGCTGATCATCGGCACGGCGACCGCGATGGCCTGGGCGCTGACGCAATCGGGGTTTTCCCAGTGGCTGGTGGCAACCATGGCGTCGGTGCCGGGGGGCAAGGGAGGGTTCCTGGCGATCACCGCGGTGGCGTTCGTGATCCTGGGCAGCGTGCTGGAGGGCATTCCGGCGATCGTGCTGTTCGGCCCGCTGCTGTTCCCGGTGGCCAAGGCGATGGGTGTGCACGAGGTGCACTACGCGATGCTGATCATCCTGGCGATGGGCATCGGCCTGTTCGCGCCACCATTCGGGGTGGGATTCTACGGGGCATGTGCGATCGGGCGCGTGTCGCCGGACGATGCGCTGTGGCGGATGTGGCCATACCTGGCGGGACTGGCGGCGGCGCTGGCGATCGTCGTGGCGGTGCCGTGGCTGTCGGTTGGGTTCTTGTGAATGGATCGTTGTACTGCCTGCTCATGCGCGGCCTCGTGGCGGGGCAGGAAGACTCAACGCAGATGAACGCAGATACCCGCAGATGAACGCGAACACGCCGGAGCCGGACGCAATATCGAGCCGGACCACCGGCTGCGCGTTCACCGTGCCGGACACCACTGGCACCAGAGTTGCGTCGCCGGCCTTGCCGTCGAACCGCCCACCGCTCCGCACCATTCGCGTTCATCTGCGCCATCTGCGTTACCTTCTTTACTTCACGCTCAGAGCCGCCGGATGACCGGCGTCCATCTCGCGCCGGCGCGCGCAAACCCTCGGGAGAGGCACGGACAGTCAGGGCGCCCGCCTCTCCACCCAGGGGTTCACCATGCGATCCATCACGCCCGCGAAGTCCGCTTCGTCGCGTGTCACGAGTTCCAGGCCATGCACGGTGGCGAGCACGGCGATCCAGCCGTCCATGGCACCCATCGGTCGTCCCGCCCGTTCGCGTCGGGCGATGATCCGCACCCAGGCGTCCGCGGTCGCCGCATCGATGCCGAACATCCGATCAGCGGACCGAACAGGCAACGCGTCGCGAACCATGCGTCCGGGCGGCTGGGCCGTCTGCCCTTCAGGGTGACCACACTCAGGAACAGCGCGACCTCGTCCTATGCGGCAAGGAACGTCGCAACGCCGCCATCCGGTCGCGGTTTCGTCCACTCCGAAACCACATTGGTGTCGCAGGAACCTCACAGCTTGACATCGCGCAGCCCGTCCGTGTCGCGTTCGACTTTCAGCCTGGAACCACGCAACGGCGGGGCCGCCAGGAATTGCGCCAGGTTACCGGTACGGCGGGTGCGCCGCGCCCATTCCTCAACCGAGACCACAACCGCGGTCGGACGGCCATTGCGCGCGATCGTCTGCGGCTCGGTGCGCGCCTGTTCCAGCACCTGGCTGAACCTTGCCTTGGCTTCCGCCACCGTCCAGGCGGGCAGGTGATCCACCGCCGATGTCCTCCATGACTATCGTGACCATGGTGGTCAGCGAACCGCCCGGCAGCAACGCCGTCACCCTTGCTTTCCCCCCGCTCCTCCGCCATATCCCGCCCGCCGGTCCAGGGTGAACAGCCCAGCCGGTAATTCACACGCGGGGCGCCTTTCCCGGCCAGGTAAAATCCCTGGGGCGGGTCCGGTGTCGCAAGGCGTCAAGCCCCAGGACGGGCCCCGCGGAGGCACAACCGGACGACGCGAAAGGACCCGCCCATGGCGATGCCAGAATTCACCCTGCGCCAGCTCCTGGAAGCCGGCGTGCATTTCGGCCACCACACCCGCCGCTGGAACCCGTCGATGGGGCCGTACCTCTACGGCGTGCGCAACCAGGTGCACATCATCGACCTGCAGCAGACGGTACCGATGCTGGATCGCGCGCTGCGCGCCGTCCGCGACGTCACCGCCGCCGGGGGCCGCGTGCTGTTCGTCGGCACCAAGCGCGCCGCGGCGGAGTACGTGGCCGAGGCCGCCAAGCGCTGCGGCCAGTATTATGTGAACCACCGCTGGCTCGGCGGCACGCTGACCAACTGGAAGACCATCACCGGCTCGATCAAGCGGCTGCGCCAGATCGAGGAGCTGCTTGGCGGCAACGTCGAGGGCCTGACCAAGAAGGAGGTGCTCGACATCACCCGCGACCGCGACAAGCTGGAGCGTGCGCTTGGCGGCATCAAGGAAATGGGCGGCCTGCCGGACATCCTGTTCATCATCGATACCAACAAGGAAAAGCTCGCCGTCGAGGAGGCCAACAAGCTGCACATCCCGGTGGTGGCGGTGCTCGACAGCAACTCGGATCCCCACGGCGTGACCTACCCGATACCCGGCAACGATGACGCGATCCGCGCGATCACGCTCTACTGCGACCTGATCTCGGGTGCGGTGCTGGACGGCATCAGTGCCGAGTTGGCGGCGTCCGGCGCGGATTTGGGCGCGGTGGAGGACCTGCCGCCGGAGGCACTGCCGGAAGTCGAAGTGCCGGCCGAAGCCGCCAATCCGTAATCCCCGGGGCCGGGGACAATGGGAGATACGACGATGCCCGAAATCACCGCTGCCATGGTGAAGGACCTGCGCGAGAAGACCGGCGCGGGCATGATGGACTGCAAGCGCGCGCTCACCGAGACCGGCGGCAACCCGGAGCAAGCGGTCGACTGGCTGCGCAAGAAGGGCCTTGCCGCCGCGGCGAAGAAGTCCGGCCGCGTTGCCGCCGAGGGGCTGGTGGGCGTCGCCTCGGCGCCGGGCCGCGCGGCGATGGTGGAGGTGAACGCCGAGACCGACTTCGTCGCGCGCAACGAGCAGTTCCAGGACATGGTGCGCAAGATCACGTCGCTGGCGCCGAAGGCCGGCGGCGATCTCGCCAAGCTGCTGGCCATGCCCTATCCCGGCAAGTCGCACTCGGTGGAAGAGCATGTGAAGGAGATGGTTGCCACCATCGGCGAGAACATGAGCGTGCGCCGCACCGCGACCGTGTCTGTGGGTGATGGCCTGGTGGCGGAGTACGTGCACAACAAGGCTGCCGACGGGCTCGGCAAGATCGGCGTGCTGGTCGCGCTCGAGAGCAAAGGTCAGAAGCCGGCGCTGGCGAGCATCGGCCGGCAGCTTGCCCTGCACATCGCCGCCCACGTCCCCCCGGCTGCTGCCGTGACCGCCGATCAGCTCGACCCCGCGCTGATCGAGCG
>DATBKQ010000146.1:0-15435 GCA_036555825.1 Acetobacteraceae bacterium | reverse complement strand
GAGACCGATCTCGAACAATCCGCGGGGCACGGCGTAATTGTCTTCCTCCTGCAGGTAGATCACCTGCAGGATCGGCGAGGACTCGCGCCCGCCGAACCGCCTGGGCCAGGTGATGCCGGCGAAGCCCGCGTCCGCCTTCTTCGCCTGCCACGCCTTGCAGCGCCTGACCGCCTCGGCATCGAGACCACCGCGCAGCACCGGACGCGCGCGCCCCTTCGGTTCGGCGTTGGCGGACAGGAACGCACGTGCCTCGGCGCGGAAGGCGGCCTCTTCGGGTGTGTCATTGAAGTCCATGCGCGTCTCCCTTACGCCGCGTTGCGCATCTCCAGCAGCTCGACCAGGCGGTGCTTCCACCACGGCGCGCCGCCCAGTGCCAGAGCGAGCTGCTTCGATCGCCGGTAATACAGATGGCAGTCGACATCCCAGGTGAAGCCGATCCCGCCATGCGTCTGGATGTTTTCCTTGGATGCAAGATGGAACGCCTCGGTCGCCGATATGCGCGCGGTCGCCGCCGCGAGCGGCAGTTCGGCCGCGTCTGCCGACAGCGCCCAGGCGCCATAGAAGGCATTCGACCGCGCCAGCTCGGTCGCGACGTACACGTCGGCCAGCTTGTGCTTGATCGCCTGGAACGACCCGATCGGCCGGCCGAAGGCATAGCGCTCCAGCGCATAGTTGCGTGCCATCTCAAGTGCCGCGTCGGCCCCGCCCACCTGCTCGAACGCGATCAGGATCGCCGCGCGTTCCAGCAGCCGCAGTACCGCCGGCCAACCGGACTGGCCGCCAAGCCTTTCCACCTCCGTGCCGGCGAAGTCGATGCGCGCATGATCGCGGCTGGGATCCACGGTCGTGAGCCTGCGCACCTTCTCGCCAGCCAGATCGGCAAGATACAGATCGATCTCGCCCGATTCGTCGCGCGCCGCGACGACCGCGACATCGGCAACACCGCCGTCGGTGACCGGCCATTTGCCGCCGGTCAGTCGGCCGCCGGCGCACCGCGCGCGCACCGCCGAAGCGTCCGGCGTGCCGCTGCCCTCGGCCAGCGCGAAACAGCCGATCAGCGAACCGTCGGCGAACTTCGGCAAGAGCCGCCGCTTCTGCGTCTCGCTGCCGGCGAGCAGCACGGCCTCGCTCGCGAGACAGGCCGATGAGGCGAACGGCACCGGCGCGAGGGAACGGCCGAGTTCTTCCGCCAGCACGCACAATCCCTCGTAGCCCAGCCCGGCGCCGCCGTATTGTTCCGGAATGGCGGCACCAAGCCAGCCCATCTCGGCCATCGCGCGCCACAGGCCCGCCGCGTAGCCTTCGCGCCCCTCCAGCACGTCACGCACGACCGACGGCGGCGACCGTTCGATAAGGAACCGTCGCGCCTGGTCACGCAACTGCTTCAGCTCATCCGAGAAGTCGAAGTTCATCGCGTCCCCCAACGGCCGACCCTAACGCGGCATCGGACGGTTGACCACGCCACGCGCGGCGGACGCTGTCCATGCCTGCGGAGGACAGCCATGGCCGCCCGATGTACTAGCCAGCGAGTTCGAACCAGAAGTCGAGCATCTCGCCTCTGCGCTCCGACGCGAAGGTTGTAACGACACGCGTGCCGATTTTCAGCTTCTCGGCCGCCGCCCGCGGATCGGATAGCTCGATGCCCTTGAAATAACCGCCCAGTGCGGTGTCCGCGCCGTCCAGCAGGACATAGCCGAAGGCATAGGGCGGATCGGGCAGGTTGTTGAACTTCTCATAGACCATGGTGAACGCCTCGATGCGTCCGCCTGGTCCCACCTTCACCCAATCCGTCGTCGGCAGCAGCGTCTCGTCCGAGAAGGACCGCGGCGGCACCAGCACGCGCCCCGTCTTGGCGCAGCGCCGGCCGTAGATCGCCGCTTCGTCGCGAATGCGCGCATAGAACCAGCTCGCGGTCTCACCCAACGCGTGATGATAGGTGATGTTCCAGACTTCCTGACGTTCCAGCAGTTCCATTTACCGCTCCTGGAGCGTGATGACCGGAGGCGGGATCGCCGGAGGTCTGAATCACGCGCTCAACCAAAGAAAGCTAAAGCATGATGAGGTCAACCCGACCTCATCATGCTTTATGCCTCGATCACCATCGTGCCGAATATCTGGTGGTCGCCGCCATTGCCGCTGGCGATACCCAGTCGCGCGCCCTTCACCTGATGCTCGCCCGCGCGACCCCTTACCTGCAGCGCCACCTCCGCGACGCGCGCCATCGCCGTCACCGCAATGGCATTGGTACACAGCGTTCCACCCGACGGGTTCACCGGAA
Organism: Acetobacteraceae bacterium; assembly: GCA_036555825.1. GTDB lineage: Bacteria > Pseudomonadota > Alphaproteobacteria > Acetobacterales > Acetobacteraceae > JAMXLO01. Next base: position 13,157 of record DATBKQ010000146.1, on the reverse strand, counting down.
TTCTGCCGCCGATCTCGAACTCCCCATCGCGCAACCGCGCCACCGACTCGCCGGGCCGCGACACCAGGCGCGCGGCGTCGATCGAGTGAAATTCGGTGTTGCTGAACGGCGCATAAAGCTCCGCCACGTGCACCTGCCGCGCCGGATCCGTGATACCCGCCATGCGGTACGACTTCTCGAACGACCGGCCCAGCGCATAGGCATCCGCATGCTCGGCGGTCGGGCTGTTGCCCATGCGGTCGCCCATCCAATACGTCTCAGCCGAATGGCCGACACCGGTGATCCACACCGCATCCAGACCATTGTCGCGGATGAATTTCTCCGATGCCAGCACCATGGCGGCCCCGCCGGATGACTGCGGACAGCAATCCAGCAACTTGATCGGCCAGGAGATCAGCCGAGATGCCAGCACATCCTCGAGCGACACGATCCGCCGCAAATGCGCCTTGGGGTTCAGCGACGCATGTCGGCGGTTCTTCACCGTCACACGCGCCATGTCCTGCTCGGTCATGCCGTAGCGCTGCATATAGCGCACCGCCGACATCGCCAGCATGTTGATGGTGCCGAGTGGCAATGGGCGTTCGTAGCTCGGGTCCCAGATCTTGTTCAGCACGGTCTGCGAATCGCCGCATTCGCCGATCTTGTCGGCGCCCGCCGTCAGCACGACATCGAACATGCCGGAGGCGACGTGGTAGTACGCCGCCGCCACCGCCGATATTCCGGTGGCGCCCCCATTGTTGATGCGCAGGAACGGCTTGTTGCGTCCGCCAACCGCGTCCACACCGAGCCGTTCCGCGTTGCCGATGCCGATCATCGCATCGGGCGATAGCGAATACACCACCGCCTCGACCGCATCGAAGTCGAGCCTCGCGTCCTGCATCGCCCGCACGACGCCTTCGCGAACCAGCTCGGGATAACTGGCGTCGTCGCGGCGCGAACAGAATTCCGACTGCCCGATGCCGATGATGCCGACCCGATTGCCGCTCATGCGTGCGCCTCCCGGCCGAGCACGACGGCCGCCTGATATTGCATGGCGAACCCGCTCCCGGCGTGCGCCAGACCGCGCCGCGCATTGGGCAACTGATGTGCCCCGGCGCAGCCACGGACCTGGTTCGCCACTTCGGCGATGCGGATCAGCCCGGTGCAGAACACCGGGTTCCACGTCAGCACGCCCCCCGACAGGTTCACCGGCAGACGGCCACCGCGCGCGAAACTACCATCGGTCGCGCGCGCCTGCCGCGCTTCGCGCGGGCAGAGCGACAGCGCCTCGTAGGCCAACAGCTCCGCATGCGGAGTGGCGTCCGTCACTTCCGCCAGATCGAATGCCAAGGCCGGATCGGTGATGCCGGCTGCGGCATAGGCCTGTCGTGCCGCCGCCGCGAGTGCCGGCGCCGATGTCAGGTCACGATCGCCGAGGAAACTTGGCTCGGTCGCCCACCCCACGCCCTGGAGCCAGGCCACGTCTCGCAGCCCACGCTCCGCGATGAAATCCGGCGCCGCCAGCAGCATGGCAACAGCGCCGGTCACCGGGGCCGTCGTCATGGTCGGCATGATCGGCCAGCGCAGCGGCCCGGGTCTCGTCTGCACCGGCGGGTTCGGCCAAGCGGCACGGCCATGCGCGCGGTTCTTCTCCGCGATGGCTTCCACCGCGGCGCGCGCTCTCGGCTCGGCCCGTTCGACCGCGCTGGCCTGCAACGCATGCGCGGACAACTCGTCGAGCGGCAGGGCGCGATGGAAATAGGGATCGGTACCGAGGCGTTGCGCTTCCGCCATCGACGAAACCTCGGTCGGGCTCCAGGACACGACAAGTTGCGTGCGGAACTGCCCGGTGGCGACGCGCAGCGTGCCCAGGACGAAGGCATGTTCCGATGCGGAGGGCGTGGACATGATGTCGCGATCGACGCCACCAACCGGACCGGACGCCATCATCACCGAAATGGAGCGGCCGTCGAACTGGTCGTTCGCCGCCACCACGATGCCGTCCACGTCCTCGATGGTGACCCCGGCATCGGCAAGCGCGAGCTGCGCGGTATCGTAGATCGTCTCCTCCAATGAGCGGTCGCGTGAGGCAATCACCGGGCGGATCGCGCAACCGATCACTCCTGGCTGGACTCGCATCCCCATCGCATTGCTCCTGCTTCGGTCGCCTGTCGCCGGCCAGGCACTCCATGATGCCGGAACCGGATCCCCTCAATCAGCACGGACGCGCCACGTTCAGCCCCTGACGGACAGCACGACACGTCCCGCCGCGGCGCCGGACTGCACCAGCGCCAAAGCCTCTGCAGCGCGTGCCAGCGGAAAACACGCGCCGAGTACCGCTCGTAGTCCGCCGCCTGGCCGCAGCATGGTCAGGCAGAGCCGCAACTCTTCCCGCGTGGCACTGGTGGCGCTGAGCATCGAGTTGCCCCTGAGGAAAAGCTGCGCCGGATTGAACGGCACGAACGCGCCATTCAGTTGTCCGATCAGCACCCACCGTCCGCCACGCGACGTCATTGGGCACCAGCGCGACGTTGTCCACATCCACCGCGACATACTCGGCATATCCGCCATTCAGCCGCGTATCGCCCAGAAACACCTGCTCGGCGCACAGCGGCTCCCGTCCACTGCGACAGTGCCGGCAATGTCCACAGACATGTTCGCGTTGTGTGGTGGCGACACGATCGCCAATGGAGAGGTCATCGACGGAGGAGCCTGTGGCGGCCACGGTTCCGGCGATCTCGTGTCCCGGCACGCATGGCAGCCTGATGCCGCGGCGCAGTATGCCGGTGCATACCGCCACATCGTGCGAACAGACACCACAGAACGCGACCCTGATGACCACCTGGCGCGGCCCGGGCAAGGGTTCGGGGATCGTCTCGCAGTGCAGGGCTGACGCGAGGGAACCGGGTTCGCGAAGAACGAAAGCGCGCATCGCCACGTGCTACAGGATTGCGACCGGATTGACGGGACTGCCGGTGCCGCCGACGACAGGCAGCGGGCTGGCGACGAACAGAAACTCGTGGCGACCCGACGTCGCAAGCTCATGCAGCAACAGTCCTTCCAGCAGCGGCATGCCGAAGTCGCGAATGAGACGCTGATGCACCGGAAACACCGAACCCTGCGCGAAAGGAATGACCTCGACCGCGAAGTTGTCGGCGCCCACCGCGGCGATCTCACGTTCAGCAAGCCACAGAGCAGCGTCGGCGTCCAGGCCAGGCTCGGCATCGAATGAAACATTGTCGGCACGGCCCTGCTGTTCCGCCCAGCCGGTGCGAATCAACACGACATCGCCTGTACCGATGGCAATCCCGGCCCGCTTCGCCGCCTGCGCTAGATCACGCGGGCCGATTGTGACGCCATCGCGCAGCGGATCGCCGTGCACTCCGGCGACATCGAGCAGCACGCCGCGACCCACCACGGGCCCCATCTTGTCGATCCCGCAGCGCGCGGCCCCGGTGGTGCTGCGAGTACCGCTGCCCGGAAACCCGTTGTACAACGCATCGTCATACCAGGCGTGGCACAACGCATCGATATGCGTTCCGATGTGCAACGGCAGCACCATCGCGTCCTCGGCGAACTGAAAGCCGCCGGGCCGGCGCGCACCCGCGGCGTAGTCACCCCCATCGCGCCCCATGAAATGTTGCATCCCGGCGCGATGCCGCGGCACCGGCGTTCGCGGCGACAATGACTGAGCCAGGCTCAGGACTCGGCCCGACCGCACCAGCGCCGCGGCTTCTTGTACCTGCGCCGGACCGATGTGGTTCAGTGCGCCGCGTTCATCCTCCTCGCCCCAGCGCTGCCACGCCTCCCGACTCACGCCACGCCATCCCGCGCGAGCGACGCCGCGATCTGCTTCAGCTCGCGCCGCATCAGCTTGCCCGTCACCGTCACCGGCAGGGAATCGCGGACCTCGATGAAGTCGGGCACCTTGTAGCGGGAGGCCAGGCTGCGGCAATGCGCCGCCAACTCGTCCGGCCGCAGCGTCGCACCGGGTTTCGGCACGACAAAGGCTGCCAGCAGTTCGCCCTGTGTCGCATCCGGCACGCCGACGACACCAGCGAGCGCCACGGTGCCATGACGCATCAACACATCCTCGACCTCCGCCGGCGAGATGTTGATGCCGCCCTTCTTGATCATCTCGCTGACGCGCCCGCTGAACGAGATCGCGCCGTCCGGCAGCAATCGCCCCATGTCGCCGGTCCGGAAGAACCCGTCCGGCGTGATCGCGTCGGTCGTCTGCGTCGCGCTGCTGCCAAGATAACCGCGCATGACATAGCCGCGAACCTCGATCATGCCTTCCTCGCCAGATGGCAGTTCGGCACCGCTCTCGCCATCGACGATGCGCACCTGCACGCCCGGCAGCGGAGGTCCTTGGCAGAAGGCGCGCCGCTCCAGCGGCCAGTCGTGCGGCGTGACGCAGCAATTGCCGTAGCTCTCGGTCTGACCATAGACGTTGCAGATTTCGGGCGCGCCGAGCACCTTGGCCGCGGTCATTACATCCTGCGCTGCGCCGATGGTCAGTCCGGTCCGCAGACTGCTCACTCGCTCCGGTCGGAACGACGGATGCGAGACGATGGCACTGGTGATCGCCGGGAGTGTGTAGAGTGTGGTGCAGCGGTACCGCTCGATCAGGGCGATCGCCTCGCCTGGTTCGAACCGGGCCTGCAGCACCAGCGCAGCGCCATGCGTGAATGCGGCCGACATCGCATTCGCGCTGCCATAGGACCAGAACAGTGGAGGCGCCAGCAGAACGCGATCGTCCGGCCGATAGCCCTGACGTTCGCCGATGTTGAAGCCATTCTCGATGATGCCGGCATGCGACAGCGGCACCGACTTCGGCCGACTGCTCGATCCGGAGGTATAAATGACGATGGCGTCATCCGCCGCACCCGGACCGATCCCCGGAGATTGCCGCGTCAAGGGCATCGCCGCGCGAAGCCGCTCGTAACCGTCTCCGAGCAGGACAATGTCGCGCAGCGCCGGATAGCGGGCGGATCGCCAGCCATCGCCGGTGCCAGCCTCCGGCACCAACCGGCGTAACGCCATTGCAAAGTCGTTGTCGCCGAACCTGTCCAGCGCGATCAGCATGTTTGCACCGGAATCCTGCAGCAGCCAGTCGAGTTCGGTCGTTGTCGACCATGTGCTGAAGGCGACCACCGCGCCGCCGGCGATCATGGTACCGAAGAACGCTTCCAGCCATTCGGGCCGGTTATTGATCAGCAGGCCTACTCTGTCGCCACGCCCGATCCCGCGTGCCCGCAATGCGGCAGCAACGCGGGCGGCTCTGGCGCAGAGCTCTGAGTACGAGATCACCTGGTCTTGCCCGATGACTGCTGACCGCGTGCCGTAACGCTTGGCCTGTTCGAAGATCAGATCAGCGAGGGTCCTGCTGAAGGGCGCTTCCATCGACCGCCGATTCCGAATATTATTCGCTTCGTACGGGAGCGCCCCAGGGTATGTCAAGCGCGGCGCGTCATGGACCGTTGCCCAACTGTCCGACGCGCCTTGTCAGGTCAACGAGTGCAGGAAACAGATCGGACGATGCCGGACGGAGCGACCGCCGCGCCAAAGGAGCAGTGGCTCGACATCGTGGAACGCGCGGCCAGCGGATACCTGGAAGGCGCTCGCGACCCGAAGCAGAGCAGGAGCCGGCGTCGGCAGTTGGATCTGCTCGAGGCGGCCACGCGCGTGTTCGCGCGCGAAGGCATTGCGAAGGCGAAGATTGCCGACATTGCGGCCGAAGCTGGCATGTCCGTGTCGTCGATCTATGACTATTACCCAAGCAAGGAGGACCTGGCTTACGAAATTCCGATCCGGCGTCTCGCACAATTCTACGCCGAGTTCCTGGAGCAGGCGCGGTCACTCGGCACCATGCGCGAGCGCCTGCACCTGTTCTTGTCGATGGCCACCGATTATGCGCGACGCAATCCCGACTGGGCGCGGCTGCTCTATCTGGAAATCTGGCCAAGCGTGCTGATCGAGGAGGCGCGTGTCCGCCGTGCCGTCGATGACTTTGGCCGCATCGTCGTGGCGATGGTTCGTGAAGGCAGCAGGCGCGGCGAGTGGTCTCGCAATCTCGATCCTTACCAGACGGCCACGATCCTGATGGGCAGCATCACGCACATGCTCGTCACTTGGCTGCTCTATCGCCGGCCCGAGAACCTGCGCAAGGCGACCAGGCCTTTGGTGGACCAACTCCTGAAACTCATCGATGCGCCCGCCTAGCGCCGGCCAGCGGAACGCGAGTCGGCGGAGGCACATCCGTGTGTCGTGGCGAGGAGCGCAGCGACGAAGCAATCTCGGTCGGAATTGCATCCCCGGCCTTTGCCGGGATCGCAATGACACTGGGGCCGTGCGGCTCGGTTACAGTCGGGAGAACCTGCGTCAGCACAGCACAACAGGCTCCGACTGATCGCTCTGCAGCCTGACGGTGCCGACGATCGCCGCATTGCCATAGCCGAGCCGCTTCAGCACGGCGAGACAGGCATCCGCCCGCCCTGCAGGGATGCTCGCCAGCAGCCCGCCCGCGGTCTGCGGATCGAAGATCAGCGGCAGACGTTCGTCCTGGACAAACGCAGCAAGGTCGCGAATGGCACGGCGCAGCCGCACATTCTGCGGCTGCAGCGAACTCAGAATGCCAAGACGCACCGTATCCAGCGCACCATCCAGGAATGGTATCGCGCCGAGGTGCAGCTCGACATCGACGCCGGATGGTCTGGCCATCTCGACCAGGTGACCCAGCAGGCCGAACCCGGTCACGTCGGTGCAGGCGGTCGCGCCGTGATCGTGCAAGCACTGCGCCGCCGCGTGATTGGACTGCACCATCGACTTGAGCGCACCATCGATCCAGCGGCCTTTTGCCTTCATCCGCATATCGGCGGCGAACAAGGTCCCGGTGCCGATCGGCTTGGTCAGGATCAACCGGTCGCCCGGCCGCATACCCCCTTTGCGCAGCAGCCGTTCGCGGTCGGCCACGCCGTTGACGGCGAAACCCAAGGCCAACTCGGCACCCTCGCTGGTGTGGCCACCGACCAGCGCCGTGTCGGCCTCGTTCAGTACCTTCAGCGCGCCGGCCATGAGCTGCGACAACTGGTCTTCCACCTTCGCCTCCAGGCCGAACGGAACGGTGGCGATGGCAAGCGCCGACTGCGGCTCGCCGCCCATGGCGAAGATGTCGCCCAGACTGTGGTTGGCGGCGATCTGGCCAAACAGATACGGGTCGTCGATGAAGGCACGGAAGTAATCGACCGTGTGCACCATCACCTTGCCTGGCGGAACCGCGGCCACCGCGGCATCGTCCGGCGCGTCGAGGCCGATCAGGATGTCGGCCCGCCGGACAGGCTGGAGCTGGCTGAGCGCACGGTCCAGCACCGTGCTGCCGACCTTCGCTCCGCAGCCGCCACAGCGCATCGCCAGCGCCGAGATCTCCTTGATCGCCGCGGTATCGGCAACACCGCTCGCCACCACCGGCTGTCGCGTCCGCGCCATCTCCGGCAGCACGTTGTATCTGCGCATGAATCGGCGATCGATCGAGTCCTTCCACCGCCACATCGCGCGGCCTTCCATCGCCCAGTTGCCGCGTGAGGCGACCGCGTATTTGTCGCCGGTGGTGATCAGACTGAGGAAACGCTGTTGCGGTCGGAATGGCTGCAGCGGGCGTCCCTGCAAGGCGCGCCGCAGATTGTCGGCGAGCGGTCGGCCCTGGCGTACGGCAAACACACCCGATTTGCGGCGCTGGTGATTCTCGACCGAGGCGATGTCGCCAGCGGCGAACACGGCCGGATGCGACAGCGATTGCAGTGCATCATTGACCGCGACGAAGCCTTGCGCATCGACGCGTAACCCCGATGCCGCCAGCCACGGCGCGGCGCCTGCTGCGGTCACCCACAAAATCTCATCCAGCGCGAATTCCACGCCGCGTGCGGTCACCAGCCGTCCCGGCGCGACCTCCGTAACCGCCTCCCCCGCCAGCACCTGCACGCGCCGCACACGCAGCTCCCGCTCGAAGGCGCGGCGCGCGCGCGGACTGTGATCCGGCAGCACCGCGCCGGTGTCGCCAAACAGAAAGAATTCGACGTGGTCGTCGGTGCGGCCACGTTCGTACAGCATCTGGCGCAGCCGGTATTGCACCGCCAGCAGGATCTCGACACCACCGGCGCCAGTGCCGACCACGCCGATGCGCACGCCGTTGTTGCGCGCGAGGATGCGGTCGATCATGCGCTGCCAGTGCGCCATGAACTGGTTGATCGGCTTCACCGGCACAACATTGCCGGTGGCACCAGGAACATCGCAGGTTCGCGGCGTCGAGCCGATATTGAACGAGGCGATGTCGTATCGGACCGGCGGCCGGCCGCGGCACTCGATTGCCTGGCCGTTCAGATCGAGGCCTGTCGCTTCGTCATGAAACAGGCGCGCGCCGGCGAAACGGCATAGCGGGCCGAGGTCGATATGCGCCTCGTCGTAATCGTAGTGACCGGCGATCAGCCCCGGCAACATGCCGGAGTACGGCGTGTGCATCTCCCGGCAGATCATGGTCAGACGCACGCCTGGCATCGGGCGCATGCCGAAGCGTTTCAGTACCGCTATGTGGCTGTGCCCGCCACCTACGAGTACCAGGTCCTTGACGACAGGGGTTTGGCTGTTCTGCACGGAATCTCGCGTTCTTTGGGGAGATCGAAGGGCTGACCGCGCGTCATCTCAGGTAGCCGGCTTCGTGGCAAGCCGGCCGGCGCCTGTGCCCAGTTCCTGTCGTCAGACTTGCCACTCTTACGCCAACGGCGTGAGGTCCCCCAACAGCGACGGGATGAATTCGGCAACGGTGGGGTGGATGTGCATCGCACGCTCGATAACCGTGTACGGCGCCTTCGCATACATGATGTCGAGCACGCAGTGGATCACCTCGTCACCACCCGTCCCCAGAAATGACGCTCCCAGGATTTCTTTGGTATCCGCATCGATCAGCATTTTCATGAAGCCCTCGGTCTCGCTCTTTTCCCACGCACGAGACACATTCTCCATGGCGATCTTCCCGACGAGTGCGCGGTGGCCGCTCTTTCGCACCTCCGTCTCGGTCATTCCAGCCCGGCCCAGCGGAGGATCGGTGTAGAGCGCATAAGCGGTGATGCGATCGCTTAGCCGCCTGCGTTCGCCATCGAGCAGATTCGCGGCGACGATCTCGTAGTCGTTCCAGGCGGTGTGCGTGAAGGCACCGCGGCCGTTGCAGTCGCCGAGAGCCCAGATGCCGGGGACGTTGGTGCGAAGCTCGTCATCGACAGCGATGTAGCCGCGCGCGTCTTGCCGCACGCCGGCCCGCTCGAGACCGAGATCATCCGTATTGGGTCGGCGCCCGGTCGCGACCAGCAGGTGGGAGCCGCGAATCTCCGAAGTGCCGTCGCAGTCGACCGTCAGGACGATATCGCTTCCCTGGCTGCTGACACGCAGGCAATTCGCGTTGAGTCGAACGGAGATGCCTTCCTTGGTCAGGAATCCGGCGATGGCTTCCGCCACGTCTTCGTCCTCGCGCGGGGTCAGACGCCGCCCGAGTTCGACGATCGTGACATCGCTGCCGAAACGCCGGTACATCTGACCGAACTCCAGGCCGATGTAGCTACCGCCAAGTACCAGCAGATGCGGCGGAAGGAAGTCGATGTCCATCATCGAGCTGTTGGTGAAGTAGCTGACCTGATCGAGACCCGGAATTCCGGGCACGCCCGCACGACCACCCACATTGAGGAAAATGCGCTCGGCATTCAGGACCTCGGTGCCGACCTCCATTTCGTGCGCCGACACGAACCGTGCATGGCCTTCATAGACCCGGCAATTCTCCAGGTCCTTCAGCGACCGCTCGACACCCCGGTTGGATTGACCGACGATCTGGTCTTTCCGGGCCTTGACCCGCTTCATATCGACTTTGATTTCGCCGGCGCCGAACCCGTACTCAGCCCCGCGGCGGGCCGTGTGTGCTGCATAGGCGCTGGCGACCAGCGCTTTTGTGGGCGTGCAGCCCGTATTGACGCAGGTGCCGCCAAAGCGGGCGCGTTCGATGATGGCCACCTTCATGCCCGAGCCCGCCAGTCGCCGCGCGAGCGCGGGTCCCGCTTGCCCGGTTCCGACGATGATCGCGTCATACGTCGCCATGTCGTTCTCCTACTCGCCCGTGTCACCGTCCGGCGGCAGCCTGGGCCCAATGACGCACGATGGGCGGATGCCGGCGGCTTGCAGCACCATTCGAACGGCATGTGGGCATGAAATGTGCCGGTCGGCATGCCGTAGGCGAGCGGACCGCCAAGGCATCACACCGAGTTGTTGGCCGTGCATCGAGCGGTGCAGGGCAGTAGTTCGCCACGCCAATGTAGCGCGTCCTGCATAGCAGGGTCGCACCCCACTGGTATTGACGGATACTCGCCGGTAGAGTGACGGACGCAATCGTCATGAAACCTGCCTGACATGGCGATGCCGTTGCACGCGCCAGCTTCGATGCGGGTACCCAGCTTCGATGCGGGTACCGGGCGAAGCTGATCGAACCAAAAGAGGGGAAGAACCATGGACGTCGGCATGATGATGGTGTTCGCCAGCTACGGCTGGGATGACTGCCCCGATAGTCGCGTCTGGGATGAAGAGTTCCGGCTGGCTCGGCTCGCGGCCGATCTGGGCTTCGATTGTCTCTGGTCCGCCGAGCACCATTTCAACGACTACTCTTTCGTCCCTGACAATATTCACCTGATGGCGCACCTGACGGCGCTGTGCCCCACTATTGGGGTTGGCACCGCCGCTGTCATCCTGCCATGGCACGACCCGCTACGTGTCGCCGAGAACGCCTCGGTGCTCGACCTGATGAGCAAGGGCCGGTTCCGCTTCGGCATCGGACGCGGCCTGGCGCGACGCGAATTCGCAGCCTTCCGCTTAAGCATGGACGAATCGCGTGAGCGTTTCGATGAGGCGGCGCCCATGATCATCGATGCGCTGCAGACCGGGTTCATCGAGGGCAACGGCAAATTCTACAAGCAGCCGCGGACCGAGATTCGCCCCCGGCCACAATACTGCTTCGACGGCCGGATCTATGCCGTGGCATCCAGTGAAGATTCGGTCAACTCCGCGGCCAGGCTTGGGGCGCACATGGTCATGTTCGCCGACCGCCCGTGGGAAATGCGGTTGCCGGTGATCGAGCGAGGACGCAAGCTGCACCGCGACTACCACGGCACCGAGCCACCCTGCGTCATGTTGACCGAGTTCTGCATCTGCGGCACCGATCTCGCCGAGACCGAGGAGGAGGCACGCCGCTACCAGGGCAAGTTCGTCGAAAGCAATTTCTACCACTACGAATTCTTGGGCGAGCACTTCAAGACCGTGAAGGGCTACGACGCCTATCAGCAGAAGGCAGAGATCGCGCGAAAGGCCGGGTTGGAAGGCGCCGTAGCCGGTTTCATGCAGGCCGCGAGCTGGGGTACGCCCGACCGGATACTGCGCGGCCTCGAGGATCGCCGGAGGCTGCTGGGGCCGTACGAGCTGAACGTCGCCTTCCGTTTCGGCGGCACGCCATACGAAGTGTCGGAGCGCAGCCTTAGGCTGTTCGCGAAGGAGGTCGTGCCGGTCCTGAAGTCGTGGGGGCCGTGACGGGCACGATCACTCCTCTGCGACACCACGGCGGAGCTCGTTTTTCTGCAGCATGCTGGTGGGGCCGGGCGGCAGCTCCGCCGCAAACATGTGCCTGGCCTGCGGCGTGGCATGAGCGCGGCAGTTATCGGTTGCTACAGCGGATTGTATCCAGGCTTCTTGTACAGCCTGTCCGGCTTGCCGGCGATGTCCGGCTTGTAGACGCTTTCAACCCAGTCGTCGGGCGCAACATCCTCGATGCTGACCGAAACGGAAGCCTCCGCGCACTGCGCGCCGGCCATCACCGCCCTGGTGATCTGCTCGGCAAGCTGCGCCTTTTGCTGCTCGGAACGTCCGGAATACAGCTTCACGATGACATGGGGCATTCTTCCTGCTCCCGGCTGATGGGCAGTCTGGTCGGTCGATCTGGCGCGTGGATTTGGCCTGACCGGCGCGTTGCGCGCAAGGAGTGACAAGGCGCTCTCACGAATGGCTGACGAGACCTCCAGCGATCTGGCCGCGCTCATCGCCCCTATGTCAGCCTATGGCGGCGGCGCGATAGGAGACCCGGCATGAACCAGGCGGTGGCGGCGGTCGGCGAACAACGCCAATGGGACCGGCTGATGGCGATGGCCGAACTCGGCGCCATCCCCGGCAACGGCGTCAACCGCGCCTGCCTGACCGAACTCGACCGCCAGGCACGCCGGCTGCTGATCGACTGGGCAAGAGAGATCGGCGCCTCGGTGTCGGTCGATGCCGCCGCCAATCTCTGGCTGCGTCGCGAAGGAACCGATCCGCACGCCTCGGCGGTGGTCACCGGCAGCCACATGGACACGCAGCCGAATGGCGGCCGGTTCGACGGCATCTACGGCGTGATCGCCGGCCTGGAAGCGTTGACCGCGCTGCACGACGCGCGCGTACCGCTGCGCCGCCCTGTCGAGGTGGTGGCCTGGACCAATGAGGAGGGCGGCCGGTTCGCGCCAGGCTGCATGGGCAGCATGGCCTGGAGCGGTTGCCGTCGGATCGAGGAGTTCGCCGATGTGCGCGATCCCGATGGCATCCGCTTCGCCGACGCGCTGGCCGCGCATCTGGGGGCCGAGAGCGACTTGCCGTATCGCCTGCTTGGCGGCGAGCCGCACGCCTATGTCGAGGCGCATATCGAACAGGGTCCGCGGCTGGAGAACGAGAGCCTCGATATCGGCGTGGTCACAGGGATCCAGGGCAGCCGCTGGTTCACCGTGACACTGACAGGGGAGACCGCGCATGCCGGCACGACGCCGCTGGCGCTGCGCCGCGATGCGGTGCAGGACATGGTGCGGGCGATCGCGGCGCTGAACCGGCTGATGCACGACCCGCAGGACGTGCTTCGCTTTACCGTCGGTCGGGTCGTGGTGGAGCCGAACACGTCGAACTCGGTGGCGCACCGCGCCAGCTTCAGCATCGAGTTCCGCCACCCCGACAAGGACGTGCTGCTGGCACGTGGCGATGCGATCGCCGGGGTTGTGCAGGCCGCGGTACGCAATGCCGGCGTGGCGGTGCAGGAGACGTTTCATGCGCTTCCGGTGGCGTTCGCGCCCGCGGTGATC
>DATBKQ010000145.1:0-21370 GCA_036555825.1 Acetobacteraceae bacterium | reverse complement strand
GGACCTGACCTACTTCATGCCGATGCGCCGCAACGTGAAATTCGGCCAGCACGCCGAACGCGAGAACACCCGCCAGGGCGAAGGCATAAGCTGGTTCGACGAGGACAAGTGGACCCTCGGCAAGCGCGTGGAACAGATCCTCACCGGCGTGCACTACGCCGAAGAGCCTCTGTCGCGCGTCACCCACATGGTCAGCAACGTCCGCCTGCTCGACGTGCGCCCCTCGGTCGAGGATGCGCAGGAAGTCACCGTCGGCTGCCGCTTCCTGGTTTATCAGAACCGCGTCGAGTACGAGAATTTCACTTTCGTCGGCCGCCGCACCGACGAGTTGCGCCGCGCCGGCACCTCCTGGCAGATCGCCCGCCGCGAGATCATCCTCGAGCAGAACGTCCTGCTCGCCAAGAACCTGAGTATCTTCTTCTAACACCCCCTCTCCCGCGCGGCGGGGGAGGGTTGGGGAGGGGGCCGCATGATCGAACTCTCCGCCATCTCGGTCGGCAACAAGCTTCGCCTGGTCGGCGGCGTCACCGCCGAGGTGGTGGAAATCGTCAACGACGAGTGGGCGCGGGTGCGGCTGATCGAAGCCCCGAGTGGTCAGGTCGGCGGCGAAGAACTCTGCCACGCCAGCGATATCGTCGAAGTGGCCTGACCCGGCGGCTGCTCCATCCCCGTCCGCAAGTGGAGAACGCATCATGCCCGGCAGCCGAGTCCAGGACTTCTACGCGCGGTCCGGCTCCGGGTCCGAAATAGCGAACCGCATCATCGGCGCCCTGCGTGCGGCGGCCGGGTCCTCCGTGGCCATCACAGCGGAGACACTCGCGCCATTCGATCATGTGCATGCTCGCGGCATGGCTGGAACCCGCGCACTGGCCGACTTGCTGGCACCGAAGGCTGGCGATGCAATTCTGGATATCGGCTGCGGCATCGGTGGGCCGGCGCGTTGGATCGCGGTGAATTACCCATGCATGGTGACCGGCGTCGACCTGACCAGGGAGTACTGCGACGCCGCGCGTGAACTGAACGCCGTCGCCGGCATGTCGGACCGCGTGCGGATCATGGAGGGCAGCGCGACCGCACTGCCCTTGCCTGACGCGGCCTTCGATGCGGCCTATTCCCAGTTCGTCCTGATGAACATCGCCGACAAGGCCGCGTTCTATCGTGAGGCGTTCCGCGTGCTGAAGCCCGGCGGACGGCTCGTGCTGTTCCATCTCAATGCCGGACCGAACGGTACTCCGGATTTTCCGCTGCCCTGGGCGGCCGTGCCGGAAAACAGCTTCCTGGCTTCCGACCAGGAAACGCGCAGCGGCCTGGCCGCGGCGGGATTCCAGCTCCTTGTCTTTCGCGATGCCGCGCAGGCCGCCCCGCCAGCCGCCGTGACCGAGGTTCAACCAACCGCCGGCCTGCATATACTGATCGGTGAGGATTTTCCGCGGCAGCGGGCCAACGTCGTGCGCGCGGAAGAGGAAGGGCGCGTGCGCCCGGTGGAGATTGTCGCCGTAAGGCCAGCCTGATACCAGTGCACGGAATGAATGATGCACCAGCAGCACGGCGCGTGAAGAACTCTGCCGCTACCGGCGGCGTCGTAGCGGTCTGATGTTGCGAGTCGGCTTCCTGCCCAGCGACTTCAATCCGATGGTGCTGATGCTCGGCGAGCCCGAAGACCTGCGCCGGCTCGCCGCCGCCCTGCGCCGCTTCGCCCGCGACCCCGCCGATACACCGATCGAGCACTCATCCGTGCGCCTCTCCGCAGGCGCCGGTCCGCTCGGCATCCATGCCGCGGCCGAACCCGGCGCCTTTCTCTGGCGCCTCGATCAGGCGCACGCCCAGGCCTTCGCCGACCAGGTCGATCAGCTCGCCCAGCCCTCCCGCCTCGCCGGCTCGGAAATCCTCGCGTGCACCACCGAGGAGGAAATCCCGGTGAAGGTCTCCCGCGGCGAATACACCGACGACTTCCTCCTGGCGCGTGATGACCGGAGGCGGAATCGCCCGTAGGTCTGAATCACGCGCTCGAACAAAGAATATGAGTCGCTGATATTCGTTGCCACACCGCCTGGCGCCCCGCTAGTATCGCGCCAGGGGGTCCGGACAAAAATCACCCGCGTTCAGCGAGGGAGTCCGATGCAAGCCACAACAGCTACGGCAACCAAGGGCGGCCTGCGCGTCGTCGCCTATCCGGGCGACATCAAGATCCTGCTGGCGATGTCGCTCGACGAGGACAAGGTGGAGAACCTCGCCGGCTTCGCCATCTGGCGCAAAGCCGCCGGCCGGCAGACCGCGCTGGCCAACCGCCTCAACTTCACCATCGGCGTCACCAAGCAGACGACCGCGGCCACCCATAAATGGACGCCCTCCGACCAGGCACCATTCCAGAAGTTCCGCTGGGTCGATGTGCCGCCCGACGGGTTCCACGCACCACTGACCTACCGCGTCCAGGCGCTCTATTTCACCGGCCAGGGCACCGCGATGCGTCCGGGACCCGAGGTATCGGTCATCGTGTCGCCGGCCCAGCAGCGGCACGCAAAATTCCAGGCGGGGTTCACCCGCGGCTATATCGCCTCGCAGGCCTACGCCGACAGATTCCACAACAAGGACATCAGGCCGTCCGGCCCGCGCACGCCGACATTCGACACGAAGCCGTTCCAGCCACAATATCAGTGGCTCGGCGCCTCCGCTCGGCGGAAGCTGCTCGACTTCATCGCCGAATGCGAGAACGACCGGACCGCCCACGTCGATGTCTTCGCCTACGACCTCGATGAGCCCGACATCGTCGCGGCGATCTGCCGGTTGGGCAGGCAAGCCCGGCTACGGGCGATCCTCGACAATGCCCCGCTCCACACCAAGGCCTCCGCGCCAGAGGTCGCCTCCGCTAAAATGGTCATCGCCGCGGCCGGCGAGACCAATGTCCGTCAGGGCCATTTCCAGCGCTTCCAGCACAACAAGGTGTTCATCAGGCGCGACAGCGCCGGCAACGCGCGGAAGGTCCTGTTCGGCTCGATGAACTTCTCCGTGCGCGGCATCTACGTGCAGGCCAACAACGTCATCGTGGTGGACGATCCGACAACCGCGGGCATGTTCGCCCAGGCGTTCGACGAGGCGTTCCAGGATGGGGTCAAGGCCGGTGCCTTCCGCGCCAGTCCGATCGCCAGGGGCTACATCGTCGCCTCCGCGGGCGATTCGGCCGATCTGCCGAAGTTCTCGCTGGCCCTGTCGCCGCACCGCGATGCCGCGGTCTCGCTCAAACCGATGTCGCAGCGCATCCGCGACGCGGCGAGTTCGGTGCTGTTCGCCGTCATGGAACCCAACGGCGCGGGCCCCGTCCTCGACACCCTGCGCCAGATCGCGGCGAAGCCGACCGTCTTCTCCTACGGCACGGTGGAAACCGACAAGGGCCTTGCGGTGCAAAGCCCGAGTGGCGCGATGGGCCGGATGACCAGCTTCGCCGCACTCACCCGGTGCGTGCCGCCGCCGTTCAGCAAGGAATTCAGCGGTGGACCGGGCATGCATATCCACGACAAGTTCGTCGTGGTGGACTTCAATACCGCCAATCCCACCGTGTTCACCGGCTCCTCCAACCTGGCGGCCGGAGGCGAAGAGAATAACGGCGACAGCCTGGCGATGATCGAGGATGCGGCGATCGCCTCCATGTATGCGATCGAGGCGGTCGCGATGTTCGACCACTATCACTTCAACAAGGCGGCCAATGCGGCCACGGCCGCCAAGCCGCTGACACTGTGGTCCCCTGGCAAGCGCGGCGTGCCGTGGTGGAAGCAGTACTACGACAAGACAAAGATTCAGATGCGCGATCGCTGCCTGTTCGCCAATGTCCCGCTGCCGCCCGGCATGGCGGTCACGAAGATGGTGGACTGGGCGGCGCTGGACACCGCCGCGCCGGCCCCGGCACGCAGGAAGAAGGCGGCCGGCAAACGGCCGCCACGGCGCAAGAAAGCCGCCCCCGCCAGGAAGGCACCAGCCAAGCGTAAGGCGCCCGCGAAGGCCAAGCGGCCTGCGAGGAAGAAGCGGGCCGCGCGGTGATCCCTCGGTACACCTCTCCCGCGCAGCGGGGGAGGTCGGCGCGAAGCGCCGGGAGGGGGTGCCGGGCCATCACCCCCCCAACCGGTTCCCCAAGAGCCGCGTCCAGCCATATGGATCGGGCGCCGTGCCGTACTGGATACCGACGATCGTGTCGTACAGCTTCTGCGTCAGCGCGCCGGTTCGCCCGCCGTTGATCGCATACCGCTCGCCCTTGTAGCCCAGCTCGCCCACCGGCGAGATCACCGCCGCCGTCCCGGTGCCCCACATCTCCAGCCGCCCCGCCTGCGCCGCCGCGATCACCTCCTCGATCGCGACCGGCCGCTCCGAAACGCGCAGCCCCCAGTCGCGCAGCAGCCGCAATGCCGAATCGCGCGTGATGCCGGCCAGGATCGCACCGTTCAGCGGCGGCGTGATCACCTCGTCATCGATCTTCAGCATGATGTTCATCGTGCCGACCTCGTCGAGGTAGCGATGCTCGACGCCGTCCAGCCACAGCACCTGGGTGTAGCCGGCCTGCTGCGCCTCCTCGGCGCCGAACAGGCTGGCGGCGTAGTTGCCCGCGGTCTTCGCCGCCCCCAGCCCGCCCTTCACCGCCCGCACGTGCTGGTCCGATGCCAGAATGCGCACCGGGTTCATGCCTTCCTTGTAATAGGCACCCACCGGGCAAAGGATCACGTAGTAGTAATAGCTGCTGGACGGATGCACGCCCAGGAACGTCTCGGTCGCGATCACCGTCGGCCGGATATACAGCGACGTCCCCGGCCGCGACGGCACCCAGCGCTGGTCCACCTCGACCAGCGCGCGGATCGATTCCTCCACCATCTCCGGGTCGATCTCCGGGATGCACAGATAATGCGCCGAGCGGTTCAGCCGCCGCGCGTGGTCCGGCAGCCGGAACAGCCGCACCCGCCCGTCCTGTCCGCGGAACGCCTTCATCCCGTCGAAGATCGACTGCCCGTAGTGCAGCACGCAGCACGCCGGATCCAGGGTAAAGGGTCCGTACGGCACGATGCGCGGATCGTGCCACCCCCTCCCCTCGTCGTACTCCATCATGAACATGTGGTCGGTGAAGACCTTGCCGAACGTAAGGTCCGCGTCCGCCGGCGGCTGCTTCGGCTTGGCGGTCCGGGTGATGGCGATCTGGGTCAACTCGGTCTCTTGGACGATGAAGGATCAGGTTCGCTATATAGGCCGCGGCCGCCCGGTTGTCGCGTCCGGCCCCGCCAGGATCGCGGCCCGCGCCTGACCCGTCATGCCAGGGCCTGGCACTGGCATCCACATCTCCTCCGCCGTCGCCCACCGCGCGTCAGCCCGGTACCAGCACCGGCACCGCCCCACCCCTCCCGCTGGCGCAAGCCTGATCCCGCTCGCGCAAGCGTGCGCCCGCTCTCCGCTGCGCTGGACCATATTTCGCCATCAATCCTGGTGATCCCTGGGGTAGCAACGAAAGGACCATGCGCCATGGCATCTGATACGACCGGCAAGCCAGACGACGCACACGCGCAGATCGCCCGGCTGCGCGAGCAGGTCGAGGCACTGATGAAAGACCGCATCACGCCGGCCGTCGCCGACGTCGCCGGCCGCGCCGAATCCGCGGTGTACGGCGCCGCCGACACCGTCCGCGAGCAGATGGAGAACGTCTCCGGCAGAGTGCGCGAACAGCCGCTGCTGGCGCTGCTGATCGCCGCCGCCGCCGGCTACATCCTCGGCAGAGCGACACGCTGATCGATGCTGCGACCCCTCCGCCTGGCGCGCATTGCGGCGGAGGCGGAGGGGCTTCGCCTCCGCTACGTCGCGCGCCGCACCGCCGTTCGTGCGGTCATGGGACTGATCGCCCTGGTGTTCCTGTTGGGCGCCCTGGCGTTCCTCCACGTCGCATTCTGGTTCTGGCTCCGCCGCCACTTCGAGAGCACTCCCGCATCGCTCATCGTGACCGGAGCGGACCTGCTGATCGCCCTGCTGTTCGCGCTGCTGGCCGCGCGATCCTCGCCCGGCCGGCTCGAAACCGAGGCACTGGAAGTCCGCCGCCGCGCGTTGGAGAACGCGACCAGCACCCTCGCCTACTCCACCCTCGCCGCCCAGGCCCTCCGCCTCGGCGCAAACGCATTCCGGCGCGCACGCTCCTGAACAAATCCACCTCTCCCGCTTGCGGGAGAGATCGGCGCGAAGCGCCGGGAGAGGGTGCGGGAGACAGCACCTGATCCCGGCTCGCCGCGAAGCGGCGGGCGAAGGCCTATCGCATCCGCTCCCAGATCCCGGTCTCCTCGTCCAGCCGGTCCTGCTCGAGCCCGCGGAAGTCGCCGCGCGAGACGATGCCGATCACCACCCCCTCATGCACCACCGGCACATGCCGGAACCCGCCGTCGCGCATCAGCCGCAGGGCATCGATCGCCTTGTGACGCGGCGGCAGGCAGTGCGGCTCGTGCGTCATCACCTGGCGAAGATGCGTGCTGCCGGGATTCTTCCCTTCGGCCAGCACCCGCACCGCATCGCGCCCGGTGAAGATGCCCGCCAGCTCGCCGTTCGGGCTGGTGACCAGCACCGCGCCGATCTTCCGCGCATGCATCTGCCTGCACGCGTCCTGCACCGTCGCGCTCGGCGGCATCGTCAGCGGCTGCTGGTTGCGGATGATTTCCGCCATGTCGCGGTTCATGTCCATCCTCCTGCCCGTTGTGCAGTCAGCCATTAACCTCGCATGAAGACATCTCGCCTGCCATTGACCCAGATCAATGCCCTGCCCGCCCGGCCGCGAGCCGTTCGGCGTAGTCAATCGCCTCGATCAGGCTTTCCTCGTTGGCAATGCCCTTGCCGGCGATGTCGAACGCCGTCCCGTGATCGACCGATGTGCGGATCACCGGCAGCCCCAGGGTGATGTTCACACCCGACAGCGCCCGCCACGTGCCGGTCGCCGGGTCCACATCGAACCCCAGCAGCTTGACCGGGATGTGTCCCTGGTCGTGATACATCGCCACCACCGCATCGAATTGCCGCGCACGCAGCTTTACGAACACCGTGTCGCCCGGTACCGGACCGGATATCTCCATTCCCTCGGCACGGCATTGTTCCACCACCGGGGCGGTGATCTCGATGTCCTGGCGTCCGAACAATCCGCCTTCCCCGGCATGCGGGTTCAGCGCCGCCACCGCGATCCGCGGCCGCGCGATACCCAGATCGCGCACTGCGCCATGGGTGAGCTCGATGGTGCGCCGCAGCCGCTCCGGCGTCAGCAGCCGCGCCACGTCCGCCAGTGCGACATGCGTGGTGACATGCCCCACCCGCATGTCGCCGTGTGCCAGCAGCATCACCGAACCCGGGGTCTTCGTCAGCGCCGCCAGCATGTCGGTATGCCCGGCATATCGGTAACCCGCCAGGTTCAGCGCCGCCTTGTTCAGCGGCGCCGTCACGATCGCATCGATCCGGCCGCGCAGCGCCATCTCCACCGCGCGCTCCACCGCCAGGTACGCGAACCGTCCCGCCTCCGCCGCGAGGCAGCCGAAGCTGATCGGCGCGGCTTCCTCGCCGGCCGGAAGGAAGCCCAGCGGCGCCGCCTCGTCCTCCGCGAAGTCCAGCGTCTCGCGCAGCACCGCCCGCGCCGCCCGTAGTGCCGTGCGGTGGCCGATGACCGACAGGCGCAGTCCACTCGCCTCGATCCGCGGCAACAGGCGCCGGCATGCCTTCACGATGATCTCCGGTCCGACGCCGGCCGGATCGCCCATGGTGATCGCCAGCCGCGGCGCTCGCTCGTTCATCGCCCGTCCTCCAGCAGTTCTGCCAGGAACCCGCTATCGCCGAATGCGCCGGATTTCGAGACCAGCCGCTGACCATCCCAGGCCCCGCCCCGCATCACCGATGCCGGCACCCCGGGCTCGAGTTCGCCATCGACCTCCAGGTGAGTCACGCCGAGGTTGTCGCACAGGTCGCGCAACGTCTCGCCCCCGGTCACGAACAGCGTGCCCGGTCGCCCGGCGCCCCCCAACTGCGCCGCGAGTTCCTCGCTGATCCGCCGCCGCGCCTCGCCCCGGTCGATCCCGGGCGCCAGTCGGCATGCCACCACGCGCTCGCGCGACCGCCGTGGAACCGCCGCGACCTGCGCCCGGGTCACGGAGTGATCACTGCCGATCAGTGCCAGTACTGGCTGGCGCAACACCGGCCGTGGCACTGGACGGCCGCCGGCTAGCGCTCCGGCCAGCCCGCCCGTTCCGCACCACAGGACCCGCCCCGGAAGCCTCCTTCCCTCGGCGACGACCCGGTCGAGATCCGCATCGCTCTCCGCGTCGCGTACCGTTACCGCCAAGCCTAGCCGGCGCAGCGCCGCGTTCAGGTCGATCCCGGCATCGCGCCACGCCTCCCCGCCGCCGGCAAACTGCCTGCCGCCGCGGGTGATCCGGCCCTGAAACGGAAACGCCGGTGCCAGCACGCAATGATCGAATGCGCGCATGCAGACCGCCAGTTCCGATGCCACGTGTCCACGCAGCAGGCTGTCGATCTTCTTGAACGCCGGATTGCCGCCCTCGAGCATCGGCGCGAACCGCTCGATGCGCGCCAGGGCCGCGGCTGCCGGAAGCTCACGCGTCCCGCTGTCCATTGCCGGCAGGCGCGGTGCCATGGCGATGTCCCACGATACCCCGATCGGTCCCGCCAGCGCCACAAACCGCGCGGCGGCATCGAGCGCTCCTGTCAGATCGTCGGCCAGCAGACGCAGCGAGGACATGGCAACCGGGATCGCAATCGGCGCCCTGACTATAGATCGACGACCGATCGGTGGTTACCGCTCGCGCGACCCCGGATGCGCCGCCCTCGGTCCGGTGATCCCGCTCGCGGCTGGCGGATCGCTGGCCGGGAAGCTCTGCTCCACCGCCTCGTCGTAGCGATCCGGCTGCGGGCCGCCGCCCAGCACCTCCACCTTCATCCCGCCCGCCTCGCGCAGGATCGCCTCGGCCTCGGCCCGCTTCGCCACGCTCGCAGTGTGCACCGACAGGATCAGCGCCCCCGCCGCCGCCCGCTGCTCACGCTCCGCCTGCTCATCCCGGCTGGCCGAGCGGCTGAACCCGTGCGCCAGTCCCCCGGCCACCCCGGCTCCCGCGACCGCCGCCGCCACTGCCGGCGCCGCCGCCCCGCCCGACGCGATCACCACCCCGGCGGCCGCCATACCCGCCAGCGTGGCCGCTCCGCTGGTACGCAGCGTGCGCGTCTGGCGGGCGTCCTCTTCGGTGTCCACCGCCTTGGCACCCCATTCCGGCGTGTCTTCCTCGGGCCGAGGCGCCGCCTCGGGCAGGCTGAGATCGGCACGGTCGAAACCCGATGTCTCCAGCCGCGCAACCGCTGCTTGCATCGCATCGGGGTCGCTGAAATGCGCCCGGACCTCGTGCAGCGCCCCGATCGAGGGGCCCCGGTTCTCCTCCGGCACTTCCGCCATGTCTGGCTCCTTCGTCACTCCGGTATGGTCGGCGCATTGGCCGGCGGTTCACGGTTCTCGTCCCCTTGCGGCTCGGCCGGCAGGCGATCCAGCGTCCCCTCCGGCAGGGCGTTGCGCCGCCCCGGCAGGCTGTCGCGGGCAGAGTTGATCTTCTGCTCGACCCATCCCTCTGGCTTGTCCATCGCGCTCAGTGCTGGCCTCCCTTGCGGCCCGCCTCGGCCGCCCGGTGACGGTCCTGCGCGAAGTTGCCGGGGTTATGCACCGCCCCGCCGCCGCCATGACTGTGCTCGCCGCCCTTCCGGCCAGCCTCGATCGCGCGCTCGCGATTGTGGGCGAAATTGCCCGAGCTGCGCTGTCCGCCGATCTGTCCGGCACGGGACGCCTTCTCCCGGTCCTCGGCGAAATTGCCTGGATTGCCGGTATGCCGCTGTTCCGTCATCTAGAGCCTCCATCAAGCCGACGGGACACCGCCCCGTCCAACCTGGAACGGCTCCGGCACGGCCCGGTTGTCTTCACGAATTTGGTGAACCAGGCGGGGCGTCAATCAGGCCAGGACGGCCCGCGGCTGCCTTTGCCGGCGCACGACCAGGGCCCCGACCAGCAGCAGATTGCCCACATTGAACACCAGCCCGGCCAGGAACGCGGCGCCATAGAACCCGAAGCGGTCGTACAGGAACCCGGCCAGCCAGCCGCCGGCCGCCATCCCCGAGCCGCTGAACAACAGCAATGTGGGCACCCGCCACGCCGCCTCCGCCGCCGGGAACAGCTCGCGGACCGCCAGAACATAGGCCGGAATCATCCCGCTGAAGCCCAGCCCGAAGAAGGTCGCGACAACGAACAGCCCCGCCTCGCTCTTCACCAGCAGGAAGCCCAGCATCGCCACAAGCTGGCACAGCGATCCGCTCAGCACCGTCCGCAGCCCGCCGATCCGGTCCGACAGCCAGCCCCAGAACTGCCGGCTGGCGAATGCGCAGCCCAGCAGCACCGACAGCATGATCGCCCCGTGCGAGGCCGGGATGCCCCGGTCGCTGCACAACGCCACCAGATGCCCCTGCGGCATCGCCATCGGCACGCAGCACATGAACGAGGCCACCGCCAGCAGACCCAGCACCAGGTTGGGCGGCAATCCCAGCACGCGCCGGGCCCGCTCACCTGCCCCCAGCGTCGCATGCCCCGTCTCGGGCGGCGCGCGCAGGATCAACAGGGCCAGGGGTGCCACGGTCAGTACGACGACCGCGCCGAACAACAGCATGGTGTCGCGCCAGCCGCACAGCGCGATGCCGCGCTCGAACAGCGTGGGCCAGATCGCGCCCGCCACATACTGGCCCGAGGAGATCAGCGCCAGCGCGGTCCCGCGCCGCCGGTCGAACCAGCGGCTGACGTAGATGTAGCAGGGCGCGTTGATACCGGCATTGCCCAGCAGCCCGATGAACAGCCCATGCCCGACCCACAGCCGCCATGTGCTGCCTCCGGCGGAGACCGCGAGTCCGACCCCGATCATCGCCGCGCCGAACGCCACCGTCCACTTCACGCCGACCCGGTCGGCGATCCGGCCCATCGCAATCCCGCCCCACGCGGCTCCCAGCCATGCCAGCGAATAGGCCAGCGCCGGCACCGATCGCTCGCTGCCCAGCTCGGCGGCGATCGGCTTCAATGCCACCACCGCGACGAACGGCGCGCCATAGGCGATCGACATGATGACCAGCGCGGTAAAGGCGACGACCCAGGACGTGCGTGTCTCGATGCTGCTCATGACTGCGCTAAGGTCCGACAACGATCCGCCATTGTGAAACGGAGACATCAGGATGACCAATCCGCTCGACCCCGCGCTGTTCCGCCCGGACGCGGTAAGCCCCGAGACCCGCGCGCTCAACGACTCGCTGGTGCAACTGCTGACGCCGATGCCGGAGTGGTGGGTGACCGGCGCCGAGACCGCGCGCGCCGCGCGCCGCCGCGGCGACGGTCCCTTCCCGCCGCCGGTGATCTCGGCTCGCGCGCGGATGCGCGACATCCCCGGCAAGGACGGCAACACAATTCCGCTGCGCATCGTCGCCCCGGACACGCCGCGCGGCGTCTATCTGCACATCCATGGCGGCGGCTGGGTGCTGGGCGGCGCCGACATGCAGGACCCGAAGCTCGAGCGCATCGCTGACAACACCGGCCTCGCCGTGGTCAGCGTCGAGTACCGCCTCGCGCCCGAGCATCCCTATCCCGCCGGTCCCGATGACTGCGAGGCGGCCGCGCTCTGGCTGGCACGCAACGCCAAGACCGAATTCGGCGCGGACCTCTCGGCCATCGGCGGCGAATCAGCCGGCGGTCATCTCTCCGCCGTGACCTTGCTGCGCATGCGCGACCGCCACGGCTTTACCGGATTCCGCGCCGCCAACCTGGTGTACGGCGCCTACGACCTGTCGATGACGCCCAGCCAGCGCCTGTTCGGCCACGAGCGTCTGATGCTCCGCAGCAGCGACATCGTGCAGTTCATCAACGCCTTCCTGCCAGCCGTGCCCGATCGGCGTGATCCCGACATCTCGCCGCTCTACGCCCGGCTGCACGGCATGCCTCCGGCGCTGTTCACCGTCGGCACGGCCGATGCGCTGCTGGACGATACGCTGTTCATGCACGCGCGCTGGCTGGCGGCGGGAAATGCCGCGGAACTGGCGATCTATCCCGGTGGCGCGCACGGCTTCACCCTGTTCCCGAACGCATTGGCCGAACAGGCCGCCGCCAGGATCGACGCCTTCCTGCGTCAGGCATGACCCTGCCCGCAAAACTCAGCGCCGGGGTTGCCTCGCGCGCTTTCGTCCGGCCGCCGCGCGAACCCTCTCGGCGGCGGCAAGCAGCTCCACGTTCATGTAATCGGCGCGCAACGACCAGTCGCCCACCTGCTTGCGCTCGGCAAACGCCAGTCTCGCGCGATCCATCGCCGACTGGGTGTCGCTCGCGTCGAGTTCGATGGAGCCCTGAATGGCGTCCACCGGGTGGCCGGTGCTGTCCACCAGCTTCTTGAAGAAGGTGATACGGTATGGCTGCTGCATGGCTGTCCTCCGCTGACAACTGTATGCAGGGGCCAGGCGACCGCATTGATCTGGCTCAATCGGTTCGTCAGCGCAGCGCGCCCTCCACCTCTCCCGCTTGCGGGACCCGCGCAGCGGGGGAGGTCGCCGAGCGTGGCGCGGCGGGGGGTTAGCGCGTGATGACCGGAGGCGGAATCGCCCGGAGCTCTGAATCACGCGCTCAGCCAGAGAAAGCCAAAGCAGGTTGAGATCAACCTGCCCTCATCCCGCCCTAGGAGCGGAACGGACATCAGTCTTGCATTTGGTGCTGCGCCCGCCGGACAGAATGGCGGTGCTCCGGAACGTCGATCCGGCCTCGATGCGGGTGCGCGGCATGCGAACCGCGAACCACCGGTCCTGTTCGCCTCGCCTGGCCTGCCGGCGCTCGCGCATGCGCCTCGCCCGCAAGCGCGGTCGCCATTACGGCCGGCGCGACATCCCGGGGGTCCTGTGCACTGGCCGGCCCAGGCTCGGGTTGCCCCTCTCGGGTCGGCCCTTGGACGCCGGTCAATGCGATGCCTGCCACCCTTTCCTGTCGCGGAGCCTCGGGAGGCGCCTGCGATACTGTGGCTTCCTGCTCTGGATCGTGCCGACGTTCCGCTTGCACCGACCGATCGGGTGCCGCCACGGCCACCGCCTCCGCTTCCCCGTTCTCGCCGCGAAGATCTCGCGCCAGGGGGATGACAGATTCGGGAACGCTATCGGTGAACGCCACTGGTTGGATCGCTGCGCCGGCCGGCTCCATCGGCAGCTCCCGCTGGATGGCGAGCTTCGCCGATCCTTCAATTTCGCGTGCCACCGAGTGCACCGGAGAGTGCTTCGGCCGGTCGGCCGGATCCGGCACAAGCTGCACAACTGCGATGAACAGCAGCGCCACCGCCGATCCCGATAGCACCGAGCCTGTCAGGCGGAACAGAAATCGCCACAGCATGAAGTGCGTCCCCGGCCGGCCCACGTGGTCAGGATAGTGGCACTCGAGTCCGACCGCGATCATAGGTTGCGAATACAGGAGCGTTCAACCGGGAATCGCGCACATCGACGAGCGGCTTCTCGCAACGCGTGGGGTCATGTGATCCACGACAACGCCGCGATTGCCGAAATCGCCTCCATGCTCCCGGCTAATGCCGATGAGGCCGTGCTCGCCGCCACCTGCGTCGCCGCCAATGCCTGCGCCATGCCTGCCCTCGCCGAGGCCCCGCCTTCGCCGCGGCTGGCGACCGGGTACGGCAGCGGAACTGCACCGCCCAGTCGATCAGCGTGATGCGCGAGGCCGACGCCGCCTCCCCCCACCCTTGCACCGACCCGCGCCGCCCTGGCCCGCATTGCCGGCCCGGCCATGGCCGCTCCGCTGCACAGAGAAACGAGACGCCCGTGAGACGCCTCGGGGGTCCGTCTCAGAACAGCGAATACCCGCCGTCGATCACGAACGTATCGCCCGTGTGATACCGCGATGCCTCGCTCATCAGATACACCGCGATGCCGCCGAAGTCCTCGCCCTTGCCCCACCGGCGCATCGGGATGCGCGGCATGACCTTGCCATGGAACGTCTCATTCGTGGTCAGCCGCTGCGTCATGTCGGTGTCGATCCACCCCGGCACGATCGCATGCGCGCGCACGCCGTGGCGCGCGAACTCCACCGCCATCGCCCGCACCATGGAGATCATCCCGCCCTTGCTCGCCGCGTAGTGCTCGCTGCGCGGTGCCGCCTCGATCGCCGCCAGCGACGCGGTGCCCACCAGCACGCCCCCGCCGCGCCGCTCCACCATGTGCCGCGCCGCCGCGCGGAACGTGTAGAACGCTCCGTCGAGGTTCACCCGCAGCACCCGGCGCCACAGCTCGCTCTCCATCTCCAGGAACGACTTCGCCCCGCCCCCGCCGATGCCGGCATTGGCGAAGCAGCCGTCCACCCGCCCAAGTGCTGCCAGCGTCTCGGCGAACGCCGCCGCGACCGCCGCCTCGTCGCCCACATCGCATTGCAGCGCCACCACCCGCCGCCCGGTCCTGGCCAGCGCCGCCCGCGCCTCGGCGTTCTTCGCCGCATTGGTGCCCCAGATCGCCACGTCCGCCCCGGCCGCCGCCACCGCCTGGGCGATGCCGAACCCGATGCCGCGATTGCCCCCCGTGACCAGCACCACCTTGCCGCTCAGATCGAATGGTTGAAATGCCACAAGTCCCTCCTGTGTCCGCGACCGTCGCAAGGATGGCAAACACCGGGGGCAGGCTCCATAGTCGCGACCAGTGGTGCACAACGAAGATGTTGGGGAGGCGATGCTCACCGCCGATCAGAACCGGCTCATCACCGAGACAGGACCCGCTACACCATGCGGCGCGTTGATGCGCCGCTATTGGCAATCGGCCGCGCTGACCGAAGAACTCGACCGGCCGCGGCCGGTAAAGGCGCTTCGCCTGCTTGGCGAAGACCTCGTGCTCTTCCGCGATCCATCCGGGCGCTACGCTCTGCTCGACCGGCGCTGCGCACATCGCGGAGCCGATCTGAGTTTCGGCCGATGCGAGAATGGCGGTCTGCGTTGCCCGTTCCATGGCTGGCTGTACGACGCGACTGGCGCCTGTCTGGAGCAGCCTGCCGAACCCGCGGACAGCACATTCCATCGCAAGGTGCGGCAACCGGCTTATCCGTGCATCGAGCGCAGCGGGATCATCTGGACCTACATGGGTCCCGGCGAACCTCCGCCGTTTCCCGGACTTGACTGCTTCACGGCGCCCGACAGCCATGTTTTCGCGTTCAAGGGTCTATGGTCATGCAACTGGCTGCAGGCATTGGAGGTCGGCATCGATCCGGGGCATGCCAGCTTCCTGCATCGGTTCTTCGAAGATGAGGATCCCTCCGGCGATATCTATGGCCGTCAGTTCCGCGCCGCGACCATAGGCGCCGACATCCCGATGACGCGCCTGCTGCGTGAAGTACCGAATCCTCGGCTGGACTCGCAGGAAACCGCATATGGGCTGCGGATCATCACGCGGCGGCCGATCAATGACACGGTCGTCCATCTGCGCATCACCAACATGGTGTTTCCCCATGCGTTCGTGATTCCGCTCAGCCGCGAAATGTCGATCACCCAGTGGCACGTGCCGGTCGACGACACGCATTGCTATTGGTACGCGATCTTCACCAGCTTCACGACGCCGGTGGACAAGGCGACGATGCGCGCGCAACGGCTGCAGAGCCACTCGTTGCCGGACTACGTGCCGCACGCCGGCCGGTCGAACGACTGGGGCTATGATCCGGAAGAGCAGCGCACGGCCACCTATACCGGCATGGGCATGGACATCAACGTGCATGACCAATGGGCGGTCGAAAGCATGGGGCCGATCCAGGACCGCACGCGGGAGCATCTCGGCTACTCCGACCGCATCATAACGGCCGCCCGCCGCATGATCTTTCGTGCCATCGACGATGTCGCGGGGGGACGTGATCCACCGCTCACAAAGGATGCGCACCGGATCAGCGGCCCCGCCACGATCGACGCCGTCGGCCCCATCGTCGGCCTCGACGAATACTGGCGGTCGCTCGAGGCCGAGCGGCGGCGCGCAACCCCGTGGCTCGCCGGCGAAACAGCTCTCGCGTGAACGGCTTCATTACGCGCCATGGCCTCTGGACCAAGGCGCAGGAGGAAGCCGCCGCCGAGATCACCGAGCGCATCGCGAAACTCGGCACGGTACGTTTCGCTTTCTCCGATGCGCACGGCGTGGTCCGGGGCAAGACCCTCGTCGCAACCGATGCGATCGGCGCGCTGCGCGGCGGGGTTACCTGCACGCTCACGATGCTGCTGAAGGATCTCTCGGGCCGTACGGCTTTCCCAGTCTTTCAGCGTGGCGGCGAGGGGGCCGGCGACATGGTCATGGTCGCCGATCCCGCCACGTTCCGCACCCTGCCCTGGTCGCCGCACAGCGGCTGGATTCTCTGCGACCTCTACCGAACCGACGGCACCCCGCATCCATTGTCCACGCGTGCCCTGATGCGACGCATGCTGCACCGGCTCGATCAGCGCGGACTGACCTGGCGCGCAGGTCTCGAAGTGGAATTCCACATCCTGAAGCTGGCCGAGGGCATCGCTGCGCCGGACCACATCGCCATGCCGGGCCCGCCGCCGAAGGTCATACCCCTGAACCACGGGTATCAGTATCTCACCGAGCAGCGCTACGACGCGATCGAGCCGTTGATGGAAACGCTGCGCGGCAACCTGCAGGAGTTGGGCTTGCCGCTCCGGTCGCTGGAGATCGAATTCGGGCCGAGCCAGGTCGAGGTCACGTTCGGCGCCACAACCGGCATGCTGCCCGCCGATGCCATGCTGCTGTTCCGCAACGCGACGAAGCAGATCCTGGCGCGTGCCGGCTATCTGGCGAGCTTCATGTGCCGGCCGCAGTTGCCGCACATCGCCTCGTCCGGCTGGCATCTGCACCACTCGCTCGAGGACGCCGATGGACGCAATCTGTTTCCCCATCCGGACGGGCTGTCGAAGCTGGCGCGCAACTGGCTTGCGGGACTGTTGCGACACGCGACCGCGGCGGCCGCGTTCAGCACGCCGACGATCAACGGCTACAAACGCTATATGCCCAATTCGATGGCACCGGATCACATCGTCTGGGCCTACGATAATCGCGCCGCCATGGTCCGCGTCGTTGGACAGCCGGGCGATGCCGGAACAAGGCTGGAAAACCGGGTCGGAGAACCGGCGGCGAATCCGTATCTCTACATGGCCTCGCAGATTGCCGCCGGTCTGGATGGCGTCGCAACCGATGCCGATCCCGGACCGTCAGCCGACGCGCCGTACTGTGCCGATGCGCCCACGCTGCCCAGGAATCTGATGGCGGCGATCGCGGCGCTTCGCGAGAATGCCTGCTTCCGCGCGGCGTTCGGCGATCCGTTCGTCGATTACTTCGTCAGGCTCAAGGAGTTCGAGATCGGCCGTTTCCTGGCGGATGTCACCGATTGGGAGCAGCGGGAGTACTTCGCGATTCTGTGACTATGAATGGTCTGCCCGCTGCCAGGCCAATCGGTGCTGCCTATCGAACCATTGCACGATACGCTGCGCGCTGAGGAGAGCCCCATGTCCGTCATCCAGCGCCAGAGCGTCTGCACCTACGACTGCCCCGACACCTGCAGCCTCAGCGTCACGGTTGAGGACGGCCGCATCGCCAAGGTCCGCGGCTCCGAGGGGGTCCCGTTCACCGCCGGTGTCATCTGCAACAAGGTGGCGCGCGACATGCCGGCCTTCGTGCACGGGAAGCAGCGCATCCTTTACCCGCTGCGCCGCACCGGCCCCAAAGGCTCGGGCAGCTTCCAGCGCATCTCCTGGGACGCCGCGCTCGACGAGATCCAGGCCCGCACCAGCGCGGTGATCCAGCGGTGGGGCCCGCAGGCGGTCACGCCGCTGAACTACGCCGGGCCGCACGGCCTGCTCGCCTGCGACAGCATGTCCTCGCGCTTCTTCTACAAGCTCGGCGCCACCCAGCTCTATCGCCGTTCGCTGTGCGGCGGCGTGCGCAGCGAGGCCTGGGCCGGCACCTATGGCGCGGTGCCGGGCGGCCCGCCCGAACTCGCCGCCGAGGCGGCGCTCAACGTGGTATGGGGCAACAACGCCACCGTCACCAACCTCCATCTGGTGCGCCGCGTTCGCCAGTCGAAGCGCAAGGGCGGCCGGCTGATCGTGGTCGATCCGCTGCGCACCAAGATCGCCGAACAGGCCGACCTGCACCTCGCCCCGCTGCCCGGCACCGACGTGCTGCTGGCCTGGGCGCTCGCCGCCGAGCTCGAACGCATGGGCGCGCTCGATCAGGCGTTCATCGCCCAGCACGTTCTGGGCTTCGACGACTTCATGGCCGCCGCCCGCGCCTGGCCAGCCGCGCGCGCCGCCGACGCATGCGCCCTGCCCGAGCAGCAGATCGTCGCCTGCGCCCGGTGGCTGGCCGAGGCCGACCCGCTGGTGTTCGCCCCCGGCAACGGGCTGGAGCGCGGCCGCAACGGCGGCAGTTCGATCCGCGCCCTGATCGCCCTGCCCGCCTTGCTCGGGAAGCTGGGCCGGGGCAGCGGCATCGTACTCGGCGCCTCCAACGCCTTCCCCAAGACCATGGCCCGCCTGCAGCGCCCCGACCTCGCACCCGACGGCATGCGCACCGTCAACCTGCTCGACATCGGCCGCTACCTGGCCGAGGACGCCATCGATCCGCCGCTGCGCGCGGTGTTCATCTACAACCACAACCCCGTGGTGGTGCATCCCGACCAGAACCGCATGCGCCGCGGCCTCGCGCGCGAGGACATCTTCACCGTCGGCATCGACGTCGCGATGACCGAGAGCATGGGCTACTGCGACATCGTCCTGCCCGCCGCGACCCACTTCGAGTACGCCGACCTCTACGCCTCCTACGGCCACCACTGGCTGCAGCGCGCCGAACCGGTGATCCCGCCGGCGGGCGAATCGCTGCCCAACACCGAGATCTTCCGCCGCCTCGCCGTCCGCTTCGGCTTCGACGACCCCGCCTTCCAGGCGACCGACGCCGACCTTATGGACGCCGCCATCGACCTGGGCGACGTCCGGCCCAGCGCGATCCCCATCGACCGCGGCGTCCAGATGAAGGGCCAGGACGGCCAGCCGCTGGTACTGTTCGAGAACGTCTTCCCCGCCACACCCTCCGGCCGCATCGAGCTGCGCTCCGACGCGCTCGCCCAACGCTGGGGCGAGGCCGCCCGCATGCCCACCTGGCGCGAGCGCCGCAGCGATCACCCCCTGATGCTGATCTCCCCCGCCTCGGACCGGCAGATCAGCTCCACCCTCGGCTTCGCCATGCCCAGGCCCCGCCTGCTGATGCACCCGCAAGACGCCGCGGCGCGCGGCCTCTCCGATGGCGCCGAGGTCAAGGTCTGGAACGAGCGCGGCGAAGTCATCCTGCCGCTCCACGTCACCGACGATGTGCCCCCAGGCGTGGTCGCCAGCGAGAAGGGCGCCTGGCTCGCCACCAGCCGCACCGGCCAGACCATCTCCGCCCTGGTCTCCGCCGACCTGCGCGCCGACCTCGCCGACGGCGCCTGCTTCAACGACACGCGGGTTGATGTAACGAGCGTATGAGGATCCCCCCCTCCCCTAGCGGGAGGGGGTTAGGGGGAGGGGGCCGCCCCTACCGCGGCAACGTACTCGCCCCCATCAGGTACTCATCCACCGCCCGCGCGCACTGCCGCCCCTCGCGGATCGCCCACACCACCAGCGACTGCCCGCGCCGCATATCCCCCGCGGCGAACACCTTATCGACCGACGTCCGATAATCCGCCGTGTTCGCCGCCACATTGCCCCGCGGGTCGAGCGCCACGCGCGACTGCTCCACCATCCCGTGCCGCCGCGATCCCAGGAACCCCATGGCCAGCAGCACCAGATCCGCCTTGAGCTGGAACTGGCTGCCCGGCATCTCCTGCATCCTGCCACCCACCCATTCGACCCGCACGCACTCCAGCGCTTCCACCTTGCCGGAGAGCCCGATCGCCCGCCGGGTCAGCACCGCCCAGTCGCGGTCCGCCCCCTCCTCGTGCGCGTGCGAGGTGCGCAGCTTCAGCGGCCAGTCCGGCCAGGTCAGCGCCTTGTTCTCGCGCTCGGGCGGTCTCGGCATGATCTCGAGCTGCGTCACCGACGCCGCACCCTGCCGCACCGACGTGCCGATGCAGTCCGACCCGGTGTCGCCGCCGCCGATCACCACGACATGTTTGCCCTTCGCGGTGATGGTGCCGCGCCCCATGGTCGCGCGCGCCTCCTCGTCCCCGGCGCCCCGCTTGTTCTGCTGCGTCAGGAAGTCCATCGCGAAGTGCACCCCATCGAGCCCGCGCCCCGGCACCTCCAGGTCGCGCGGCCACTCCGCCCCGCCCGCCATCACCACCGCATCGAAGTCGCGCAGCACCGCCTCCATCGGCAAGGTCACGCCGATCTCGATGCCGGTGCGGAAGCCCACGCCCTCCGCCGTCATCTGCGCGATGCGCCGGTCGATCAGGTGCTTCTCCATCTTGAAGTCGGGGATGCCGTAGCGCAGCAGCCCGCCGATGCGGTCGTTCTTCTCGAACAGCGTCACCGTATGCCCCGCCCGCGCGAGCTGCTGCGCGCACGCCATTCCCGCCGGCCCCGATCCAACGACGGCGACCCGCTTGCCGGTGCGATGCGCCGGCGGCCGCGGCACGATCCAGCCCTCGGCCCAGCCGCGATCGACAATGGCGCACTCGATCGTCTTGATGGTGACCGGATTGTCCTCGATGTTGAGCGTGCACGCCGCCTCGCATGGCGCGGGGCAGATCCGGCCGGTGAACTCGGGGAAGTTGTTGGTGGAGTGCAGCGTGCGGATCGCCGCTTCCCACTGGTGCCGGTAGACCAGATTGTTCCAGTCCGGGATCAGGTTGTTGACCGGACAGCCCTGGTGGCAGAACGGAATGCCGCAATCCATGCAGCGCGCCGCCTGGTCCGCCAGCTCCGGCTCCGACAGCGGCTTGAGGAACTCCTTCCACGTCCTTCGCCGCACATCCGGCTTGTCATAGCCGCGGTCGTGCCGCTCGATCTCGAGGAACCCGGTCACCTTGCCCATAACGGAACCTTCTCAGTCGGCGGCGGCCTTGGCCGCCTGGCGCTCCGCGCGCAGCTCGGTCAGTGCACGGCGGAAGTCGAGCGGCATCACCTTGATGAAGCTCGCCAGCGTGCGCTCCCAGTCCTCCAGCAGGGCGCGCGCCCGCACGCTCCCGGTGTACAGCAGGTGCCGTTCGATCAGCACCCGCAGCCTCTCCGCGTCGAACCGCAGCAGGTCGCCCATGCCGCTGTCGTCCACCGACACCGCGCGCTGGCGCGGCCGCTCGGGGTCGTCGGCGGCATCCGGATCGGGC